>NZ_JBYEXN010000022.1:0-89653 GCF_057621855.1 Parazoarcus sp. PS-13 R2A
CTGCTCTGTTTCAATCACACCCTCTTCAAGAACATTACTCACGCGGTATATCGGCCATCTGTAACGCAATCAATACCAAAACTCATAACCTGAAAGGCATAATCCACTCTTTCCCATCGTTATCACCAAAATCCAGACGGTCAAACCCAAAGAGCCACAGATGATCGCTCACTAGGCTGTAATGCTTCAGAGCGAAGTGGCATTGTGAAACACCCCGAGGTTTGATGGAGGCTCCAACTCTTGAGAAGATGTAGCGAAGAACAAGTTAAACAAGTCTTCCCCAGAGGTGCGCGAGCGTGCGATGCGGATGGTCCCAATACGTCTCTATTCGCTATACAGACCGTCTTGCAGCAGCTGGCGTGGAGCCGTCAGTTGGTAGAAGGGGCGAAAGCTACGATAACGCTTCGGCAGAGACCATCAACGGGCTCTGCAAAGCCGAGCTCATTCACCGCCGCGCACCATGGAGAAACAAGGCAGCATTAGAAATGGCGACGTTGGAATGAGTGGCCTGGTTCAATAACCACCTACTAATCGCACCCATCGGCTATATCCCGCCTGCGAAAGCTGACGCAAACTACTACAGGCAACTCGCCAATCAAATAGCAATTGCGGTCCGATTTAAACCAACCGGCCTCCACATAAACCGAGGCGCTTCAGTTAAGCTGGGCTCTTTTGATGCTAAGTCTTCATTTCGAAAAAATATTTTTTGCAGGACCGCTAATTCCATGAATTCATTCTTGTCGCCTTCCCGGAAATTGTGGTCAGTTTTCCTGATTACCTGGACTGGGCTAGTGCTGGCCTTGCCGGCCGCTGCGCAAATGTCTGTGCCATTTATGAATGCACCTGCGGCAACCGCACCCGAGAGACAGGTAGAAGCGCCGCAGAAGGACATCACGGTCGAAGAGTTAGACAAATTGCGTAAAAGCGTACTGGCTGACATTGCGCGCATCGACAAATCGCCCGGTCGGCAAGGGGGCGCACCCCAAGGCGCATCAGACAAGGAATTGTCCGATCGCTACAATTTTCTGAAGTATCTGGCTTTTTCCTATCAGCAGCATATCAATGCGCTGAACGATCGTGTCGAACAGGAAAAGCAGAGGCAGCAGATTGAGTCGCGCATACAACTCTGGCAGGGATTTTCTGATCCCCCACCGTATTCGATTTTACTGGTCGATCGTTTGCGCGCGGAACTGCAGAATAACCTTCTCACCCTGCGCGGTCAGGAAGCACAACTGCAAATCATCGATGGACAAATCGAAAATGCTCGGCTGCTTACCGCCAAGAGCCAGGTTCGGGAGCGGCAAGCGCGGGAGCGCATGGAAGAAAGCCGGCAAGAAAGAGATGAGGAACGAATGCGTTGGCAATATCAACTGGCTGAGCTTGAGGCGCGTGCGAATGCCGCCTATCTGGCTAAGTTGGTTGTCGAGCGTCAGGCAGTTGATGCCCGCCGCGCTGGCGATCAACTGGAGGTTGATCTGAGTCGCCGGATGATTGAGGCAGCAGAAGCTTCTGTCAGCTTTTCTGAAACGGATATTCGGTCCATCAGAGAGCGTATTGCCGAGCGACGGGACGACTATCTACAGCAACTCGAGACCAATTCCACGGCGCGAGAAGCGGCGAACAAGACGGTGGCGGACCGGCGCGCACAGTTGAATGCGTTGACTCGAAAATTGGCTGATCTGCGTGGTTCGCTCTACAAGGGTCGACAGGATCTGGCTGCAGAAGAGGCGAAGCTCAAGAAGGAACAGGAGGAAAACACCGGGTTGTTGCGAAAGATCAACCCGTTGCGCGCCATCGAACGAAGCAAGACCGAAAGTGTGATCAAGCGCATGAAGGGTCAAGTCGCTGATCTTGACAGAAGGGTTGCGACAACAGAGGCCGACGTCGCAACGACTGACCACGAACTGACATTGGCTGAGGCACGCAGGAATAATGTGGCAACCTCACTGGAGATGATCAGCAACCAGTTGATAGGACTGGATATCCAGTTGGCCTTTTGGGAGATGCGCTATGACGTGGCCCTCGCCAGTCAGGGTCAACATCCCGATTTGCGCAAGATCTACGAGGGCAGTCTTAGCCTGATAACAAAGCTCGATCCGGTCATTCGACATATCGAGGCACAACTCAAGCTGACACTGGACTCGATCAACAAACATGAGCGGGTACGTCATGGCCAGATCGAGCACATGGAGCAAAAGTTCCATCAGCAGATGTTGGAGATTCTTACGGATCGCCAGCTGGTTTACTTGAATGGATATAGTGAACTCGAGGAATTGCGGCAACTGGTGCAACGCGGGAGAGCGGAATTCGAGTCCGTTTCAAAGGGGTTGGGATTGGGCGACAAGGCTCAGCAAGGGCTGTCCAGTTTCGTCAACGGAGCGCGCAAAGTCTGGTATTACGAACTTTTTTCTATCGAGGATACGCTTGAGGTTGACGGACGCAAGATTACCGGGACACGAAGCATTACTGTTGCCAAGGCATTCGTGGCTGTGGCGATACTGGTGATTGGTTACTTTCTGATAGCGGTGCTGACACGCTGGTACTTCCGTGTTGCCGTAAGGCGCATGACAATGGATGCAACGCAGGCACGGATTGCCCGCAAATGGATTCTCGCCTTGAGCATTGTCATCCTGCTGCTGGTCAGTTTGGCGATTGTCAAAATCCCTCTCGCAGCCTTCGCCTTCCTTGGCGGTGCTATTGCCATCGGCGTTGGTTTTGGCATGCAAACAATGCTGAAAAACCTTATTAGCGGCCTGATGCTTCTGATTGAGCGCCCATTCCGGCCCGGCGATCTGGTTGAGGTTGGAACCGTCCTTGGTGTAGTTACCGACATCAATGTGCGCTCATGCACTATCCGTAACGTCAACGGCATTGATACTCTGGTGCCGAACAGCACCTTCATCGAGCAGAATGTCACCAACTGGACACATAGTAGTCGCAGCGTGCGCTTTGCGGTAAAGGTTGGTGTCGCCTATGGGACATCGCTCCAGAAAGCCACCGCACTTTTGCTGGAGTTGGCCGTGAATCATCCGCAGGTTGCTCGGACACCCGCCCCAGAGGCTTTGTTCGAGGATTTTGGCGACAACGCCCAACTGCTTGTCCTTTATGTCTGGCTAGAGATCAGCGCCAACATGCCGACAACACGGAGCGTGCTCAGCGAGTTGCGCCTGTTGATTGCTGCGAGATTTGCCGAGCACGGCATTGTCATTGCGTTCCCGCAGCGTGACGTGCATCTCGACGCCAGTGCGCCACTGGTTGTGCAGGTCATGCCGAGTACGGAAACGGGAACCGATAAATAAAAAGTCGGTGCAGGTGGGACGGCACGGTTAGCACCGCTCAGCGGGCAGATAGCCTTTCGGGTATTCCTTCAGGCCGGGTAGATAGGTTAAGGCAACGATGTTACGCATATTCATAACGACTAAGCCGCCTTGGGGATGAGGTAGGGCATAGAAAGGCAGATCGTAGATATGGTTAAGTTTCGAGAACAAATCGGGCTGGCTTGCGAGTTCGCCCTCAAGATTCACCAGCAGCCGGTGGCTGCCGGCCATCTCGAAAAGCACGTGGCCTTTATAGTTCTCGCCGGGGTTTGCTCCCGTTAATTGGGTAAAACCGCCGTCGGTCGCCCAATTGCTCAGGGCGGCAGTGTTCTCGGTAAGTCGTCGTTGTGGGGGGCTTCGAGCAGGGAAATGGGCAGGGCAGTGAGAAAAGCGATGCGGCTGATTGCCGCGGACTGCAATACGGTACAGGTACGCTCAGAGTCGAGAATCAGCGTCTTGTTAGCGAACAGGCGCCAGGACTCAAGCTGGTGATGATTTCCTTTTCCAGTGCGGTATCATTCTGCGCGAACTCGATAACCCCGTCGGGGACTGCATGCGCACGTATTTTCATGTCCACACTCCTCACATCGAAATTTACAGGATGTATGCTACCTCAAACTGGAATGTGGTATTTGAATGCCGTATGCCGTACGCCGTATGCCGTATGCCGTATGCCGTATGCCGATTGTTGCACTTCAGACTTGAAACCGCCAAGTTAATTTTAGAGTGAGGAATGCAGACATTGCTATTACGCTTTTTCCGCGTGTTAAGCACGCTGCTGTTCGGGATGCTGGTGCTTGGGAGTGCAGTATGGGGCGGAGGGTTTATTGCCTATGCGGGGCCAGCCAATAGCTTTGCACGTTTTGGCCTGATTGCCGTCCTGGCTCTGTTTGCCATCTTTGCCGTCTTTGCAATTACTCGACGGCGCTGGGAGCGGGTTGCCCCCTACTTTGTCCTGCTCTCCCTTCTCATGGTTTTGTGGTCGCAGCTGGAGCCTAGCAATACGCGCGATTGGCAGGATGAGACGTCCTTGTTGCCCCATGCCAAAATCGAAGGCGATTTTGTGACAGTCTATAATATCCGCAACTTCACCTACCGCAGCGAAACGGACTTCACGCCATCTTATTACAATAAACGTTTCGATCTGCGGAAACTGGAGGCGGTTGATCTGGTGACATCTCACTGGATGGGGCCAGCGATTGCGCATGTGTTTTTAAGCTTTGCCTTTGCCGATGATGAGTACCTGGCGATTTCGATCGAGGTGCGTAAGACCAAGGGTGAAGCCTACTCCAACCTCAAGGGGTTCTTCCGCCAGTACGAGCTCTATTACGTGGTGGCGGATGAGCGGGATGTGATTGGCGTGCGCACCAATTATCGGCAGGATCCTCCGGAAGACGTTTATTTGTACCGCACAAAGACTTCGCCCGAGAACCGGCGCCGCCTGTTTCTGGAGTACATGAACAGAATCAACGCACTGAGCGTGCAACCGGAGTTTTATAATTCGCTTACGACGAACTGCACGACCGCAATATGGATGAATACTCGTGTCAATCCGCAGCAGCTTCCATTTAGTTGGAAAATTATTGCAAGCGGTTACGTTCCAGAATATCTCTTTGAAATGGGCAGGCTGCAAATGGACGATTTGCCATTTGTGGAGATTCAAACGCGCGCGCACATCAATGCCAGGGCACGAGCCGCAGGAACGGATCATGAATTCTCGAAGCGAATCCGGACATTGATGCCGGGTGCAGCCGTAGAGGCCCTGCGTTTTGGTGGCTAAGGAATGATTCTTAAAGGGCTTGGAATGCACGGTCAGTGTATGCGTGGGATGGTGGCTTTCTGGATTGCCGTGGCATCCTTATTCTCGGGAATGACTCCGCTGGCAAAGGCGGATGAGCCGCGTGGTGAAACCGGATCTGCCATGCGTCCGAAAATCTGCCTGGTGCTGTCCGGTGGCGGTGCGCGGGGTGCGGCGCACATTGGCGTGCTCAGGGTACTTGAGGAGTATCGCGTACCGGTTGACTGCATTGCCGGCACCAGTATGGGGGCCCTGGTCGGTGCGGCCTATGCAACAGGACTCACTTCGCCGGAAATGGACCGGATCGTGGCAGGGATGACTACCGGTTTTTTGATCAAAGAAAAGCCGCCGCGGCAGGAACTGAGCATGCGACGCAAGCAGGATGACTACCTGAGCTTTTTCGGTCCTGAGTTCGGTGTGGGCGAGGGCGGCCTCAAGCTTCCCAAGGGTTTGGTTAGCGGTGTCCAGATCGAAACCGTATTGCGGCGCCTATCCAAGGTGCAGGGCTTCTACCGGTTTGATGACTTGCCGATTCCTTTCCGAGCGGTGGCCACGGATCTGGTGACTGGTAAAGCGGTCATTTTCAAGGAAGGCGTGTTGGCGAACGTCATGCGTGCCAGCATGGCTGTGCCTGGTGCGGTGGCGCCTGCTGAATTCGACGGGATGATTCTTGCTGACGGCATGTTGACCAGCAACTTACCTGTGCAGACCGCACGAGAAATGGGGGCGGACATTGTAATTGCCGTTAATGTCGGCACCCCGTTGCTGAAGCGTGAGGAATTGAGCTCCATTTTTGGTGTTGCAGGACAGATGCTGAGCATTCTTACGGAACAAAATGTGCAGGCATCGCTGGCGTCGATGAAGCAGGATGATATTCTGATTTCACCGGAACTCGAAGGGTTTTCAACAGGTGATTTTGATCGCTTGGCAGAAATCTCTCCACTAGGAGAAGCTGCGGCGCGTATGGTTTCCGAGCGGCTGAAAGCACTTTCCATTCCGCAAGAAGAATATGCTGCATTACGCGTCCGCCAGACGCAGGTTATGGCATCCGATACTCGCCCCATTGACGATATACGCTTCAGCGATTTCAAACACATCAACCCGCAAGTGGCGCGACAATCCTTGATTACTGAAGTAGGCAAACCAGCGGACCAGGCAACGCTCGACGCTGATTTGCGCCGTCTCTATGGTACAGGCGATTATGAGCGCGTGGCGTACCGCTTTATCGATGACTCCGATAAGCGGGTCCTGATGGTCGATGCGATCGAGAAGTCTTGGGGGCCAGATTATGTACGTTTCGGTCTCGGACTGTCGTCTGATCTTAATTCTGAGTCGAATTACAACCTGCTGGCCAGCTATCGCAAAACCTGGATCAATTCCTTTGGAGCCGAGTGGCGCACAAATTTTAAAGCTGGCACCCCCAATGGTTTCCTCAGCGAGTTCTATCAACCACTCAGTGCGGAAGGTCCCTTTTTTGTCGCTCCTTACGTGGGATATGAAAGTCGTAAGACCGACGTTTATCAAGGAGATAACCGCATCGCGACCATTAGTTACCGTACCAGCAAGGTCGGGTTGGATCTGGGGACGCAGTGGAAGGAGTATGGTGAGGCGCGGATCGGTCTGCTAAAAGGCGTCCGCTATCCGAAACTTGATACCGGCCCGACCAGCCTTGCGCCAAGTGCATCTAGCATTGCTCAAGCGGCGTTCAGGGCGAGCTTGCTGCTTGATCAGCTTGATAATACATCGTTCCCTCGAGATGGCTGGTCAGTTAGAGCAGAAATATTTAAATCGCATAGGTCGCTAGGCGCTGACGACAACTATACGAAATGGAGTGCCGATAGCACTATTGTTCGTTCATTCGGTTCACATAGTTTTAATCTTTCGTTTAAGGCCGGGGGACATGTTGGTCAGGGCCCGTTGCCACAGTACGACCTGTTTCAACTGGGTGGGTTTCTGAGCTTGTCTGGCTATACGACGGGCCAGTTGCTCGGAGAGAGACTCGCGTTTAGCCGACTTATGTACTATCGGCAAATATTTGATAGCGGACTGCTTGAAGGGGGCTATGCAGGCGTATCACTTGAAGCAGGAAAGGTTGGTAATCCGCTTGTGAGGGGAAGTCCCACAGGTTTGCTGAAGTCTGCCAGTATTTTTACAGCCATAGATACCCCGCTCGGGGCAGTTTATCTTGGGTATGGGCGCGCGGCGGCCGGTGATTCCAGTTTCTATTTCTACCTTGGCAAGCCCTACTAACGTGTGACGGCATTCAGCATTATGCAGGGCGCTAATTGTGCATGATAAGAAAAGGAGAACAGGGATGGTTCGACGTACTAACAGGATGATGCAAAAGTCAGTGAACGACCCATCAAGCTGCTTGTCATAGAACCATCTCCAAACTCCCGGTACTGCAACGATGCGCGGCCAACTAGACCCCCAGTCCTCGATGTTCCATTATTTCTCGCCGGAATCGCGTCTGCCTGCCGATCATCCGCTGTGACGAGTGAAGCGTTTGGCGGATCGAGCCCTTGGTGTGATTTGCGCGGAATTGGATGCGCTTTACTCGTCGGTCGGCCGTCCGTCGATTCCGCCAGAGCGTCTGCTCAAGGCGCAACTGATTATCGCGCTGTATTCGGTTCGCTCCGACCGGCAGTTCTGCGACCAACTCGACTACAACATCCTGTTCCGCTGGTTCCTCGACATGGATCTCGAGAGTCCGACGCTGGACCAATCGAATTTCAGCCGTCTGCGTGAGCGCCTGGTCGCCACTGACGTAGCCCGACGCTTCTTCGACGAGGTCGTCAAGCCGGCCCAGAAGCAGAATCTGCTGTCCTCGGACCACTTCACGGTAGACGGCACGCTGATCGACGCCTGGGCCTCGTTCAAGAGCTTCAAACGCAAGGACGGCACCCCGCCCAATGACGTTGTCCATGGCACGGGGATGGTCGACTTCAAAGGCGAGAAGCGCTCGAACGCCACGCATCAAAGCACAACGGACCCCGAGCACCGTGCGGCCCGGCAGTTGCTCACGTGAGCGCGACGCAGGCACATTCACCCCGAGACACTGGATGCGGACAAGGGCTATCACGTGAAGGCGTTCGTCGAGCATCTGCGCGAGCTTCAGATCCGTCCGCACATTGCGCGCATCAAGGATCGGAAGACGCCTGGACTGGATGGGCGGACCACCCGGACCGAGGGCTACCGGGTCAGCCAGCGAAAGCGAAAGCGCGTCGAGGAAATATTTGGCTGGTTGAAAACGGTCGGCGGGTTGAGAAAGACCCGCTTCATCGGCCAGGCGAAGACCCAAATGGCGGCCTTTATTCCGGCGCTGCATACAACCTGCTCCGAATCGCGAAATTGAGCGTTACGGAGGTGAAGGCATGAGCACAAGAGCTCAAATGGACCTTCGCGGCCGCCGTTGCGGCCACGACGGCACTTCGAAAGCAGCGACAAAGATATTTCGGAAAACGATGTCACGATGAAATTCGACCTGAACCTCAGTGCTGACGCGGTATCGCCGGTTTTTGCATCATCCTGCTAACTCATGCACCGATTAATAACTCCGGAAGGCTGACCAGAGTGAATTCGAGCACCAAACGACAACACTTTTCGATAGCGTTTGCTGAGCAAGTGGGAGATACTGCGAAAATCAGACAACCGATCCTTGCTGCGCTCCTTGGCTTTCTCCCGCCAGTTGGTTGCGGCGGAGGGTGCGAATGTGCAGGTGCAAGGAACATCGACGGTACCCACTGGAATGGAAATGCAGAATCTGCAGCACGCGTTGAATGAAAGAGCGATTAGCCAGCAGCAGTTTGATGCGGTACGAATAAATCGCTGAGTCGATCCAGATAGTATTGTGCCAATATCGGTATTTAAGGTATCCCTTACGGGCGCCTCGAAAAACCTCCGCTTTGCCCGCCCTTGGTAAAATTACGAGGTCCTGAACCTACAGCCTGCACCGATGAAACCGCTTAGCGCTATCAAGACTGACCTGTTCGCTGACGAGCATCACCGCAAGAAGATCGACTCGCTGGGCGACCCGTTGGCCGACATCGAGTCGCACATCGACTTTGCGTCGTTGGCGGCCGAGGTGGATAAGGTTGCGCCGCGCCCGGTGAGCGCGCAGGGCGGGCGTCCGCCGTACCCGACCGAGACGATGGTGCGGATCCTGGTGCTGAAGCGTCTGTACAACCTGTCCGACGAGCAGATGGAGTACCAGTTGCTCGACCGGATGAGCTACAAGCGCTTCTGCGGACTGGCGAACGCGACCAACGTCCCGGACCGCACCACGGTATGGACCTTCGAGAACCGGATCGGTGAAGCGGGCGCGAAGGCGCTCTTTGACGGTGTCTCGGCGCAGCTGCTCAGGAAGGGTTTCATCGCGCGTGGCGGTCAAATCATCGACGCCACCTTGGTACCCGCCCCCAAGCAGCACAACAGCCGAGGCGAGAAGGCGCTGATCGAGCAAGGTGCGATGCCCGCCGACTGGAAGCCTGCGAAGCGGCGCCAGAAGGACATCGACGCGACCTGGGCGAAGAAGCACGGCAAGAGTCACTTCGGCTACAAGCTCTCGATCAACGTCGACAAGAAATACAAGATCATTCGCCGAATCGAGACCGACACGGCAAGTACGCACGACAGCCAGCACTTCGACAACGTCTTCGATGCCGCCAACACGAGCCGGGATGTCTATGCCGACCGGGGCTACCCGTCCGAGGCGCGTGAAGCCCGGCTCAAAGAGAAGGGCTTCCGGAATCAGATCCAGAGGAAAGGCAAGCGCAACAAGCCGCTGTCCGAGTGCCAGCAGCGGCGTAACCAGCGCATCGCCAAAACGCGCGCCCGGGTCGAGCACGTGTTCGGCGCCCTCGAGCAGATGGGTGGCAAGTTGCTGCGCACCATCGGCCAGGCGCGGGCGAGCTTCGCGATGACGATGATGGCCGCCTGCTACAACCTGAAGCGACTGGTCTACTTCCGGAAGGCCGGAATCGAGGCCTTCTGACGCCCGAAATGGGCCGAATCGCCGATGCCTGGGGCGATTCGAGGCAAAAACGGGGCAACTCCGCCGAGAAACACGGTGGGTTGCCAGAGAAATTGGACCGAACTCGGTCGCCGTCATCATTGCGCGGAGGAATTCGCTGAAACCTCGGGTTATTCGAGGTGCCCACGTATAATTAAAAATAACCGTCCAGTCGTTTGTTTTCAAATTTCACGATGCAAGCCAACTCAGAGGCGCGAACGAACCCGGCACATTGGGATGTGACACAGGAAGAGCACCTCATCAACCAGCCAGGGGACACGGGGATGCACATATCAACAAGGAGATGAAGTGGGCTTGACAGCACTTGCAAGCAGGAAAGGAAGGCCTGCGGACATCGGCCACGAACTCCGCATTGCGTGGGTGGCAGCTATCCCCTCCTCTGCAACCAGACCCTCTTCAGCCCGATACCCGTACGGAACGTGACCATGCCCCCAGCTTCCCTGTTGTTTCCTGCGTTCAGCTTGCGCACTGCCTCGTTGGCCCTGAGCGCCGTCGTCTTGACCGGCTGCATGTCGCTCGCTCCGGCGCCAGACACCCCGCCGCTGCCCGTGCCCGAAGCCTGGCCTGCGCATCTTGGATCAGGCACCGACGGCGCCCACGCGGGAGAGCTTGCCTGGCAGGCGTACTTCACCGACCCCCTGCTGCAACGCCTCATCGAGACCGCGCTGGAGAACAACCGCGACCTGCGCTTGGCCGCGCTGCGCGTCGAGGAAGCCAGCGCCACATTCCGCATTCAGCGCTCGGATCGTTTTCCTGCCGTGGGCGTGGGCGCCCAAGGTGGACGCGCCCGCGTCCCTGGCGATCTGAACATGTCGGGCCGATCGCAGGTGGGCGGCGAGTATCGGGCCGAGGTGGGTTTGAGCACCTGGGAGTTGGATCTGTGGGGCCGGGTTCGCAACCTGGAGGACGCCGCCCTGCAAAGCTGGCTGGCCTCCGATGCGGCGCGCCAGGCCGTCCATCTGGCGCTGATCGCCCAGGTGGCGGACGGTTATCTTGGCTTGCGCGAGATCGACGAACGCGTGGCTATCGCTCGGCAAACCGTGACAACCCGCGAGGAGTCTTATCGTATCTTCCGGCGCCGCGTCGAAGTCGGCGCGACCTCGAAGCTGGACCTCACACAAGTCCAGACTTTGCTGAACCAGGCTCAGGCGCTGCTCGCCCAGCTTGAGCAAGCCCGCGCCACGCAACTGCACGCGCTGGCGATGCTGGTGGGTGCCGATCCTGGCCCGCTGCCCACCAAGGTGCCCTTCGATGAAACGACGGTGCTGGCTGAGCTGCGGGCCGGTCTGCCTTCGGAGCTGCTGGTCAGTCGCCCGGACATCATTTCCGCCGAACACCAATTGCGTGCCAGCGATGCCCACATCGGCGCGGCCCGCGCGGCGTTCTTGCCGCGCATTGCGCTGACTGGCAGCTTCGGCACGGCCAGCTCCGACTTGAATGGCTTGTTCGATTCCGGCAGTCGCGCCTGGACCTTCATGCCCACCCTGTCACTGCCCATCTTCGATGGCGGGCGCCGACGCGCCAATCTGGAACTGAGCGAAGTGCGCCGCGACATCGCCGTCGCCGGATACGAAAAAACCATTCAAACAGCCTTCCGCGAGGTGGCCGATGCGCTGAGCGCAAAGCACTGGCTGGCTGAGCAGTTGACGATCCAGAGAGCCAACCTGGAAGCGCAAAGCGAACGCGCACGGCTGGCCCAGTTGCGCTACGACAACGGCTCGGCCGCCTTCCTGGAGGTGCTGGATGCCCAACGCGATCTGCTGGGTGCCCAGCAACAACTGGTACAGGCGCGCCGCGCGCTGCTGTCCAGCCAGGTGGCGCTGTATGCCGCGCTCGGCGGCGGCACCCTCGCCGCAACCGGCGAGGCACAGGGTGCGGCCTCGACCCCCGCTTCCACCCCATCAACCCGTTAAGGCACGCCGAACCCATGACTGTCTCCCCCTCTCTCAAGAAAAAACTCCTGGTCGCTGCCGCTGCAGCGGTTGTTATCGCGCTGGCCTGGTGGGGCTGGACGGAGCTTGCCGACAGCGGACCCGGCGAAGGGTTCGCCAACGGCAATGGCCGCATCGAAGCCACCGAAATCGACATCGCCACCAAGCTGCCCGGACGTATCGAAGACATACTGGTGCGTGAAGGCGATTTCGTCGCGGCGGGCCAGCCACTGGCCAGGATGCAACTGGAGACACTTGAAGCGCAGCGCGACGAGGCTCAGGCCATGCGCCAGCAGGCCGAGCACGGGGTGACCGCAGCGCAGGCGCAAGTGGCACTGCGCGAGGCCGACGTAACTGCCGCCCTGGCCCTGGTCGGCCAGCGCGAGTCGGAGCTCGATGCCGCGCAGCGGCGTCTGGCACGTTCGCAGACCCTGTCCCAGGAGGGCGCCGCCTCGATCCAGGAACTGGACGATGACCGGGCGCGTGTACGGGGCGCACAGGCGACGCTCGAGGCCAGCAAAGCGCAGGCCGCCGCCGCCCGCGCCGCAGTCGAGGCAGCCAAGGCGCAGCTTGTCGGCGCGCAGTCCAGCGTGCACGCCGCCACGGCCAGCATCAATCGCATCGAGGCCGACATCCGCGACAGCGAACTGCGCGCCCCGCGCGACGGACGGGTGCAGGTGCGCGTGGCGCAACCCGGCGAGGTGCTGGGAGCGGGCGGACGCGTCCTGAACCTGATCGACCTGTCGGACGTCTACATCACCTTCTTCCTGCCCGAGACCGTGGCCGGCCGCGTCGGGCTGGGCTCCGAGGTACGCATCATTCTGGATGCCGCGCCGGAGTTTGTGATTCCAGCCACCATTTCCTTCGTCGCCAGCGCGGCGCAGTTCACTCCCAAGACGGTGGAAACCGCCAGCGAGCGGCAGAAACTGATGTTTCGCGTGCGCGCGCAGATTTCGCAGGAGCTGCTGCGTGAACACCTGGACCAGGTCAAGACCGGGCTGCCCGGCGTGGCCTGGGTCAAGCTCGACGCCAATGCCGAATGGCCCCAGACCCTGACCGCTCGCGTGCCGGAGTAAGGTATGAGCCACAGCGCGCAGCTCGCGACCGTTGCCAGTGTCCATCAGGTAAGCCTGCGCTACGGCGACGTCATTGCCCTGGATGGCATCGACCTGGACATTCCCGCCGGGCGGATGGTCGGCCTGATTGGCCCCGACGGCGTCGGCAAATCCAGTCTGCTCTCATTGCTGGCCGGTGTGCGCATCATCCAGGAGGGCACGGTCGAGGTGCTGGATGGCGACATGGCCAGCAAGGCCCATCGCACGCAGGTGTGCCCGCGCATCGCCTACATGCCGCAGGGGCTGGGCAGGAACCTGTACCCGACGCTCTCGGTCGAGGAGAATCTGCAGTTCTTCGCGCGGCTGTTCGGTCATGGCGCCGCGGAACGCCGCCAGCGTATCGACGAACTGACCCAGGCCACCGGCTTGTTCAAATTTCTGGCGCGACCGGCAGGCAAGCTCTCCGGGGGCATGAAACAGAAACTCGGCCTGTGCTGCGCGCTGATTCACGACCCGGATTTCCTGATTCTCGATGAGCCTACGACCGGCGTGGATCCGCTGGCACGCGCGCAGTTCTGGGATCTGATCGAACGTATCCGCGCCGATCGCCCCGGCATGAGCGTGATCGTGGCCACCGCCTACATGGATGAGGCGCAGCGCTTCGACTGGCTGGCCGCCATCGACGACGGCAAGGTCCTCGCCACCGGCACACCGCGGCAATTGCTGGAAAGCACAGGCAGCCCGAACCTGGAAGAGGCATTCATCCGCCTGCTCCCGGAAGAGAAAAAGCGCGGGCACGAAGCAGTGGTCATTCCCCCCTTGCCGGATGGCGGCACGGACGATATCGCCATCGAGGCCGAGGGGCTGACCATGCGCTTTGGCGGCTTCGTCGCCGTCGACAGCGTCTCCTTCCGCATCCGGCGCGGTGAAATCTTCGGCTTCCTCGGCTCCAATGGCTGCGGCAAGTCCACGACCATGAAGATGCTCACCGGCCTGTTGCCGGCGAGCGAGGGGCGGGCCTGGCTGTTCGGCCACGAAGTGGACCCGCATGATCTGGACACCCGCCGCCGCGTCGGCTACATGTCGCAAGCGTTTTCGCTCTACAGCGAAATCACGGTACGCCAGAATCTGGAGTTGCACGCCAAGCTGTTCAGTGTGCCCCCGGAGGACATTCCCGGTCGCGTCGATGAGATGGTGGAGCGCTTCGGGCTGGTGGACGTCATCGACAGCCTGCCGGCCAGTCTGCCGCTGGGCATACGCCAGCGCCTGTCGCTGGCCGTTGCCATGGTGCACAAGCCCGAGCTGCTGATTCTGGACGAGCCGACCTCCGGCGTCGACCCGGTGGCGCGTGATGCGTTCTGGCGGCTGCTCATCGAGCTGTCGCGGCGCGACCGGGTGACGGTCTTCATTTCCACTCACTTTATGAACGAGGCCGAACGCTGCGACCGCATGTCGATGATGCATGCCGGCAAGGTGCTCGACAGCGACGTGCCCGCCAGACTGGTCGAGAAACGCGGCGCCAAAACCCTTGAAGAGGCCTTCATCGGCTACCTCCTCGAAGCCGAGGGCGGCACAGCCGCCCCGCCCAGCCAGCCTGAGGCCGACAATCACGAGGAGCCGCCATCCGCGGTACCCGCTGAACACCGCGGGCACCGCTCTGGAGGCTTCAGCTTGCAGCGCATGTTCAGCTATCTGTGGCGCGAGACACTGGAGCTGCAGCGGGATCCGGTCCGCGCTACCCTGGCGCTGGGCGGTTCGCTGCTGCTGATGTTCGTGATCGGCTTTGGCATCACCATGGACGTCGAGGATTTGAGCTATGCGGTGCTCGATCGCGACCAGACCACGCTTAGCCAGAGCTACACGCTGAACCTGGCCGGATCGCGCTACTTCACCGAGCACGCGCCGATCGTCGACTACGAGGACCTCGACCGGCGCATGCGCAACGGCGAACTGTCGCTGGCCATCGAAATCCCCCCTGGCTTCAGCCGCGATGTATTGCGAGGCCAGAACGTGCAGATCGGCGCCTGGCTCGATGGCGCCATGCCGCAACGCGCGGAAACCGTCCAGGGCTACGTTCAGGGCATGCACCAGCACTGGCTGCTGGCACAGGCCAGCGAGCGTGGCGGCGCCAGCGCAGCCGGCAATGCCAGCGTCGAGACGCGCTTTCGCTACAACCCCGATGTCAAGAGCCTGCCGGCCATGGTGCCGGCGGTGATTCCGCTGTTGCTGCTCATGCTGCCTGCGATGCTGACCGCGCTGGCGGTGGTGCGCGAGAAGGAGACGGGCTCGATCACCAATCTCTACGTGACGCCGGTCACGCGCATCGAGTTCCTGCTTGGCAAGCAACTGCCCTATGTCGGTCTGGCCATGGTGAACTTCCTGCTGATGAGCCTGCTCGCGGTCACCGTCTTCGGTGTGCCGGTCACGGGCAGCTTCTTCACCCTGTCGCTGGCCGCGCTGATCTTCTCCTTCGCCGCGACAGGCATGGGGCTGCTGGCCTCGGCCGTCACGCGCAGCCAGATCGCCGCCATGTTCTTTGCCATGATCGGCACCATCATTCCGGCCACCCAGTTCGCCGGCCTGATCGATCCCGTGTCCTCGCTTGAAGGCTCCAGCAAGTTCATCGGCGAGATCTACCCCGCCACGCACATGATCTCCATCAGCCGTGGCGTGTTCAGCAAAGCGCTCGGCCTGGCCGATCTGGCGGGGCCGTTGTGGTCGATGCTGCTGTCGGTTCCGGTGATTCTCGGTGCGGCCGTTTTGCTACTCAAGAAGCAGGAGCGCTGAGATGAGCGGAAGAAACGTTGCCAACATCTACGACCTCGGTGTCAAGGAGCTGTGGAGCCTTTGGCGTGATCCGATGATGCTCGTACTCATCGTCTATGTGTTCACCGCGTCGGTCTACACCAAGGCCACGTCCATGCCGGAGACGCTGCACAACGCGCCCATCGCCATCGTCGACGAGGATAATTCGGCGCTGTCCCAGCGGGTTGCCTCGGCCTTCTACCCCCCGCAGTTCACCCAGCCGGCCATGATCGACTATAGGGACGTGGACCCGGGCATGGACGCGGGGCTGTACACCTTCGCTCTGGTCATTCCGCCCAACTTCCAGCGCGACGTGCTGGCGGGGCGATCGCCTGCCGTGCAGCTCAATGTCGACGCCACCCGCATGAGCCAGGCCTTCACCGGCAGTGGCTATATACAGCAGATCTTCACCGGCGAAGTCAATGAGTTCGTCAAGCGTTACCGCGGCACCGACGCGCCACCCGTGGATCTGGCATTGCGCGCACGCTTCAACCCGGCACTGGACAAGGCCTGGTTCGGCTCGGTGGTGCAGATCATCAACCACATCACGCTGTTGTCCATCATCCTGACCGGCGCAGCGCTGATCCGGGAGCGCGAGCACGGCACCATCGAGCACCTGCTGGTGATGCCGGTTACACCCGCGCAGATCATGCTCTCCAAGGTCTGGTCGATGGCCCTGGTCGTGCTGATCGCCTCCTTCCTGTCCCTCAATCTCATGGTGCGCGGCGTCCTGGGCGTTCCAGTCGAGGGTTCCATTGCACTGTTCTTCGCTGGCGCGGCGCTCAGTCTGTTCGCCACCACGTCGATGGGCATCTTCCTCGCCACCCTGGCGCGCAACATGCCGCAGTTCGGTATGTTGATGATGCTGACCATCATGCCGCTGCAGATGCTCTCGGGTGGCACCACGCCACGCGAAAGCATGCCCGAGATAGCGCAGAACATCATGCTGATCGCACCCACCACCCATTTCGTGGAACTGAGCCAGGCTATCCTCTACCGGGGCGCCGGCCTGGAGACGGTATGGCAGCCGTTCCTGGCGCTGGCCCTGATCGGCACGGTGCTGTTTTTCCTGTCGTTAGCACGCTTTCGCAAAACGATCGGCCAGATGGCCTGATCGTTTGACCGCCCGAGTGGGCACTCAACCCAGTAAGGAGTTTGACCATGAGCAATGAAACCATCCCTCTCAACCTGTTCAAGGCGAACCTGGAACTGCAGTTGCGCCTCCAGCGCCTGGTGCAGGAAAACGGCCAGCAATGGTTGGAGAACGCCACGCGCGCGGGCAAAGACGGCATTGCCGAGTCCGGCGCGGAAATCGAAAGCCTGCTCAAGGCCCAGAACTGGCAGGAACTGGCCACGCTGCCCGCACAAGCCTTCTGGCGTCAGTTCCAGTACCACGTGGGCGGCGCGCAGGCGCTGACACAAGTCGCGATCAAAAACCAGACAACCTTCACCCAAGGCCTGCAAATAGCTATTCAAGACTGGCAGAAATCGGTTACGCAGGCCGTAGGCCAGGGCGATGCGGTACTCCCGTTCCAGGATATCTTCAAACAGTGGGGAGCCGTGTGGGCCTCGGCGCAGGATAAGGAGGCACCGGGCAAGACCGGTGGCCGCAATGCCGGCTGAACAACGTACCGCCCTGGTCACGGGCGGCAACGGTGGCTTGGGCGAGGCCATCGCACGAGCCTTACACGATGTTGGCCATACCGTGATCGTCGTCCACTCGCCAGGCGGGCCACTGTCGGCTTATTGTGCGCAGCGCACTCGGCCGTGGCAATTTCCCGTCACTCCTTGTGTGCAAGTGACTAGGTTGCGCCCGCCCTTCTTCGACTCGTAGAGCGCCTTGTCGGCACGTGCGACAAGGCTTGCCTCGGTATCCCCAAGCATCCAGGCGGCCACGCCAAAGCTGCACGTCACCTTGCCCACGGAAGGAATGTCCGAACTTGCAATCAGGTTTCTGAGCTTCTCCGCAGCGGCCATGGCAGCCTCGCAATCGTCGTCCCTGAGAAGCAGAACGAACTCTTCGCCACCCCAGCGGCCGAAGAAGTCTGTGACGCGAACCTCAGTGCTGACGAGATTAGCCAATGCCTTCAGCACCTCGTCGCCAACATTGTGTCCGTAGGTATCATTGATGCGTTTGAAATGGTCGACATCGAACATGACCAGCGCCATCGGCGTGTTGGTCCGGCGCTTCCTTTCTGCCTCATCCCCGAGCACCTTGGCGAACCGCAACCGGTTGTTGACGCCGGTCAGAGGGTCGGTAGTGGCCAAGTAGTCCTTCTCCTTCAACAATCGCTCTGCGATGTCGAGCAACTGATTGAAGCTCCGTGAGATGCGACCGATTTCATCCGGCGTGTCGGCAGGGATGCGAATTTGAAAATCCTGGCTGGCAGCGATGAGCTCCATGCTTCCCAGTGCGCGATCCAGTGCGCGTAGCAAGGCAACGGTCGCCGATATGGCCATGATGACGACGGCAAGACCAATCCCCAGCGTAATGATCACTCCTAAACGCATGGAGCTTCGAAGTTGCGTGAGTTCGAGTTCCGCTTTTTTCTCGATTAACTCTAGCGAATAGTCCTCGACGACCTTCAGACGATCAACCGCCACGGTTGCCATTGACCACCAGGCTTGCACATCGAGCGTCTGCGGAAGCTTGCCAGCGGCGGCGATTTGCGCCAGTGTCTCCAGCGTCTGTGCAACTTCCAGTCCCGAGAACTCCTGGGCAAGCCTTTCGCGTAGTTCAGGCGACGCATCCAGTCCGAACTTGCGCAGTTCCTCCTCTTGGAGACTCTTGAGACGGAATAGTCTATTGAGCACGACGGAATCGTCGCTCTTGTGTTCGGTCCAGTAGCCCAGAGTTGCCCGAATCTGTCCGAGATTCTCCTTTACTGCCATTAGGTGCGTATGCGCAACCATGTCGGTCTTGGCAACGGCTGCTTCGGGCTCACTGGTAAGTCGATCCATTTCGTCGGCGAGACGCTGGAGCAGCTTGCTGTAGCTGTCTAGGATCGCCAGGGGCGTTATCCTCCCCGTCGCCGCTTCCGTCCGCAGTTGGGTAAGAGCCATGCCAAGACTGGCGATGTCGCCACGGATTCCGGCTAGAGCCGCATCGGTATGCCGAACTTGTTCGGCGAGCGCTTGGGCATTTGTTTTGGAATGGTTGATGGCCGTCATGCCGCGCTCTCTCTGCAACTCGTGCGCAGCATGGGAAAGAGCGACGACAGCGCTGACGTTTCGCACCACTGCCTCGATAGCTTGGGACTGCGTTAGGTAAGCCTTGTATTGGAGCCACAGGGCGAGGAACATGCCCGAGACGGCCACTAACCCAAGCAGCAGGATTTTTTGTCGCAGTGTCATTCTATGCCCGTAACTGCCCTAGGCAGGGTCTGAAAGCAGGGCATTTTATGTCGAAACCAAGCGGACGGCTGGCTGCTTGTGGCCGGTAGCACCCACCAGTCTCTGCGTCACAATGCGGAGCTTCAAAAATAACGGATGGTTGGAGCATCTATCTAGGAATATCGGCTATCCGGATTTGGCTGTGTTTGAGCCATCAGAGCTTGCCTGACTCAATCAGCTCGGTCAGTGTGTTTATGTCCGCTCCGTAGTTCTTGGCCGGTTCGCCCATCTCGTGTGTTTCAGCCTTCTTTCCTGGCGCCCTGACCATCATCCTGGCCAGACCTTCCATGCCCTGACCCGGCACGCCGTAGCCCATCACATCGTCGGCCGCGAAGTCCATCACCACAGGCTCGCGCCTGCGCTCGAATTTCGGCTTGGCCAGGGTCTTCTTGTGTGCGCCCTCGGTGAACAGAATCTTGGCCCGCAGGGCCTCGAAGCTGTAGCCGCGCCCCAGCCGGTTCATCACCCGGATCAGGCTATTCAGGCTCTCGGTGTAGGCGTTCGTCACCGGGTGGTCGAAGTAGCCAAGAATCCACGGTTGCCAGTTCGTCCAGGCTCGGATCAGGTCACAGTAAGCGTCCCGCACCTCGGGCACCACAGCCTTGTTCCAAGCCTCGTAGGCCGCGATGGCGGCCTGCGGGCTACCCGAGCCCTCGTAGATGCCGTAGAAGCCCTCCTTGAGGCTGTACGCGGCCCCCAGCTCAGGGTAGTTCTTCGTCCAGCCGTCTAGCAGCAGCCGTTCCTTGTCGTTCAGATCGCGCTCGCGCTTGAGCAGCACAAAGCGGTCGTGCATCAGGCCCCGGCGCTGCTTCGGCGTCAGTTGCTCGCGCAGAGATTTCCTGACCTTCTCCACCGCGTCGTTGGCCATCCGAACGACGTGGAACTTGTCGATCACGATCCGGGCGTCCGGCAGCACTGCCGTGACGGCATCACGGTACGGCGTCCACATATCCATGGCCACGTACTGAACTTCCTTCTTCCCTTGCAGGTTGTAGAGGTAGTTCACCACCGTCTTCTTGTCCCGGTTCGGGAGCATGTTCACGATGGTGTTGTTGTGGATGTTGCTGATGACGCAGCGAGGCCGGATCAGGTGAATCTCGTCGATGCCCATCCACTTCGGCGTCTCGAATCGGAACTGAGCTTCCAGCTCGTTCACGTAGTCGCGGAAGATGTTGCGGATCGTCTTCTCGTCCAGGCCGGTGTCGTCGGCGATGCTGGCGAAGGTGCGCTTCAGGCTCTGCTGGCCGATCCACTGACACAGCCGTTCGGTCATCTCCCGCTTGGCGTTGACCGCCGGCAGCGCTTCCATGAAGGTCTTGCCGCAGGACTGACAACGCCAGCGGCGGGTATCCACGTAGATCGCAAGCCGCTTGCCGTGTGTCGGCAGGTCGCGGATGACTTGCTCGTTGCGACCGTGGCCGATCAGCCGGTCAGAGCCGCAGGCCGTGCAGATGCTGGGAGGGTTCGAGACTTCGGCGTAGACGTGGTAGTCGTGGTCGGTTTCCTCGACCCGCTGCACCTTGAAGTCGGGGAGGTTCAAGATGTTGGCGGGCATGGATCAAGCCGCACTCTGCTTCGATATTGTTTCAGCCCGTCGAAAGGCGCGGATGGATTCAATACCCGTTTGCAACTCGAATGGCATGCCATCACATTGCATGCGCCATTGCTCCTGAAACTCACCCTCGAAGCCACGCGCTGCGGCCTTCCTTTCCAGCCTCTCGTATCGCTTGCGATTGAGATAGGCACGCAACCTGGCCCCAACATCAAAGCCTCGGCTGGAACGTCCTCCAAAGAGAAGCCCGCCGACCAGCACACCGATCAGAAACTCTTCCATATCCTCACCACCTGTTCATGCCGTGATTGGTCGCTTTGCGGATTGCCTCGCGTGCCTCGGACGGCACAGGAACGTTGTCAAGCACAAACAAGCTGTTCAACACTGCCCGCGCAACGTCGCCGCCGAAATTCTCAGCGATCTGCTGCCCGAAGTTGTCAGCGTCTTGGCCAACGTACAGAAGGACGGCCTCACGCAAGCGGAGCTGCCCGAGCATCACGTCTACGGACGCTTGCCGCGCCTGTTCAAGGTCGGCTTGCAACTGCGCGATGAAGCGATCCTGCCGCTGAATCTTCTCGGTCAGCGTTTCGAGCATCACGTCATTGGTAGACATCGCCAGCCCTCACCAGTCCATCGGATTCGCTGTAGCGCAGCCCCGCCAACGCGGGCACGAGCCGCTTGAGCTGCTGCAGGGCATCCAGAATTCGACGGTCGCCCTCCGGCGTGGATTCCACGCCCAGCACGCGGGACAGAGCTATCAGCGATACGCCATCCGACTCCAGCAAGTTGCGCTGGGAGCCAAGCGCCATGAGCACGTTTGCCTCGAATTGCGACGGGGCGGACAGTGGCAGCAGCGAGGGGCGTGAAGCCATACCCGACATGCCTTCGCGGGTCGAGCCAAAAATGAGGTAGTGGCCGTTGTTCTTCGGATCGAACTCGAATTTGAACGGGAGGCTGGTCGTGCAGTTGCCGATGAGCGTGTCGGCAGCACCCTCCTTGTCCGCCAGCGAACTCACGTCCGTCGCGGCCATCCAGAAGGTTTTGCCCGAGCGCGGCTCATAGGTCGTGGGATCGAACACGCCAGAGGGGCCGAACATCGGCGGCTTGTTGTCGTTGCTCATGCTGTTTCCTCGGTATCGAACTGTGCGCGAAGAGCCTGCCTGTGGGCGTCGCTGCCCCAACCGCAATCGTCATGAAGGGCGTCGAAATCAGCACGAGGCCGCAAGTCACGCCGCTCGCGTTGCTCGACGAAGAAGGTGCGTGCGCCGTAGTCGCCGCGCCATGAGACGCTGAAAGACAGGCCGGTCAGCGCGTACACGACGGGTTCAATGCTGGCCCGGTGCTGGCTGTTCATCTGCGTGAGTTCGTCCGCGCACTCATGGCAAGCAATACTGTTTGTGTTGCCGCTGCGCTCGTGCCACTCGGCCACCTCATCCAAGGCAACGGCAAGAAAGCCGATTTGCCACTCGGACAGGCCGGTGTCACTGAGCAAGAACGAAGCCGCCTGTTCGGCGGTGTATCCGGTTTTCATGGTTCCATCCCTTCATGATCGGAGTTGCGGGAGAGCGTCGCGCTCACCTCAGTGATTTGCGCGTGCAGGTCAGGCAGGTTGCCCTGAATCGTCTTCCAGACGATTTCCAAATCCACTTTGAAGTAGCCATGTGCCAATGCGTTGCGCATGTCATTGGCAAGCGCCAATGGAAGTTCAGGGTGCGCCAATGCGAACTCCGGGTGGACTCGCTCGATATTGCGGCTGGCTTCGCCGATCACTTCCAGGTTGCGAATCACGGCATCCTGAATGATCTTGCTGGACAAGAAGCCAAGTTCGTCAACATCGGCCACGTAGGAGTGGATGCGCTCGATGGCTTCAAGGATGTGCCCCAGGTAGTCGGGCAGTCGCTGGGGATCGCGGCTCATACGGGGCTAGCCTCCGCGAGCACGGCAGCGCGGAACTTGTCCGGCAGTCCGTTGGGCGTCAGCACGTCCACCGGCACGCCGAGCAGCTTGCGCAGCTCTAAGCGGATCGCGCTGATGTCGAACAGCGTCGTTTCCGGCGTCGGGTCGATGAGGAGGTCGAGGTCGCTGTTGTCGGTGTCCTGACCGCGCAGCACGGAGCCGAACACCCGAGCATTCCGGGCACGGTGCGACTCGACCACATGCCGGATCGCGGCACGGTTCGAGGCCAAGGCTTCAGAGGGTTTCACGTCTTCTTCTCCCACAACAAAATCCGGTTTAATGATAGAGCAACGCCGCACGGCAGACAACAACAAAATCCGGTTTTACGCCAAGATGACATGAGCCGGTTCAGTGGCTGGAAACACACTCAAATCCGGATACCCGGAATATCTACCTCTTGACAAACAACTCTCGCCGGCTAAACTGTTTAGAACTTCTACCAAAATGCCATGCCGCGACCCCGATCCCCACAGAGCGACCACGATTTCCTGGCCCGCGAAATTGCCGCCTTGACCCAAGGCCAATCCCGCTCGTGGGCGCACATCGGTTATTTACTGGATCGTATCGACCAAACTGATTACTGGCGAAATGAGGCCAAGTCCTTCACCGAATGGCTGAAAGGCCACGCTGAAAGCCTGGGACTCAAGGAATCAACGCTCTGGCGCTACCTGACCGCTGGCCGCTACTACATCAAGTTACGCGAGGCGCTCACAGGGCGCGGCGTTTCCTGCCCCCCACTGGGGGAACTTCCTGACAAGGTAAGCCCTGAGAACCTCGAACTTCTTTCCAAGTTGGCTCGGGTCGCCCCGGATAACGCCCTGCAACGCCTGGCTGAACAGGTAATCTCGGGTGGCATTACCCGTGCGGAACTACGCACGGTATGGCAAGCCTATCGTCCTGCGCTTGGCGGGCGGACCGCCCGCGGCCTTGGTGTTCCGCCACCACGTATCAACTTGCGCAACCGTGAGCAGTTCGAGAGCCTAACCGAAGCCATGGTCTTGACGTCGTTGGCTTCAGGAGATCCAAGTTGGTCCGGGATTCGGAATCCCGATCTCTACGAACTCTTTATGCACATTAGCCCAGAAAGTGATGGTGCAACCCCTCGCCGCTACATATTCGACGCCGTTGCCGTTATTAGGGATCGCAAGAGTGATCCACTACAAATCCACGGCATCGAGATAGCGGGTGGATTTCATGTGAACTGGTCAGGGAAACTGGAAGGGATGGCGCCGTATTTCAATTTCCTCTGGATTGCCGTTCCAGAGCAGGCGGAGCGGATTGAGAAACTGACCGTCCCCGACTTCGTGGGCATCCTGCGGGTGATGAGCGGTCATGTCGTTGTTGAACGCCCGCCACGGCAATCCGATCTGCTAGGAGGCCGTGTTCTGGAAATGACCAAGGGGCTGCTGCTGAAATCCCTCAAGCGGTGATTTTTTTGAGAACAATAATCTAGCCGGCTAATCCTATGCCGAACAGGAGATTGCCCATGAAACAGATTCGTGACGTGCTGCGGCTTGCCCTCGAGAACGGGTTGAGCCAGCGGCAAATCAGCGCCTGCCTCGGAATCGCCCGCGGTTCCGTCAAGGATTACCTGACCCGTTCTGCGGCGGCAGGACTATCTTGGCCGCTACCCATCGACATTGATGACGCAGCCCTGGAGCGGCGACTGTTTCCGCCATTGTCGGTCTTGGAGAATGGCCGTAAGCCCGAACCGGACTGGGCCGAGATTCACGAAGCCATGAAACTCAAGGGTGCAACCCTGCAAGGGGTTCACTTGGAATATCTGGCCTGCCACCCTGATGGGCTTGCTTACAGTTCGTTCTGTCAGGTTTACCGAGACTTCAAGCAGACCCTCAAACGCTACATGCGCCAGACGCACGCTGCCGGCGACAAGGTATTTGTCGATTATGCCGGGCCGACGCTACCCGTCATTGATCCCAAGACCGATGAGAAAAGGATGGCGCAAATATTTGTCGGCGTGCTGGGAGCATCCAGCTACATCTATGCCGAAGCGGTTTGGAGCCAGCAACTGCCCAACTGGATCGCATCCCATGTCCGAATGTTCGAGCATTTCGGCGGCGTGCCGCAGGTCGTCGTCTGCGACAACCTGAAATCGGCAGTAACCAGGGCCAGCCGGACGGATCCTGATGTTCATCCGACCTACCTGGATATGGCATCCCATTACGGCACCGTAATCTTCCCCGCGCGGCCCTACAAGCCAAAGGACAAGTCCAAGGCGGAAAACGGTGTGCTGATCGTTGAACGCTGGATCATGTTCCGTCTGCGCAAACGGGTCTTTACCAGCCTGGCGGAACTCAACCGGGCGATTTCGGATTTGCTGACCGATGCAAACAGCCGCCCTTTCCAGAAACTCAAGGGCTGTCGCCGTGAGGCATTTGAGAAGCTGGATCGCCCGGCATTAAAGCCGTTGCCGCAGACGCGCTACGCCTTCACCGAGTTCCTGCGACTACGAGTCGGACTCGATTACCACATCGAAATTGCCGCCCACCATTACAGTGTCCCGTGTGTCCTGGTTCGTCAGGCGGTGGATGTCCGGCTGACGGCTGACACGGTGGAGGTGCTGCACGGCGGCCGGCGAGTGGCCAGCCATGCTCGCGGCCATGGCCCCGGAAGGACCACGGACCCCCTGCACATGGATCCTGCTCACCGACATCTGGAGACCTGGACCATCGAGGACGAATTGGACTGGGCCATTTCAGTCGGGCCGAACACCCACATGTTCCTGCAAGGAATGTTCGCTCGGAAGGTGCGCCGGGACATGGCCTACCGTTCGGTGGCGGCCCTGAAATCCGTGGCGCGGGAGGTGGGGCCGGAACGTCTGGAAGCCGCCTGCACGCGCGCCCTGCAAATCGGTGCGACGGAGATCCACAACGTGAAATCCATCCTGCGCACGAACATGGATCGCATGGCGTTGCCGGAGCCAGCCCATGAGGAGGCGACCTTCGATCATCCCAACGTGCGCGGCGCCGGCTATTACTGCCATTGATCCAAGACGACTTTTTTAGGAGACGACGATGTTGATTCAGCAAACCTTGACCAAGCTTCACTCCCTCAAACTCTCCGGCATGGCGCAAGGGTTTGAGGAGCAATTGTCCAACGCCGCCGCCCATAGCCTAGCCTTCGAGGATAGGTTTGCCATGCTAGTCGACCACGAGGCGACTCATCGGGAGAACCAGCGGCTGCGGCGCTTGCTCAAGACGGCGAAGTTGAAGGTGGCGGCCTGCGTCGAGGACATCGACTATCGTCACAACCGTGGTCTGGACAAAAGCATGATGGCGTCCCTCCTGACCTGTCAGTGGATCGAGCGTGGTCTGAATATGATTCTGACAGGGCCGACCGGTTGCGGGAAGACTTGGCTGGCCTGCGCCTTCGGCAATCAGGCGTGCCGAATCGGCAAAACAGTCTTGTTTCATCGCCTGCCGCTGCTGCTGGAGGACTTGCAGATCGGCCATGCCGACGGCAGTTTCCATAGGCGCTTGGCGTTGCTGGCCAAGGCAGATTTGCTGGTTCTTGACGATTTCGGGCTGGCGGCACTGAATGCTCAGGGGCGAACGGATCTGCTTGAAGTGGTCGACGCGCGAAGTGGTGGGCGCTCGACGATCATCACGAGCCAGTTGCCGGTGGATAAATGGCATGACTACTTGGGTAGCGCAAATCCGACCGTCGCCGATGCCATTCTGGATCGGCTGACAAGCGGTGCGGTGCGTCTGCCGATGCGTGGCGAGTCGATGCGAAAAGTGCGGGCGCGAGAAACTGGGACGGCCTGATGTTCTGGCCTACTTTGACCCATTACGGGTGGGCAGTTTCAATCAGAACAGCCGGCCAGTTTGTGGCATTACAGGTGGACAGTTTCCATCATAACGGGTGGCGATATTGGGTCAGAATACGCAATTTCGAGGTAGCTCGTTATATCTAGTAGCATGAGTGCCCCCCCCTGCCGTTTGCCTTGTTCCGACTGTTGACGGCCAGTTCGCCTCACCCGATGTAGGAGCTTGCGGCCTCGCGTGCCGCTGCGTGCGCTCTGGATGCTTGCGGGACGAGCGCTAGGGACAGACCACAGAACCCCAGCCCCCCTCGTGAGCAGAATATTGCTGCCCGACTGCAGCCATCAAACCATCGCGATTGAGCCCGAGTTGCATCCGTAGCCCATCCGGCGGGTTTTGGAGTCATGCGGCCCCTTGAATGTCTTTACCTGATGCACTTCGACCGACCAGTTATGGCCGCAAGTTCCTGTTCGCGGGTGCCGCCAAGACCGGATGCTCGGCCTGCCACAACGCACCTGACCGGCGGCTTAGGCGACAGCGGGCGCAGGCGTGCATCCGGCCAGAAGCGGAAGCATGCGCGGGCGTTATCAAGGTCCGGTCTAGGCTGGAAGCGGAACTAGGCCGGCAAAACCTCTGCCTTGTACTTTTGCCAGTACCTGCAATTGACATGCGAGTTCAGTTAAGCCGCTACTGAGGCGGCAGGTCGTTGTGCCGAGCCCGGGTCACAGTGCGGCTAAAGGTCAAGTGCCGTGGCTGTCTTCGTCCTCTGTAGGCTGGTCGAGCCAGCTCCTGAACTCTGCGGCCACATCGGTCGCCAAGCGTGAAAACGTTTCCAGCTTCTCGACCTTATCCAGCAGTGCTTTCCGTGCGAGTTCGTCGGCATCGGGAGCACTTGCGCCACGTAATACGAACTCGACAACGGGTAGCTCTAACACTGCGTCTGCGTTGGCGTCGATGGCAGCACTGAGCCACGGCACGGCCTTCTCCTCGGCGTCCTCAGCTGCAGCTCTCAGCAGGTACTGAATCAAGGCACGAGCCGCGTAGTCTAGGTTAACCGCAGCTTCCAGGAAGCGATTTCCCGACACCTCAGCACCTTCAAGTTCCTCGTTGCTTGGATGGCGGGGGAAATATCGGAAGCGGGCTGCACTGTCCACGTCGAGCGATGCAAGCGTTCGAAGCAGGGGCTCAAGCTCCCTGAAGGGCCGCACGTGGGGCGGCAAGCTATTTCGGTGCTCCCACAGGCTAAAGATCGCCTCCCTACAAGCATCTTGGGTCGCACCTCGTGCCTCGGGCGAGGCTCGTTCGGCTGCGTCCATTCGCTCTGCAATCACGTGCGCCATCCACTGCGCTAGCAGGTCGTCTCCGAGTTCGAGCTCTTTGACAAGTCGCTTCCCGAGGTCAATCACGGCTTTTGAGCGATCGAGCGATTCCATCATCACCTATCAAGTAGTAGCGGAAGTAGGGCCATGGATACGGCTCGAACTCGTCGTCCGAGCCCCGACGTTGCGGCTTACGACGCACAGAAACACTGAGCACAAGGCAGTCTTGAGGGTATGCCTTCAGCAGCTCCCGTAAGAAATTAAGGTCGCTGCTCAAGCGCGTTCCAGCGACATTTTCCTGTTCTCTTCCGAAACCAACGACCCGCGTCCATGATTCGCTGCGGAGAAACGATCCAGACGCCGAGGCCCAGCGCCGGCCGTCAGCGTCCGCACTCAACCCTAGCTTCTCGATGATGGAAGGGGCTGGTCTCGGTCCGGGGTAGTTGAGCCCGTCGGCCCAAGGGTCATACTCGTCCAGTCGAGCCGGTTCATTCTGGCTCGCTAACCATCCAACAAGCCGGAATAAACCGGTCTTGGGAATATCGGAATCGTCTGAGGCGGGAAAGAAGATGCTGTCGGGTCGCGGCGTGGTTTGAAGCGCGGCGAGCAGCGCGGAGGCTCGATCTTTCGCAACGAGGGCGCTGCGGATGGAGACCGTTTCTTCGTCATCTCTGTGCCCGCTGCTCCAGTATCCCCAAAGAACCTGCAAGCCGTCATCGGTTAGCAACTGCCGATCCAGATACTCAGCGGTCACGCTCCAGCACCAAATCTTGTCACCGTACCCCTGCGGCTTCGGCGGCTCTTCGATCAAATATGGATCTCGCCGGTCTGCGAGCCAACACCCGTCGTTGCGGGTCAACAGCTGCCCTTCGAGCCATTGTTCAAACTCATTCCTGGACTCGTCCTCGCTCTTGCCGACTGAGCACGTTTCCAGCAGTCGAGCGGCCACTATCATCATCGCATGGTACGAATGGTATGCGCGCAGATCATCGACGCGCGGCATGCTGCCGTGAGAGTGATTGGTGCCATCGCTGCGGTAGATTTTCCGCTTGTAGCGCGCATCATCTCGTGCCCTTCCATAGCTCACACCCATTCGCTCGCGCAGCGCCTGTCGGGCGCGGCGTTCCACCGAACCTTCATTGATTCCAAAGGCTCGACCCAATGGCGCGAACCAGTATGGGCCGATATCGATGCCGAAGTAGTACTTCTCGTCATCCGTGATGTCGGACTCATTCGGGGGCTCATCATCGCGAGAGGTGTCGCGCCACCCCGAATATATGTCCAAGGGGAAACGACTGACGTTCGTCCCGTCAAGGCCGGCAATGCTTTCCGCCGAAACAACACCTGAAGCATGCAAGATCTTCAAAGTTTCGACAGCAAAGTGGCGGAGCACAACATGCTCTTCATTTGCTGATGCCTTCAGGAACGAGACAAACGGCTGGACTGCAGTTGGTCGGTCAAGTGCGCCGCGGGCTAGGCCCATGAGCAACCACTGACGGGCATGCCATTCGTAAAACACCAATCCCCGATCAACAAACGGCGTTGCAGAACCCGAGGCGGCGCGGGCCGCGAGGGCCGATAGTAACGGAGTCCAGTCAAGCTCCAAGCACATCCTGACCACATGCGCAGTCTCCCATCGCTCGGCCGCCGTAGGCGATCCAAGGCCGACCCACAGATAGCCAGCCAACGCTTCGTCGCAGGACGGCGGAGGCATCAACCCGTCGTGCCAGGGGCCGTCGCCGTCTTCAGGGCGAAGAACGTCCTCAAGTAGGCTCAGTCCAAAATTCAGCACGTTGTCGGCGTCCTCCGGAGAAAGGCAGGAGGCCAAGGGATCCGCCAGCAGAAAGAACTCCCCTGCGTCGAGCGTGTCGATCTGTCCTGTAAAGCCCTGCAGGATGGCAGCGACCACGTCCTTGTCGGACACTATGCCTTGCGCGGAAAGACGCTTGGAGGGGAAAACACTTCCCCAACCACGACGTCGGGCATACTCGGGGGTGTTTCGACATGCGGCCAGGGTTGCCTCGCGTAACGCCTTGCGAAGTGAAAGCAACCTTGCGCCTGTTTCGGGAACGGCATCTAGGAGATACCTCAGCTCGAAGACGCCGAAGTCGGGCCACGCTGCAATGGCAAGGACGAACTCGGCCATCTTGCCCGGGCTGCTGTGCTGGAAGCCCTCCTTGTAGAACTCTTCCAGCTGGTACGGCGGATCGAAGGTCCTGAGATCGGCGTAAGCTCGTCGCAGCGCTTCTGAATTGGCAAGGTCAATGCCGCCGAACAGCTGATTCCAATCGGGATCCCTCCGTTCGACGGCGTTATGGGGCGTGTCTGGCGGCTCAGACTGCGGGCTCGCCACAGCAACGGCAGACCGCGTCGCCGCAAGCAACCTGTCGATGTCCGGCAACTCGACGCCGAGCTTGCTCGCAAGCTCGGCAAGGCCCGCCCAGGTCGTCTCGGCCTGAGGGGCAACGCGCATATAGCGATACCCGATCTGGAGCACCGCCCTTTGCCGGGCGGGATGGGTTTCCGCTTCGACAGCCCGCTTGACGTCATCGAGACCATCCCATTCCGCATTTAGTCCTGACAACGCGACTGGCGCGATTGCGGGTAGCCGACCGGCTCGAACGAGGCTGTACACGGCCGTTCTGAAAAGCCTTCCGGCGGACCCGAAGTCCCTATCGCGCCACCGACTCAGGATGGTCAGCGCCGACGGGGCGCAAAGGCCGAGGAGCGCATCGACCGTTCGCCGCCAGTCGAAGTGCTTGTCGCGGGCTACGTACTCATACGTCAGCTCGGCGACCCTGGCGAGACAATGCGCGGACCGTGGGCGGGGCTGATCCTTCTGCGCGCTGGCCTCGGCCAGGTGGAGTAATGCGGACCAGCGATCCAGGTTCTCGTCGCCAATACGACTGGAGATCTCGATCGCCCGATTGAAGTAGGCCGCGGCCTCGGTGCTGCTGGCCTGGAGAACGGCACGAGCCAAGCGCTGATAGGCATCGGTCCTTACTTCAGCGCTCTCCCGCGAGGCCTCCAGAGACTCGAAGGCCGCCACAGCGAGTTCCAGCGCGAGACCAGAAAGCCCCTCTGTCCGGGCAGCGATCCGGCACATGGCCGTGAGGGTTTCGGGCCAGAGAAGGTTTTCTTTGCTGCCGATCCAAGCGCGAAGGGGGACCACGAACGTCGCCGCGGTCGCGGAGGCATCTCGTAGGACGCGGACCCACTCGATGGCCGCTACTTGCTGGACATTGAATAGGTTCTGATAGTCCTGAGACGCCGCGCTAGTTGTTACCTTGAGCGTGTCTTCAAGGGCTTTGCTCAGGTCTGAGGGCGTTCGTCCGCATGCGATCTCGGCGCCCAGTACAAACCAAGGCAGAACGCCACCGGTCAGCTGTTCAAATGCGGCGGTGTCGGCACTCCGGCTGTGTCTATCTTTAACCTCCAGTTCCTTGCGGACATCGGGCGGTGCGATAGCGAACAGGGAAAGCTGCTCCCCCCGCAATGCCGCCTCCAGCGCGTATGCTCTCAACAACGGTGCGCGGTCTGAGCGGAAGCGGTCTGAGAGTTCCGACGGTGGCTTGTCCGGCAGATGGCGCCGCAGAATCTCCGCCCACACCGCGTCGTTACGGGGAAGGACACGCAGTGACACTGATATGGCAGCTGTCACCGCCTCTAGCGCCTCCCAGCGGTCGTCCCACTGCATCGAGGAGTCCTGCAGCCGGATTCGACGATCCGTCAAAGTACTCATGAGCCGTGCCAGCGGCTCGGGCGGAATGCAATGGCCAACGCGGGATGCTTCCGCCACCAATCCAAGCAACAACCACAGGTCGTTCGTTCCATGCCTTGCCAGCGAATCGAGTTGCTCGTACTGGCCAAGGTCCATGAGACGCTGTGCGAGTCGCTTGCTTGCCCTGAGGACCAGACGACGCGGCCTCCAACTCCTGAGGAAATTGGCAGCAGCCTCCGGCCCCAACACTCGCAGATGAGCCATCGCGAGTTCTGCCCGATCAGCGTCGTCGACGCGCTCATCCTTCCTTTCTTCCGAAGGGCGTCGCGACCACGCAGCTAACCAGTCCATCGCCATACGCAACCGACTGCCGGCCTCCGCCAAGAACTCGCTGCGGCCCGAAAGTAGGCCGGCGTCGTAGGCATGGTGCGCCCCCATCCAGTGCGCGCCGAACGTGCGCCTCGACACGAGTTCGTCGATTCGATCGGGGGACAGGAGGGTGGCCGCGATATCGGTGTTGTCCTGGATCAGCCTCGTCTGACGCGCCTCGCCGGCCGCTTCACCGCCAGCCTTAAGTGCCAACTTCGCCGCAGCGGCGTACCGACCGTTTTGCAGGCACGCCTTAAGCGCAAAGGTCAGCCGTTGGAGTTCTACGTCCCGCCGTTCCAGTGGATTCGTGATTGGCAGGCCTTCTTCTGACAGCGCCAGCTCGACCAATTCATCCATGTGTCCAGCCGAAAGAAGCAGTTGGGGCAGGGTCGAGGCAACGTAGGAACTGTCTTTTGCAAGCGGCCTTAGTCGCATAAGGAATGACGCTAGGTTCGCGGGGTCAGGCTTGAAATGCTCCCGAAACCATGTTTCGGCCGGCTCATCGAGGAAGTGGAGGCTGCCTCCCTTGACGAGTAGCGGGCGGCCGAGGTCAAGCGCAAAACTCCGAACAGCGCTCTCGGGAGTGCTGGATATCTGAGCCAGAACCGAAATGGGCACCAACGGCCGAAGCAAGGCCAGTCCTTCGCAGATGAGATCAATCTGCGCCGACTCGACATTGCCAACTTGATCCTTGAGCTTGTCGATGGCTCGTTGCAGCAGCTCGCCGATGGCTCTTTCGACTGTAGATGGCATTGGACCGAGCTCCCTGAGCATCTGCTCGATGGGCAGCTGCCGGCTCAGCGCCAAGGCTTGGACACGAGGGTTCGCACTGCTGAGAACGGCGAATTCGGCTGCGTTCGCGTCAGTTGCCTCAGGGTACGTGCGTCGCAGGAACTTCGTCGTTTCCGCCTGATTGAAAGGTCGCAACTCGATCTGGTGGGCGTCAGGAGGGGCGCCAAGGCGCTCCCGACGGTGTGTTCTGCAGGTGAAGGCGAGCCTGATGCCGTCAGGGAATGGCGTGCGGATCAGATCCCGGACGAAGGCAGTCTCACCTCGCTCTTCGGCGGCCATGTCGGCGTTGTCTGCGGCGTCGATGATCAGGCACAGACTTGCCTGGGGATCCCGCGCACGCAGCAGCCCGATAGCCTGCCTGAGCCTGCCGCTGAAGGCGCGCATGAAGAGCTTGGCGTCCGCATGTGCGGACGGAATCAGTGGGTGGCACAGGCCTTGGGCTGCAAGCTCGTTGGCGATCTGCACGAGCGCGTCGCGATGTCGATGCCTGAAATGCAGTGCGTTCCGATAGAGGCCGTCGCCGAAGCAGTCATAGAGGACGGCAATGGAACCGCTGGGCATGGATGCCGCAAGGCGTGAAGCGAGGACAGACTTGCCAACGCCGCCCTCCGCATGGAGAACGATCGGGTGCGTTGCCGCGAGGAGCGCACTACGGATTTCAGCTTCCTGATCCCGCGGTAACATGTCGAAGGGGGCGACGATCAGGCAAGGCGCTGGAAGGAGATCCGACTCTGTGGCCTTCAACGCGCGCAGTACGTCGTGGCGGCGAATAGCAGGATCGGCGGCGAACTCGGAGGTGGCCTTGCGTGCAACTAGCTCCTTGAGTTGCACCGGGGAGTCAAAGTCCGCGTCGGCTAGATAGATGCCGACGTCTTGGACGAGCAGGTTCCGCTGAGCCCAAAGGCCAGGTTCACCGCCATCCGCGGAGAAGATATTGAAGAAGTCGGCCGCGAGAGAAGCAGCCAGCTGCGTGTGCCGAACCAGTGTGGCCTGGATGGTCGGATGGCGAGGCGCCCCTGCGCTTGCCAAATCTTCGAGAGCCTCTTGAACCTTCTGCTCAATCGGCCGGTTAGTCGTGAACTTGAACCGGAACCTCTCCTTGAGGGTCGAGGCAGGGAATCGCTGCAGAAGGCCGGAGAAGCGCTTTGCGAATCCTCGCAGGGTCTTCTTGAGGCCGCTTGCCGTCCAGGGCTCCTGGGCGTGCCTAGTCGAGTGTTTGAGCTGGACGTATTGGACGCTGCGGGCGTCTTCCAACACCTCGCTGCCGTAATAGAGACCGACGTCGATCAGTTCGTCGCCATCCTCCACTGACACTGCGCCTTCCGAGGTCGATGCCCCTTCGATCGAGACGGCAACAAGGTCTCCCGAACCGGGCAACAGGGCGAGGCAATGGCGCGCCGCCCAGTGGTAGTGAAATTGATCCCCGTCTCGACTCGGCCGCACCAACTCATGGTCCGCCATGTTTTCGGCCACCCCTCCCTAATGTCATGTGACAAGTTTAGCGAAACTCCCGCACTCCAAGGGGCAACTGGACAAGCAGCGACAGAATAGCTATTTGAAACGGAATACGAACACCGCGTAGATTCACCCACGTTGGCTACGTCATGTCCAAGCTGGCTTGGACGGCTGGAATCTCCGGCGGGAGTGAGCCAACGTCGGCTATCGCTGCAAACCGGCAACTCGGACCGCCGATGCGAAAGGCAACAACGGGTCGGGTCCGCCTGCAGCCTGAAGTGACAAGCGGTCATTGACCTCAACAAGCAGGTGAGCGGCAGGTGATCGGCACATTGCCGCCCGAGGCGGGCCAGAGGCCCAAGGTCAGCATTGGCCGAAGTTCTGCCGCTCAGCCGTGCCTTCCTCCGGTGACTCCCCGCACATGCTCAGCCACCACGAAAGCTGTGGATTGCACAATCCACAACTTCGACCTCCAGCCCGTGCTGGTGCGAAAATCGTCAACGCAACTCACGACGTACCATGCTCATGGCAGCCTTATTCACTCGAAGGCTTGAGCACGGCGCTTATTCGTAGCAAATTTTTCATTGAGCGATCATGCACCAGTCCTGCCCGAACCGCATAAATTTATTTGCTACACCATCACGGCGCCTGGAGACCACATGAGCATTGAGAAGCGAGTCGCGCTACTTACCACTGACGGGCAGACGCTCTTCCCCTATAAGCAAAAGCAAGCATCTACGGGTCGATACGGTTTCGCTGCGTCCACACCCGAGCACGGCAGTGATCGCTAGGGCGGCGGTTACTACACGGAAGACGTCGATGAAATCGTGAGCGGTCTGCTCTTTAAAGGCTGGGGCGTGCGGGCGAAATCGGAGAGCAATAACGGAGTCGTCCGCGAGGGCAGTTAGAAACTTGGCGAACGTGCCATCCGTGGTTATTGGCTCGCACCCGAACTCCGTCATCTCGCCGTCGGCCCAGCGATTCCACCCGCAACTGATCATCCGGCACTACCGACACACTCGTCAGCGTCCGAGAATCGCCCGGATCTGGAGGCTATCGAGACAAAGAGTGGTGAGGATTACCTGGCGGCATTTGAAACACGCTGTGCGAGCGGATTGGCGGGCGACACCCCTTTGTTAGAGACGCCGAAGGCCTTGTTCTGAGATCCAGACCCGTTGCGATGCACGCCGAGCACGGCGTATCTCACCGAGTGTGGTGCGCCGACCCCGAGCAGATCGTCCTTTCCTGGCCCGACTACTTCAGCCCAGCAGCGCCCATTCACATTGCGCTGGCTCAACTCGATATCGGCAGCAGCCTCACCCTGCGCCCTCGTGAGAGCGGTAACGGGTGGGAACTAGCGGATACAACGGGTATTGCAGTCGCGAGAATGTCGTCGAAATTCCGCCCTCCACAGGGCGAGATCATTGCGGTACGCATCGCTGCGGTCCTCGTGCGTCACGCAAAAGAGAACGAGCTGGAACGGGTGAAGTGTCGATGCTGGGAACTTGTGCTGCCCGAGATCGAGTATGTGCCGGACCCGGGCTAGGTCGTCTGCCGATTGAACATGATCGGTAAAGGCCACTTGGAGTGCTCGGCTCTGGCTGAGCACCGAATAGCCGAACCGCCGGCCAAGGCCCCTTTCTCCGCTAGGCTAAACGGCAACTTCCACTATTCTTGAGTCTGCCGGTTTGCCCCCGCATTTCAAGGCTTCATTTCCTTCTTGATGCAGTTGTAGCGCTGACCGTTAGACTCACTTCTTGCCGAGAGCACAGTATCGGTCAGCTCTAAAATTTCAGCAGACTCAGCCATGTTCGTAGGAAACATCTCCTGAACATTAAATAATTTCTCCAACTCAGGATGACTCAAGCTAACGACTTTCAAATCAGTAAAGGTACTCACAAGATAATTTTTGTCAATTTCCCATGTTCCAGTTGAAGCGATCGAGTACTCAACAGGGGGGGTATCTTTAGAAAACAACATAGTCAAAGTACCGAAAGAATTGAATCTTCCGTTTCGGACGTAGGTGTCTTCAGAAACAACCTTAACCTCAATTCCGCTTTCAACTATAGAAACATCGCAACTCCAAGTTCCAAATAACTGTTCGCGCTTGCCGGAAGACTGATTCACGTCGGTAGCAAATGCAGATGAGAATGTAAGAACCATAAAGACTGGAATATAATAATTAAATTTCATCGCTTCTGCACGCCCTAATAAATATTAATAATATCTTTTTGCTAATGATTCGGCGGTTTAAATTTTTAAGTCCGACCCGGAGTTGCACTTCAAACTCGAGACCGACATGTCATGCTGTGGAAGGTCGATACACTCGACAGCGCTAATCAACCCATCAGTAGTCCAGCCCATGTCTAATCTCCAGTGAAAACAAAGCCCTCGCCTCGTTCAAACGAAATACGGGGAAATGAGCCGAAGAAAGAAAGTGGTTACTCAGCTATAATCCCAAAAAAGAGCGGAATTCACTACTTTGCAAGTACAGCCTCAGCTATATTTCCGGGGTACTGCCCTACCTTCTCAGCCTCTGCGAACGCGGTCAGAATCATATTCATCTGAGGATTCTTGCTTGATAGTGCTAGTGCCGTCTCACCCCTGCTATCCGGACCACTCGGACTGATTCCACACGCGGCAAGAAAAAGTCTAACCGTCAGATAATCATTGCGTCGCGCAGCATCTACGAATTGATCCTGGTCGTAAAACTTAAAGCCCATCGCGGTTAATTCTTTTCTTGCACCTACAAGGGAGAGATCAATGGACGACGGCTTGCTCTCTTTAGCTGCAGGCTGATTGACATTCTGAACGACAGGCTCGGCTTGTGTTACCACAGGCACTGTCTTGGCCGGCATCAGGGCTGCCACCGCCGCTTTATCCGGCTCCTGCACTGCCTTTCCCGGCGCCTCGAGTCGCTCAACGAGTACGGTTGGAATATTCTTCCTTATCGCCTCAATGCTTTCGGTGAGCTGGCTAGTAATGCGATCACCGTCATCGCCTCTGATAGCTTTTGTGATTCCGTTAAACAATCCACTCGTCAGCGATTCCGTTTTCTTCATAACTGTGAAGATGAGATAAACCTTCACGCCACCCTTGAACGAGTACATGCACGCCTGCAGAATCTCTGCATTAAAATAAAATGCGTTTTGCACCGGTGGTGGCCGCTTAAGCACTTCGGCGTATGCCGCCTCACATTGGTATTCGATCGCCGGCGTCCCCTGCACATAGACCTGTTTTGAAGTTGGCTGAGCCGGTCTTGCCGGGGCTTCTGTAGGCAACGTACGATAGTTCAGATTTGCAGGAATGGAGAACTGCGCAAGTGCATCCTGCACCTGGTTTGCCACATCCTGCGGTTGCATTTCGGGAATGACCAACTCAGCCTTTCCGGTCTGAATGTTAAGCTGGTCGCGCAAGTCCTGAGCAGACGCAATGCAGGACAACAAAGAAATCATCGCAGCGGCAAACACTCGAACTTTCATTTTCTCAAGCTCCCGTATGAATACATAATTTCGTTATTTTTTGGAGATGTTCGGACCGTAATTGCGCCGCCGTTGAATACCTGGCGCAAAAACATTCAACTGACGGTAGCGCACAACCTGATCTTCTATTGCTTTTGAAGGGCTGCTTTTTTTTCGATAAAAAGCGGCAGCGTCAATCCGCTGAAGTTCGAGCGGTTGCCACTCGAAAATGCGGAGATTGTCAGGTTGGTCACACGACCGGGACCTCGTGGCCCAGCGTCGACGAGGTCTTGCTCGCCAATCGCTTCATCAAGGGGAAATAGTGCTGTGGAGTGCGTGCAGGAATTGATCCTGCTGTGCCGGGAGCGTCGTACCTGCTTGCTCATGATTCCTCCATAAAGCCGGGATACAAGGAGGAATAGCTTCAACCGTGCAACCCGGCTGCCAGCCCATGAATGGGGTAAGGCCCGATGGCTTTGCGCCCTGCACTTTCGTGCAGTTTGCCCTTGTTAAAACTTACGACAGCTAGATGCTAGCAGATCAATTGATTACGCAAATAGGGTTTTTTGAGAACTGTGAAATATTTCACGAGAAGCCCACGACCGATTATGGGCAGTCAAAAACCAAGATCATCTGCGCTGCCCTATCCTCTCATCCGCAACACAGTCCTGACTAGACAATGAGCTCCGCCAGCCATTGCCGCGCTTTTGCGTCCAGACCTTGCGCAGCGCCCGCGAGCCCACCGGTAACGCACGCAACGGTGTCGGTGTCGTTGCCTAAAGAAATCGCTTTCCGCAATGCCTCACTGATCGTGCCACTGCCCTCGAGTGCCCAAATGGCAGACCAGAAGGTGTTGAGGGCATAACCCGTACCCGTGGGCATAGCCGTTTTCTCGTAATCGAGAATGCTCGAGAGTGCGGCCAAGCCTTGGGCCGACAAGACGCCCCGCTCCCTCAACCGTGCGCCAGCGCGTGCCACGGCCGCAGACCAGTTGACCGGCCATGCGCCAGCAACCTCCCAGCACAACTCAACATACAGCGCACAAATCACCCGCGCCTTGCGATTGGGGTGCGTCACCGCCGATTGCGCCATGGCCGCAGCCAAAGCCATCGGCTCGGAGATGCCAAACCAGTCGGGCAAAGCCGCCACAGGCAATACGCGCATCAGGCTGCCATTGCCGCATGCGTTTGGGTCCAATGCAAGGGGCGCGCCCTCCGCCAATGCCTCAAGAGCGTGGCGAGTCTGGATGCCGCAGTCGAACACCACGCCACCCGCCTGAAACCTCGCCTCGCGCATCCATGCCAAAAGATTCTGACCGAACAGGGCCGCATCATAGTGCCCATCACCGGCCTTCAGCGTGGACAAGAGCGCAAGCATCTGGCTACCGTCATCGGACCAAGTCCCGTAGGGAATGGCGCCATAGGTCTTGGGATATTCCCTCGGCATTCGCATCTCAATGGCGTTTGGGAGCGGAATATCCTTCCCTGCCTTAAACTCATGCGGGACGCCAAGCGCATCGCCCACCAGTGCACCCCACACCGCATCACGCCAGCGCAGCGGGAGGCTCTCGATCAATTTAAGCATACGACCTCCCCTGTGCTCAGTTTCAGCGCGTACCGTACCCCCTCATCGTCGGGTCGCGGGTAATGCACTGAAATCCCCTCTCCTAGGCCGACAACAGCCACACGAAGTCCGGGTACGCCCGACTCGCCGAGGCGTCGTGCATCCAACACCCGCCAATGCGTCGTCATCCGCTCAAGCAGCGTCTCGTCACTGACCATCTGCGTGTAGTGGACGACGTCTGAAGGTGATTTGGCATCTGTAATCTGTAAACAGCAATCCAAGCAGCAATTCGGATTCAGATTCCGAAAAACGCTTGCTCAGTTGATACACATCTCTGTGGGCGGCTATAGAGTCGCTTGCCCCAAAGATCGGCTACGTACCCTAGACGCTACTGGGCTTGGTCATCCCCTACGCGGTGGATTCGGGCGTGCGCGATGGTGAAAGTGTGGATTGCGCAATCCAGGCGAACTTTATGAGGTTCTGCGCACTTTTCCGATTTATATGCAGGAAAAACCCCCTTTTGTTAGCGCGACAACGTGGCAACTCGGATGCACGATGTGCCCACGACTCAACTAGCTACGGTGATTGAAAGCCGCGAGCCACGCGACGGATCCCGCCATCGCATCCTTCGAATTCTTCGACAGGAGCGGGAGCATGTCATCGCGGTGAAATCACATACCCCGGCAGCGTCTGCGAGATTCTTCTTCGCACAGTGATTTGCGAGTTTTGCCAGTGTTCTGGTGGGGCCAATGCCAACGCATACCGCCAATCCTAGCTGACGAAGTTGCGGATGCTGGCCGACGCGATTCTTGGTTCGATGGACGCCAAGTTTTCGGCGGCGTACGCGAAGACCGGACGCCCCTCGATTGCGCAGGCACCGACAGTCTACGAGGGCAAGTGGTCAATCAAACGTATCCACGCTGCCGCATGATTCAACCCCCGAACACGCCCTTCCCAGTGCTGCCCCGTAGGCCGGGTATCTCGGATATCCAGTCGCAAGAGCACCCCCTTCATCTCTCGCTTTTCCCATTCGAGCGGTTGATAATCGATCGCCACACGCAAGTTGTTTGCGTGATTGACCGCGTGAGTGATGAAATCCGGAGACTCCCTGATAACCTCTGGACACCGGACGACAAGCGTCATTTCGGCGACATCGACTCCCAGGAGTAAAAGGCCCTTCAGGATCATCTCGAAGTCGCGACCCTTCGACCCAAAGTAAAGCTTTCCCGTCCTGGGGCCCGTGCGCTGAATCAATGCCTCTGCAACAGCGCTCATTGCCGAACGATTCTGTGCATTGACGGCTGAGCCGTGCGCTTTATTGACAATTTTGAAGTACTCCTCCTGCTGACTCTTGGTGCGCGGAGGACGGGGAACGGGGGTCGTAAGCTTTGCGTGTTGGACTGATTGCTTCGCGTACATGCGGCTGTATGCTTGGGCAGAGGCCTTGATGGCATTGGCTGGGATCAGGTAGATCGCCTCTAACCTTTGGACGGGTGTTCCCGAGAAATATCGACGAAGCAGCGTTATCAACAACGACGGTGTGGGTAGGGTCGGTTTGATCAGGTCATTGAGCCCGGGCAGTACCGGTGGTGTGGGTGTCTGCTCAAATATGGGTGCAAGCGTTTTGGCGCGCACCGCGACATGGTGACGTAGGAATGCCGCCGCGCTATGTGTGAGATCCCGATACTCCCGCTTGTAGGGCATGGAACTCGATAGTCCGCAGAGGCGGCCAAGACCCGGTCCGCCCAACTCGCGCAAGTGATGATCCAGTCTCAGGTCGAGATATCGCCCGCTGATCCAGTCGAGTAAGTGAATGTAGCTTTGACACGTTGTGCTCGGACTCAAGTGACCCATCAATGCCGCCACCTGAAAGAGATGGCGGCGCTCGGGGTAGCGCTCGGAGCCTGGAATCGTCGGATAAAAACATGCGTGCAACAGGGCTAGACGTTCACGATCGAGCAGATGCGAGTCGAGAAACGGCAGTTTGGGTGTCAGTAACTCTGGCGCATCTGTTGAGAGCAATGCAAGCAAGAGCCAGTTGGCAAACGAATGCCGCAAATGATGAAAGCGAAAGCGCACCCCAGTCTTCCCCGTGATGGCGGTAAAGAGTGCTGTTACCGGATCGATCAGCGTGGAATACGGAGTGGGTATCCAAGGGGCATCGGGGCTCGCGAAGAGCAAGCCATCTTGCTCGTCAACCTGGGCTTTCCTTCGTTCATGGAAAGCCATCAATGTTTTCAGCTCATCAGCCGGCAGCAGTGCGCGAAGGGGGATCCTGCGCTTGGATGCATTGGATTTGAGAGATGCAAGCCGCGATGGTCGAATCAGCAGAAAGGGTTCTGGTCCTGGATGGATGTCCTGGACCCTGAGCAACTGAATTTCACGTCGTCGCAGACCTGTGCGGTAACCCAGCGTGCCGGCGAGCAAGACCGTTTCTGCTGCGGGATGACTCTGCTCCGCCTCAAGAGCCTGTGCGAAGCGTCGGAAATCACTTTCCGTGACGAGATTCGCTGATACCCTGACACTTCCAGTGGCCACCCAACCGTCCAGTTCGCGCAGATCAATATCAGGGACTCCCCCCAGAAAAAGGTAGTCGTGGAAGTCCCGAATGCGGCCCCAGAAGTACGCCCGGCGGAACTCAGAGTCGACTCGCCTGGCGGCGAGTTCATACAACGTCTCGAAGTCATCGATCTCAAGATCAAGAAGATCGAGATCCTCCGCTTCAAAGATTAGATGCACTGCCAGGGTTCTGAAATAAGTTTGCGCACTGGATGCCTTGATCTTTCCAGATGAACAGTTAGGGTCCAGTCGCCACATTGCCCAGCCGATCAGCGCATGGGTGATCGGCCACAACCGCCCTTGGTTCTCCTCAATAATCTCCTTCAGACGATCGATTGCCCCTTTCCTGTTGTTGAGCGCCTTGCACACGAGTCGGGCGATACTCATCTGGCTTTTACGTGGCAAGTCAGGATCGAAATTGACACTTAGTTCGATGGTGACTGACTTGCCTAGGTAAGACAGATCGTTTTTCACTGAAGGCTTGTCGGGCGGTTTGTCTTCCGCTGAAGGTTCATCGCCACCTGGAAGACTCGCGCCCAACACTCGTTGGAAAACGAGATCTGGCAGGGAGTGACTTTCCAGGTCGTCTGCAAGATAGGCCGCAACGAAGCCTGGCGTTGAAAGCGCGGTGGCGACGCGCACGGCCCGCAGCAGGTCTCTAAGCTCCCCTTGCCATGGTGGAAGCTCGAGTCTTTTGAACGTCAGCTCAAGACGGGTCCAAAGTGCAGCGCGATCCGTGCCGGTAGGGTTGGCCGGATGAGACAGCTGGCCACTCTCAAGCGCTTTGGTAAGCAAAGTTGCTGTGAGTGCGTCGGGATACCACCGGAGGGGGCGCGCGCGCTCCGATCCGGGCACCGGCAGGTTGAGCGTTGCCCAGAGCACACCATTGATCGCTTGCACGGCATCAGCGCGCAGGCCAAGAAGCGCGTCAAGTCGCCCTAGGGAGAGTATTCCGCCATTCAATAAGGCGGAAATCAGAAACGCTTCGTAGCGTTGTCTTTGGTCAAGCGGGCGGCAGAGTCGATCCAGAAAAGCAGCTTCGATGGGACGAAGGTGCGTGAGGAGTTGGAAGTCTCGCCTCACGAAGGCGGCTCGCTCGGGAGGGAGCTTGACTCGTTGCGACCCCGGACGAATGTTCCAGCGCTTCAGACGGTGACCTTCTGAAAGCAGCGTGTCCCACCAGTTCCCGAGAATCCGGTGGGCGTTCAGCTCGGATGAGATGGCGAGAAGGCTGGATAAATGGCGTTCGAGCATCTCCGGGGTATAACCGGGTTCTGATGTTCCGCTCCAAAGGTGCGGCACGTTTGTAGCCATCCAGGTACAGAAATCACCGAACAGGGATTTTCGTTTCTTCAGATCTCTCGGTGTGGCGTCGCTCGCCCACTCTGGCCAGCGGGTGTTCCGTTCTTGGGCCGATCGAGTCATGTGGCACAAACGCTGCGCAAGAGCGGACTGGAAAGAACCCGAAAGCCCGATGCGTCACATATTTTGGTAATGGCCGCGCCGGCCAGGCGTTGCCATTGCAGGGGCGGGAGCGAACTGAATCGATCCCAAGGTCCCTCGCCACGCTCGGCATGCCCCAGCGTCGCGTTGATTACCGGACCCGGAACGCCAAGGTGAAGCATCTCTGTTCGGAAGAAATGGCGAAGTGCTCCGATACGTAGTTGCCAGGTGGTGCCGAGTAGGTGTTGAAGATCTGCCGGGAAGGTTGGCGTGAGCTTGCTGTTTTGTTTGCTCAAAAGGAACAGGGTGGGGATGGTGGCGTCGATAAGTTCAATATCCCGGTTCCGATCCGGGCTCGCATGCGAGGACAAGGGGGCAAGCCGCTCGCGGGCATCGAGGTGATCGATGCCTTCCGGGTTGGTGAGGGCAAGATACTGCCGAAGGCGCGTCACGTGATCGCCGTATGCGTTGAGTTGATCGAGGAGCATCGGATGGATCCAGACGATTCGTGATCGTTCGTAGCGCTCGTTATCCTTGTCGCTGATGAAGCACAGGCCCGTCCCAGGGTCGATGTCGAAGCTGGCAGGCAGCAGGCTCGATACGCCGCGCAGCTCCGTTGTTGCGAGCAGGAAAAACGCGCAATAGGCCGTGTAGGCGTTATGTCTTTCGATGAACATCGCCCCGGGTTCCGATGCGAGCGTCGCCACGGCATCGATGGCGGTGAGGACGGTAGTGCGCACGCTCGTGCGTGTTGGTACGTGTAGCGAGCCAACATGCATCAAGCCAAGCGCACGAGCGCTTGTAGGTGATATCGATGCGGTGGAAGGCGGCGGCCTTCCGGCGAGTCGGTAGAGGTGGGAGCAGGCATTTGCATGAAGGCTCTGGAGGCGACTCACAGGGACGCCCGAGTACACACAAGGATTATGCTGATTAGGTGGCATGCCGCGAAAGTAGAATTCGAACACGCGGTCGTACCCGCCGAGTTGGGCCATGAACTTGGCAATCAAACGCCCGACGCGTTCCGGGTTTAGATTCGTTCCGCGCGTTTTGTTGAGGCCTGCGAGCAGCTGTGCAAATTCGGGTTCGTAAGATCGTTGAAATAGCTGCTCCCCCGCAGGCGCAAGCTGGCCCAGTGTGTTTGCAAGTGCAGGCGGTAGCTCAAGGTCGAAGCCTTTGGCTGCGGGCAGGGTTCGCATTGGCGAATCGCCCTCGATACGCGGTGCTACATGCCTCGGAGATTCGACGGGAAGCCAGATACGCGCAGTTGCTCGCATCCAGACCATATTGGACGGAACACGGGACGAGTTGCGTTTCGCTGTGCGCGCATTTCTGACCTCCAGCGCTTTTACAGCTTCCGGCGTTCTTGACAAGAACAGCCGGCATGCTGCCCAGGCGGCCACGAGCGGTCTGTCGGCTTCGCGGATTTCTCGCCAGTCCTCAGAGCACATGTCACCGATCAGAGCCAGCATCAGATCCATCTCGAACCCGGACAGCGTAGCATGGGTGATGGGGAGTTGTTGGTTCGCCAAGGTGATGGCCTGGGCAGTGTAACGTGCAACATTGCGTGCCAGTGTGCGACGGTCGGCTCTGTTGGCTGCAGAGGCTGCCCGTGGCGGAACGGTGAGCAGCATGCCTCGCGTCGGTGCATCCTCCGGAGGAGAGAAGTCTTGGTCACGGTCGCCTTTATGGCTCAAGCCCTCATCGTCGGCGAACTGCGTGACGTCGATATCAGGCATGGCGTCGTCTGATTCAAGCGTGCGCGAGATGGCACGAGTGGCTTCAGACCCGCCGATGGCGCCATGCCGGCCAGCCTTGTGCGTTTTGGCTTTGCCGCCGGTCCAGCCGTGGCCGTGCACCTCCCAAGTGCCAGTCTCAAACCATTGCAGTGCCCGGTGCAAATATCCAAGATTCCTCAGTTCCCCGGTCACCTGTGGTTTAAGTCCCAGTTTGTGCATGTGGGTGTCGAAGTCCGCGAGTAGCGCCTGCGGATGCATCGGCTCAGTGGAGAGTTTGTAGAGAAATGCACGCAACGCTTCGTCCGGCCGATCAGTCAGTTGGCGCAGACTGAGGCCGACCTTGTAGGCAGCGGTGGGAGCAGTCTGGATGAGCGCTCGGTCTCGCTCAAGCTTGATCTGAACGGGGAACATTGATGCGAGTAGTGCACCGTACTGTTGCACAATCTCAGTGTCCGCACAGTAGTGCCAGAAGACGCAATAGTGGGGGTGGGACGTGTAGTAACCTTTGAGGGTTTTTTGGCCGCCTCCGGATGCGTCCGGAAAATACTGCAGGACGCAGGATTCGGCATCGATGATCTGCTCAAGCGCTGACACGCTCTGGCTTAGCAGGTCCTTGTGCTGTTTATCAATCACGAACATGAGTGACCGCAATACAGGAGCAAGTCGCCTGGCTACGACCAGAATCCCGACCAGGTCATCTGGGATCCGCATCATGCGGGCGAGTGGCGCAAGTAGGCTCATAATCTCCTCGCGGCTATTCATCGGAGATGCCTCGGTCGCTGGAGGGCTGCTCGATCGGTGACGGCTCTGCGTCCTCGAGAAAGTCAAGCGTAACGCGTTTTTCCGGCGGTGCTGTCCCGGCAGCGAGGGTCGGTACGGTACGTCGGTGCATTGTGGTGCGCGACATGTTGACAAGGCGTCCAATCGCAGCATCATCCGCGACATCCACGTAGCGATCAGCCGTGGCGCGCAAGGTCTGGTCATTCTTCAGGGCCGTGGCGATCATCGCGAGATCGTCGGGGTCGGGTCTGCTGATAAGCTTTACAAGCAGCGTGTCAAATACCTCAAAGTCCTCTGTGTTGGGCAGAGAAGCATCGTGCGCGACACATAGCGCCCAGGTGCGGTAGTCACGGGGATACTGTTCCAACAGGAGTTGCAGGGTCCGTCGGCCGGCGAGTAGTTTGAACCGTTGCTGGTTTGAGGTTTTGCGGTCCGAATCCTCGGAGACAACAAGCGGTTGAAGCAATAACAGCAGAGGAAGTGCCGCAGGCCGCACGGTTGGAATGGTTTGGGGCAAGTGCCGTAATCCAACGCACCAGGGTCGCGTAGGGGACGGAACATCGATCTGACTCAGGCGTAACTTTACAGTCCGAGGTATATGCATGGTCCAGGCTTCCGGGGGTGTGGGCGTTGCGCGTTAGCGGTAGTTCGTCGACTAACGTTGCCAAATCGGCGGTATCAGATTGCCCGTCAGTCTTCTCCGCGCACTTGTTGCCAGGCCAGGTACTCCGAACGGCGCAGACGATAACGGGCGACGCTGCCTTCATGCAAATGCGCAATCGCCGCCGTGAGCAAATCTGCGAAGGCTTCCTCGTCGGACGCCTGCGCGTTTTGCGCGGCGAGTCGAGCGATCACCGCTTCGGTTGGCGGTTGCAGGCCCTTGACAACGGCTTGTACGGCTTGAATCAAGGCTTCCCGATATTTGATCTTCAGCGGATCAGGCTCGACCATGGTCTGGGTCATGGCCAGATAGCGCTGACACGAGCGCTCATAGGCCCAGACGAACACGTCCCTCAGAAGCTCGATCTGGTTCAGTTCGTACACGCCCAGCGTTCCTTCAACGTAGGCGCGCTCGGGGACGTCGATGAACGACATCGGACACAGGTTGCCCTTGATTAGCGGGATGTTGGCACCGATTCGCGAAACTCGTTTGTTCACGTCTTCGAATGGCTGCAGGTAGGGCAACTGCACCATGAGAAAGAACGCTTGCTCAAACGGGTCCGGGATGGCGGCGGCCTTGTCCAACAGCACGGTGAAGCAGTCTTCGATCACCTGCGGCATGGCCACGGGATGAAACACCGTGCCGGAAATATCCACCGGCCGCCGGCGCAACCGACCGCTGGCGTCCGGGTCGCGCATCAAGTCCTGCGAGAGTACTGCGTGGAGGTTCGTGAACGTGAAGACGTCGAAGCCCACCTCGTCGGTGTTCTCGACGAGCATCTCGATGGCCGCCTTGTGATTCAGGATCATCTGCGTCTCAATGGCATCCTTGCCCTGCGCGATCTGACCGAACTCAATCAGGTTCTGGGTATCGAGGCGGCTGTAGGTGTTGCCTTCCAGTTTGGAGGAGGCCCAGGACAGATCCACCAGCAGTCGGCCAAGGATTTCGCGGGCATAGGTGCCCGCAGGACGTTCGCCGACTGGGGTATGTCCCATTTCGTGAAGCTGGCTGCGCAGTGACTCGGGCAGATAGAACGTGGCGCCCGGCTGATAAGCGTCGAGGAACTCCCGCCGATAGCCGACCGGCTTACGGTGCATCAGTGGCAATCTGACCCGGTCCCGAATGGCGGCCGCGTCGGGGGAGACTGGCACATACAAGTCTGCCTCAGGTACCTTCCCACTGTTGGCTCGGGCCACGGCATCAGCGCTCAGCTTGTAGACCAGCGCGATACTTTCGCCTTCGGTCATCAGTCGCTGCGCGTCGATAAGCTTTTGCAGGCGACGCTGCAGTGTTCGACGGTTGGGTTTCGAGCCCTGACGACGCTCAAGGGTTGCCTCGATGGCGGATATACCCAACCCCTTCGGGTGATCCGCGACGATGGACTCGATGAGTTCGAGTTCTTCAGTAGGGGTAACCCGCGGCATCAATCCGTCCTCCAACGTGTGTAATGACCTGCAGTGGCGTCAAGGCGCGACAACGCGCGACATTATTGCGTCGCGCTAAGTGTCGCTGATCAAGCGAATAGTGTCACGAGGCAATCGGAAGTTCTGCTTGGGTGCCATTCTCGGGTGGCGTATGTGGCGCCTGAGGGGTGTTGGGCTTGCTCTGGTGAGGCGATCTAGCAAATATCCCCAGCGACCCGCCCCGCTTATGTTCCAAACTGGAACATGCAAGATTATACCCCTTGACTTTGTTTAGCTGCTCAAGGATTATCGCAGCAAAGGAAAGCAAGGGTCATCCTCAGCCGACCGGCGAAGTAGCACAGTTAGCCGTGAATGCGTTGTTAAGCGTTATAAAACAAGACAATGCAATTTAGCTCAGCCCTCTTCAGGCATCCCATAAGCCCTGACTTCGTAAGAAATTCATCCCCTAAGCAGGTTTAGCGGCTCATGCGCCCCTCTAATCGGCGAAGTCTCCGAAGGCAGGGGTCGGACGTTCGAATCGTCTCGGGCGCGCCAATTCATGATGAAACTGGGCACTTCTACGGAAGTGCCCAGTTTCATTTCAGCCACAGCGTGGCTGAACGCAGGGAGTCCCCTCCCCGGGGCATTCGAGGAAGGTCCTGGCGGTACATCGCGCGCAGATCTGCGGATCGAGAGAGGGGACGATTGATGCCAGTGCATCATGCTTGCTGTCGAAGACTCGATCTTTCCCCAGCCGTTCGAGAAAGCCGGTGCGCTCCCACACGGCAACGACGCGCGCACGAGGCCGATGAAAGTAAAGTGCGCCCCCCATTTTCCGCCGCACGTCATCCTCCTGCTCCCATACCCTGGCGCCCGCCTGGTCGATGAAGTTCATGCTCTTCACCATGACCAGCAAGTGCTTCTGTTTGGGCGAGCACTCGCGGTAGCGGCGCAACGTGTCGCTCACCTGCTGAGTGGCGCCAAAATAGACGGACCCTTCCATGCGCACCAGTTTGAGCTGGGGGCATTCGGGCTCGACCTGATCGAGTTCGGTCAGGGGCGTGAAGCGCCGCCCCTGCGGGACGGGCACCAGCACCCGCATTGCCGGGCGTGAGGTCTGGTAGAGGTAGAAGATCAGCGACAGACCCATGCCGATCAGGATCGCCAGTTCGATCCGCGTGACGAGGACTGCGCCCCACGTCACCACCATGCACGCCGCCTCCTGCATGTTGAACTGCAGGGTTTCCCGGATCCGGGGGATATTGATCAGGGTCCAGGCGACGTAGAGCAACAACGCGGCGATGGTGGCCATCGGCAAGCGCTCAAGCAGGCGCTCGCTGAGCGCGACGAGCACCAGAAGAATCAGCGCGGAGGCCACAGCCGCCAGCGGCGTGCGCGCACCCGCCTCGAAATTCGGCATCGAGCGGTTCAGCGAACCGCACGAAAGATAGGACGAAGAAAAGCTTGCAGCAACATTGGCCAGGCCCTGGCCGAAGAACTCGCGATTGGCGTCGATGTGCTGCCCCGACCTGTCTGCGATGGCCTTGGCGATGGAGATCGACTGACCAAGCGCGACCACGGCAAGCGCCAACGACAGGCCGACGACCTGGCTCAGCTTCTCCAGGTCGAAGTCCGGCAAACTGAGTGGCGGAATGATGGACGGAATGGCGCCCATCTGAACGTAACCCGGACCGCCCAGGGCCGCGCTCGCGGCGGCAGCGGCAAAGCCGCTGGCCAGGCCGGTCAGCATCGCTGGCCAGCGTGGAAAGAATCGCGCGACCAGCACCGTCACGATCACCGTGACCGCCGCAACCACGAGCTCCAGCGGGGCCAGCGCCCCTTCCTCAGGCCAGACCAGATCGCGCAGGTCGATACCCGCATGGTAGGCGATCAGGCAGGCCGCACCTGAGGTGAAGCCCAGCAAAACCGATGGCGCGATGAAGTTCGCGAGCACGCCAAGTCGGAACAGGGCGACCAGCAACTGCATGAGGCCGACCATGAAGGTCGCCGTAAATACCAGTTGCAGGTACTCGGGACTGCCGGGTGCAGCGAGCGGAGAGAGCATTGCGAACACGGCCAGCGAGTTCGCGTTGGTCGGGCCGGAGACAACATGGCGACTCGAACCGAAGAGCGCCGCCGCGATGCAGGGCAGAATCGCCGAGTAGATGCCATACGCCGGCGGCAGTCCCGCGAGGCGTGCGAACGCGACCCCCTGCGGCAGCACCAGCAGCGCCCCCAGCAGACCGGCGATCAGGTCGCCTCGAGCCGTGGTCGCGTCGAGCGACTTCCACCAGCGTTCGCCGGGGGGAATCAGGTGGCGAAGCTTCATCCAGCGCTTCCTGGTTCTCGTTGCCACATGCGATCGCTGCAGCTTCTCTTGCAGGGACGACCCGGTTCGCAATCCATCGAACCCCCAGCGCGAGCCTCGATGCGCACTTCGATATGCGTCGGCAAGGCCGGATGCGCATCAAGCGCCACCGATTCCGCGGTCATGAATTTGTGCTGCGCAGAAGGTCAGGCTTCCGCCGCCACGACCGTCATTTCAACGAGCAAAGCGGGAGAGGCAAGACGTGCCTCGACCGTCGTTCGCGCAGGTGCGCATCCTTCTGGCACCCAGCTCTCCCATACCGTGTTCATTTCGGCAAAGCCATCCAGAGAACTCATGTGAATCAGCACCGAGAGCAGACGGCTACGATCGCTGCCAGCCTCGGCGAGCAATGAATCAATGCGCGATAGCACCTCGGTTGTCTGTGCGCTGATATCTGTCGCAGTGCTGCCCATTGCAGTTTGCCCACAAAGGTAGATCAATCCCCCATGGCGGACAATCTTGCTCATGCGGGCGTTGCAGTGGCTGCGTTCAATGGCTTGGGTCATAGGAGTGTTCCTCTGGTTGGTAAGTGTGAAGAAGTGATGTGTAGCGCCGTTTGACTCGGCATCGGCTGATGCGCCGATGTGATGAAGTCCCGGATTCACAGGACGGCTTGCGTAGCGCGGGGTATCAGTGTCGGACGATGCCGCAGCGCCTGGCGCTGGGCATCGCCTTCAGTCCCGACCAGGCGTCAACCGCCGCGGTCCACATGCTCCACGGCTTTGACAAGCGTCGAGCAGGCGAATGAAATTTCCGAACTCGACGAATTCAGTGGCGGATTGATTCTGATGATTCCTGCAGATGCTGCGACGATACAGCCATCGTCCTCGCATCGCGCAGCCACCATCTTCGCCACTTCCGGCGCTTTCCACTGGTCGAGATCAGAAAACTCTACCGCCCACATGTGCCCCGCTCCCCGGATCTCCTTGATTGAGCGAAGACCTTCAAGTGGTTTCAGGGTGGCGTAGAAGATTTCTGCATTCTCCTCTGCGCGCTTGCACAGGCCGTCACGCGTTGTGATCTCGATGTTCTTGAGTGCAATCTCGCAGCCGACTGGATGTCCAGCCATCGTAATCACCTTTTTCAACGGAACCTTTGATTCGCGCAGTTCCTTGTAAAGTGAATTAGTGACCGCTACCGCTGCTAATGGAAAGTAGCCTGCGGTGATACCTTTGCCCATTGTGATGATGTCTGGCCGGATGCCTTCCTTCTGAAACGCAAACCATTGCCCGGAGCGTCCAAAACCGGTAATCACCTCATCCACGATGAGCGTTATATCGTGGCGCTGGCACACCTCATGAATGATGGCCAGATAGCCGTCAGGCGGTACGATCACGCCGCCGGCGAAATTAATCGGTTCGACGATCATGCATGCGATATTGTCCTGGCCGATCTGAGCAATACGCTCTTCCAGCAACAACTGGATCTCCTGCGTCGAAAACAGCTTTCCTGACGCCGGATTTCGCGCACACGGCACATGAACGAAGTCGGGGTGATCCGAATATCCTGATACGCGAAATGCCTCGTAGCCTGTTGCGAACTGGGCCTGCCCCATGTTGCCGTGATAGCTGCGATCCAGCGCTATGGCGATGCGCTTTGCGGGTTTTCCAGCCCCTTCCCAGTGGCGACGCGCGATGGTCATCGCGATTTCATTCGCAGAAGAGCCGCTTAGTGCGTACTTGATTCTGTAGCCGCCACCGAGGAGGTCCGAAACCCGCTCGGCCAGGGCAAGGCTCGAATCGCTGTAATGCTCAGGCGAACAGTACGACAGGGTCGCCAACGCATTGCCGGCGGCCTCCATCAATTCGGGATGCGCATGACCGAGGTTGAGGCAACTGTGACCAGATACGGCCTCAAACGCGCGTCGGCCATCATCGAATTGAATCCAGCCCCCCCGTCCGGATTTGATCAACGTTGGGGGAACATCCTTACCCTCAAAATCCTCGACCCACTGAGCCGCTTCTTGGTAGTTCATTGACATGTTCTTCACTTGATTGGTGCGCACAGAGCCACCACTCTCCACACGTGGAGAGCGTCCGGGTCTTTGATACGGTGATGGCCTGTGCGGCTGCTGAAAAAAGTGCGCGCGAATCAGGCTTCCATTGCTGAGTTGCGCCGGAAGCGACGTGGCGAAAATGGACTGATCGGGATTTCGGGCTCTTTCCCTCTGATCAACGCCACGGCGATTCTTGCGGTGCGCGGAGCTGTGGTGAGTCCGATATGACCATGTCCGAATGCATAAACTGCATTGCTCGCTCCTGAAGACACACCGATAACGGGTTTGCAATCCGACATCGAAGGCCGACGCCCCATCCAGCGTTCGGCCGTGTGCTTGAGTGACCCCAGTTCAGGGTAGGCTTCAGTCGCACGCTTATGCAGAATGCGGATGTGATCCCAGTTGGCGGGTGCATCCGGATGCGCAAGCTCAACCTGCCCGGCTACGCGCACCCCAAGATGGTTCGGTGTGATCGCGATCCGCTTGTCCGGCAGCATCAGTGGCGAGCCAAGTCCTGTGGGGTTCGTGCGGAACTGCAGACTGTAACCACGCTCAACCTTCAAAGGCACCCGGTCACCCAGGGCTGCTGCCAGCGTGACGCTGGCATGACCTGCGGCGATGACAACACTGTCGCAACGCAAACGGCCCCTGGATGTTTCAACGCCAGCGACACGCCCGTTCTCCAGGTGGAAGCCCGTGGCGCGCTCCTGCATCCACTGTGCACCGCGCAAAGCGAGTTTTTCCCATATTGCTTTCGAGTATCCGGCAGTGTCGTTGCAAGAACCTGAATCGGGCACGGCGATGCCAAGGCTGCAGCCAACGGGGCTATTCGGAACTGCGGCCTCAAGTTCGGATGGCGTTACCAGCTTTCTCTCGACACCGAACTGCTCACGCAGCCTCCACGCGAGACGATCGCCTTCAAGTGCCTCTTCGTCCGGATAGAGGTAATGAAGAGGGCCGCGCTGCACGAGATCCGGCCGCCCTATCGCGTGACTCAAGGCTTCGTGCAAGGCGGGAGCGCCTCTTGTCAGCGGCGCCAAAGCAGAAGCCAGGCCACGCAGACGCCCTTCGGTCGCGCCCGCAAGGACAAAGCCGACCGCCCATGCACTCAATCCGGGGAAATCCACGGCACGCACAGACATGGGCGAGTCGCGCCCCAGGAGAAATCCTGGCACCTTCCGCCAGAGCCCCGGATTGGAGACTGGAATCATGAAGCCGGAACTGATCATCGAGCCATTACCGTAGCTCGCGCTGGCATCGCTGCCGATTGGCGCAGGGTCGAGCAGCGTGACGTCGTTACCAGCCTCAAGAAGCTCCCATGCCGCTGCCAACCCGACAATGCCGGCCCCAATGACTACGGAGTGCATCTAGTTGCCCCCCGCCTGACCGTTATGGCCTCGCTCTTTGCTCAGGCGGAAGTGGGACAGAAATGCCTGGGTCCTTGGATCCTGCGGATCGTTGATGACCTGAACGGCCTCGCCATCCTCCACCACGACGCCATCGCGCATGAACACGACTCGATCAGCCACATCGCGGGCGAAAGCCATTTCATGCGTAACGATGATCATCGTCATGCCCTCGTTCGCGAGATCACGCATCACGTTGAGAACGTCGCCTACCAGCTCGGGGTCGAGCGCAGATGTCGCTTCATCGAAAAGCATCACTTCGGGCTCCATTGCCAGGGCACGTGCGATCGCAACGCGTTGCTTCTGCCCCCCGGAAAGTGAGGACGGATGGACGTTGGCCTTGTCCGCCAAACCAACCCGCGACAACTGGGCGAACGCAAGATCGCTCGCAGCCTGCTTCGTCATCTTGCGCACGGTGACCGGACCTTCCATCACGTTCTCAAGCACAGTCATGTGCGGGAACAGATTGAAGTGCTGAAACACCATGCCCGTCTTCTGCCTGAACTCCGCCAGCATCCGTTGTGACAGGACCGCCCTGCCAGCACCGAACTGCAGATTCGTCGCTCCGATCTCGATCGATCCGCGATCTGGCGGAACGAGCAGATTCAAACAGCGCAACAGTGTCGACTTCCCGGACCCCGACGGCCCGATCAAGGCAACTACCTGCCCCTTGTCGACACTCAGACTGATGTCTTTGAGCACCTTGAGGTTTCCAAAACTTTTTTCAATTGAATCGATCGTGATCATGATGAAATACCTCAGTGCTTCACAGCGAAACGACTCTCAAGATGCCGCACTAAAAGAGTTAGGGGGAACAGAAGGGCGAAATAGATCAACGCTACAGCCGTATAGACCTCAAGCGGGCGATAGCTCTCGTGTGCAATAAGCTTGCCCTGGTACAGCAGGTCCGGAACCGCAAGGACTGATACGAGTGATGTGTTTTTCAGGTTGATGATCGACTGGTTGACCAGTGGAGGCACCATCTTCCGGAAAGCCTGGGGCAGGATGATCCGCTTCATGATCTCCCGGGGCATCATGCCAATGGCCTCACCTGCTTCGCGCTGACCCGGATCAATGCCAACAATCCCGCCTCGAATGATTTCGCTGTAGAAAGCGGCCCCGTAAAGCGAGAGTCCCAGGAAAGCCGCAGTGATTGCAGAGATCTCAAACCCAGTCAGAATCGGCAGGGCATAGTAGAACCAGATCAGCGCCACCAGTACCGGCGTACAACGGAAAAACTCCATCAATGAGATACAGGGCACGCGTATCAGTTTATTGTTCGAAAGACTGCCAAGTGCATTGAAAACCCCCGCTACCAGACCCGTCAGAATGGACGCTGCTGCGACGGCAATCGTTACACCAAGCCCGGAAACCAAAAGCTCCTTGAATTCCCATATTGAGGAGAAATCCCATTCGTACATTGCTGTTTCTCTCTGGATGTTAGAGCTGGATCCCTGCGGGGAAATCCGCAGGCGTCACATTAACCAGACTCATGTTCTTTCGGATGGACTCAGGAATGAAACCATTCTCACGGTTCTCCTTGATCCACTTATCGACAAACTCCTGCCACTCCTTGTCTTCCGATTTAGCGAACCCGGCGTGCGAAGTGGTAAACGCAATCGGCATTGGCGCAACAACCTTGCCCAACTGCGTATTCTTCTTGACCGCCGGCAGACTCAGCATCATTACCATGCACTGAGCATCGGCCCTGCCAGACTGCAACGCGATTGATGCTTCCCCAACGGTATCAAGGCGAATGATGGTGGCTTTCGGTAGCAGTCGAGTAACCGTTGCATCGTGAGCAGAGCCTGCATCCACCGCAATACGGATCTCGGGCTTGTTATAGTCCTCCCAGTTCTCGAATATTGCGTTCTCACGACAGATCAGCGTGAAACCGTTCTGAAATACCGCGGCTGAAAAATCGATAGCCTTTTTTCGCTCGGGCGTGGGGTTCAGACCGAACATGAGATCTATCTTTCCCGACTGCAGATCCAGAACGGAGTTGCCCCAGGTCGTTTCAACGATTTCCAGTTTCAACCCGTTTTCCTGTGCGAATTTTCTGGAAACATCGATGAAAATTCCGCGCCAGTCACCGGTTCGAATATCTTTCTGGAAGGCGGGAATACCATCGGTGACTGCTCCGATTCGGAGTTTTCCAGATGAGAGCACTCTTTTCAGCGTGCCCGATTGCTCCTGCGCTGCACCGATCACCGGAATCGAGATGCCACTCGCAAGGAATGCACCGGCACCAAGGTTCTTCAGAAATACCCGTCTGCTCGTCATGATTAGGTCCTCGTAGGTCGAATGTCTGCTTGGCTGTGTGATGACTTTCGGTCAGTCATCCAGGAAGTTCATCTCCGCCCGTCAGATGAGTTGATCGTCGAGCGTTGCGTCACTGTAGCCAGCGTTCTGATTCACGCAAAGTAGCAGTTTTCTTTTTTTTCATGGGTACAGATCGGACCGTGCTGAGTACATATGTCCGCGACATGGGATTCGCTTCAGTTGCCACACTCCCTGTGAACGCGCACTTTCTGGCACTTCGTGGCAGGCGTCGGCCTTACTGAGCGTCGGCGTGTCAACGTTCACGTCCGCGAAACGCTGGCGCAAGCCCCTTTCCCTGCCACTGCCGCAGTCAGGTGTCCCATCGACGGCGCTCGGCGCGCATCCAGGCCGACGCACCAGTTAAATGCAGCACTCGTTGCTCAGGCGGTGGCCTCCCCAGAACCGGATTCAGCTTTGTACTCGGTGGTATTGGCGTATCGGGGTCCACCGTTGCCATATCCGGTCGCGGGGATGGTCGGTGGTTGTATTATTAGCCGCTGAGTTCAGGGAATTTGCACAGATGCTTGAAGAACATCACGTTATTGTCAGATATATAACGATCGACCGGTCGGCTCCGGCCCCTCTTTATATCCAGATCAAATCAGGGCTGGAGATGGCGATACGCGACGGTTACTTCCATAACATCAAGATGCCATCTGCTCGCCTTCTCTCAGAGTTGCTCGAAGTCAGTTTGAACACCATATTGCTAGCGCTGGATGAACTAAAAGCGGAGGGCATGATTTATTCAAAACCACGCTCGGGCCTGTTCATCAATCCAGAGTCGGTGTCATTGGATCATCAGAGCGCCCAGCCTCACGATTTGGGTGCCCCTGCATGGCTGAGATCAGCCGGGTCGCAGAAGAATTCAACACCAGGCCTTCATGTAGTGCGTTCCATCAGTGACACGCAATCAGAGTTCCCCTTCGTCACCTCATCAATCCCGAGTGAGGTTTTTCCCGGGGCGGCCTGGATCAGCGCTTCGCGAAAGGCACTTGAAGGAGAGCATCGCAAGTTCTGCCTGTACGACGGTTTCGGTGCCGACGACCCGATGCTTGTGGCCCAGATCATGGAGAAGATTCTTCATCCGCGAGGACTCAAGGCCGAACCGGAGAACATCGTTCTGACGGCAGGCGCGCAACATGGCCTCTATCTGATCTCAAAATTACTGATTTCAGAAGGAACAGAAGTGGCGATGGAGGATCCGGGTTATCCGGATGCCCGCCATACATTCCTGCGTCAGGGCGCGAAAGTCCTTCCCGTGCCTGTCGATGTTTCAGGCCTTGTTGTCGATGATATTGCGCCGCATGCGAAACTGATCTACACCACACCAAGCCATCAGTTGCCCAGCAATGTCAGCATGTCGGTCCCGCGCAAGGCAAGCCTGGTGAACTTCGCTCGCAAGATAGGCGCCTGCATCATCGAGGACGATTACGATGCGGAGATGCGCTTCGTCGGAAGATCATCCATTCCCATCGCTGCTGGAAATTTCGACAGCGTGATCTACGTCAGCAGCTTCACAAAGTACGTTGGGGCAATGGCACGGATCGGATTCATCGTTGCAGACCGAAACGTAGCCAGGGAGCTGAGAAGTATTCGGCGCTATGAGCTACGGAATATATCAGGGCACGAACAGCGCAGCCTGGCCTTGTTCATCCGGGATGGGGGCTACGCCAAGCTCGTGCGCTCCTTGCGGCGCCTGTCCAAGGAGCGCTGGAGTTCCTGCCAGTCACTGCTCAAGGAAATCCTGCCCGATTGGGCTGCATACCCCTCCATGGGGGGGTCCAATCTCTGGGTCGCTGCACCAAAAGGCCTGGACACGACAAGGCTGGCCAGGATCCTGAGGCGGGAAGGGGTGATCATCGAGCCTGGCTGTGTGTTCTTCGCGGAACCGGCGCACGGGCAATCCTTCGTCAAGCTCGGTTTCAGCCTGATGACTGAACGAAGGCAGCGTGAAGGCATGTTGCGGATAAGGGCTGCGACTGAACGCATTCATGAGGATGTCGCGGAGGAAGCTCCCCCACCCTTGCATTGAGTGCCCCCGAGCCTGGAAAACGAAGACCGAGAGCGCATTACGCACCGCACTTCCATGCGGGTTCGGCACCAAAGGACGTCGGGACGGACTCGCCGGCATGAGACCGACGACTGCAACGCCATGACGATCGGCCCCCACGCGCGAGCAGGACAAGCGTGGGGAGGTCGTCACGACAAAAGATGAAGCGTTCCGGGTGTTCGCCGTGCCAATGCAACCCGGAGACTGCGCGGGAAGACAGTCCCTCCACTGACGCCTAGCAGAGCCTCTGGCTGATACTCAGCGCGCGCGGCTGGACAGTTTCTGACGCGCGGCGACACGTGGCCCACCCTCGCGGAAGTATTCCTTGATTGCCGCGGTGAAGCGCATGCGGCCATGGCGTGTGCGCTCGAGCAGACCTACCCGCCGCTCGACTTCGATGCCGGGCAATGGGATGACGCTGAGGTCCTGGTCGCGCTCCCAATGTACGTTGGTCAGCTGCGGCACGATGGAAACGCCAAAGCCCTGGCGCACGATCTCGACAATGGCCTCTACGGAGTTGAGCTCCATCTCGTCGCACGCCTTCACCTTGCACTGACTGAGTACATCCTTGACCAGATCGCCGGTCCAGGTATGGCGGTCGAAGCGGATGAAGGGCGCCCGGCGCAGGATGTCCAGCGGCGTGTCCGGCAGCGTGAAATGGGGTTGCCGCGGCACGATCAGCACCATCGGCTCGGTGTAGAGGGGCGTCCAGATGAGGCTGGTGGGCAGCGACCGGGGCGACTGGGTGACGACCGCGGCGTCGATCTCGCCGTGCTCCACCTTGTACGCAAAGTCGCTCGACATGCCGGCGAACAGGCGCACTTTCAGCTGCGGATGCTCACGCTTGACGCTCCACAGGGCATCGGCGAAGGCGCCCATCAGAGCCGACACCAGGGCCCCCATGACGACCGTGCCCGACAGTTCGTCGCTGTCGCCCCCGGCGGCCAGCGCTTCGTAGCGCAGCACGAGCTCCTCGATCTCCGGAATGATGTTGCGTCCCGCCACGTTGAGCACGACGGATCGCGGCCCGCGGTCGAACAGCACCTGATCGAGCTCCTCTTCCAGGCCACGGATCTGCAGGCCAACGGCAGCGGCCGTCAGGCCGATCTCCTTGCCGGCGGCGGCGAACGTGCCGTGGCGGGCCACAGCGAGAAAGGTCTTGAAAGTGCGAATGGAAGGCATCGCACAATAATAAAGCGATTCTTTACCTAAGGAAAACAAAGACTAGCTTTTGTTTTCAGATACTGAATCCCACAATGCACACGTTGGCGAAAGGCGAGCAAGAATGATCCGGCAATGTACAGAACGAGACGCGTATGAGAAAAAGACGGCCGCTCTCAGAGTCCCCCTTTCACCGTCTGGCGAGACCAGAACGTGGGCGACTTCATACCTCGTGCGCCGCGAAAGACGGTGTCACGAACGCTCGGCCCCAGCCTCGCCGGCAGATAGCCTCATTCCAATGGTCAGCCTTGATGCCGGCCTGCAGCGCTGCACAGCCTGACCCATTACCCAACTTGTTCCGGAGACAATGAATATGGCCCAGATTCGCTACCTCAACACAATGGAGCTCGAAGCGGGTGCGCTTCGGCACCTTGCTTCCGGCTGTGCAAGCATCGGCATGCGGCGGCCCCTGCTCGTCACCGATGCAGGCGTTCGCGCCGCAGGTCTTGTCGACCGTACCCTCAAGGAGCTCGGAGGCGTCGACAATGTGGCCGTGTTCGACGCTACGCCGTCCAACCCGACGGAGGCCGCCGTCCGCGAGGCACTGGCGGTGGCGAGAGCACACCAGTGTGATGGTCTGATCGCGCTGGGTGGCGGCTCATCGATCGATTGCGCCAAGGGCGTGTCCATCGCGGCAACTCACGAAGGCCCCCTGGCACGCTACGCCACCATCGAAGGCGGCTCACCCCTGATAACTGAGCGCGTGTGGCCGCTCATTGCAGTACCCACCACCGCGGGTACCGGCAGCGAGGTGGCACGGGGCGCGATCGTGATCGTCGAGGACGGACGCAAACTGGGCTTTCACTCGTGGCATCTGATGCCCCGACTGGCGATTCTCGACCCGGATCTCACGCTCGGCCTGCCGCCGTCCCTGACCGCAGCCACCGGCATGGATGCCATCGCGCATTGCATGGAGGCCTTCATGGCGCCCGCATTCAATCCGCCAGCCGACGGCATCGCCCTGGATGGGCTGGAGCGAGGCTGGGCAAACATCGCGACCGCGACTCTTGAAGGCGGAAACGTCGAGGCAAGGCTGCAGATGATGAGCGCGTCGATGCAGGGCGGGCTGGCATTTCAGAAAGGCCTGGGCTGCGTCCATTCGCTCAGCCACAGTCTTGGCGGCGTGAATCCCGGCTTGCACCACGGCACCCTCAACGCCATGTTCCTTCCTGCCGTGATCCAGTTCAACGCGCAGGCTGAATCGGTGGTGCGGGAGCGTCGTCTCGAGCGCATGGCGGCAGCCATGGGACTGGGGCAGATGCAATCGGCCGAGCAGGCCGCACACGCACTTGGCGAGACCATCAAGGCCATGAACCGGCAACTCGGTCTGCCCAGCGGGCTCGCGGCCATGGGGGTCGAGACCGGTTGCTTCAACCGCGTCATCGACGGCGCACTGGCCGATCACTGTCACAAGCTGAACCCCCGGCTCGCATCAGCGGACGACTACCGGCACATGCTCCACGCATCCATGTAACGCAAATTCCGGCGGAACTTCGCCGATCACCGCAGCGCACGAATCAGTCGGGCAACCAAGAACTGGATCGCTGCGGTAGCCCTGAAGCAAAAAATGACTATAAGCCCAGCACTTCAAGGGGCTCTTATGTCCACCCGCCACCTAGAGGAGATACTCAAATGGCAAAAGACACACCGATCGATCGCCGTGGATTCTTGCGCATTGCCGGCCGATATGGATTGACGTCCACCGTTATCGCCGCCGCCAGCTTCGCAGGGCCGCTCACGCTCAGTGGTCTGGCAAGGGCCGCATCGCAAACGGCCGACGCACGCAACGCCAGTACCCCGCTGTATACACTCAAGTTTGGCGCAGCCGGGTTCAACGAAGAGAACCTGAAGATCCAGGAATCGGGCCAGCTGTGGTTCGCGCAGGAACTTGAGAAACGCAGCAACGGCGCGCTCAAGATCGAGTTCATCGGCAGCAACGCCATCTGCAACCAGCTCGACTGCGTCAAGAAAACCCAGCAGGGCATCATCGACCTGTTCTCGGCCAGCACGCAGAACTCGGCTGGCGCGGCACCGTACTACAACGTGCTCGACTTCGCGTACATGTTCCCGTCGCGCGCCGCACAGCACTACTTCCTGTATCACCCGAAGAGCGAAAAGCTGTTCCGCGAGCCGATGCGCAAGCGTCACAACATCCAGTTCCTGTTCAGCCACTGCGAACTGCGCGGCATCATGCTGGGCAAGAAATTCGCCGACGCACCGCTGATCACCAGCGTGGAGCAGCTCGCCGGCACCAAGAACCGCGTCACCGGCACCCAGCTCGGGCGCATCGCGATGCAGCTGATGAACCTCAACCCGGTACCGATCTCCTGGGAAGAAACCCTCGACGGCCTCAAGCAAGGCCTGATCGATGGCGCAGAAACCTGGATGGGTGCAGCCGCCTATGCCAACATGGCGCCCGTGCTGTCGCAAGCGGTGGACCTTAAGTTCTTCTGCGGTACGGAACACACCGCAATGAACAACAAGACCTTCGAAAAGCTGCCGTCAAACCTGCAGGACGTGGTGATGGAAACCTCGTTCGCCGCCCAGCAATACACCCAGCGCGAGCAGGAAAAGGCACTGATCGACGTCGTTGGTGCAGTCCCCAACCCCGGCCCGGACACCGTGTTCGGCAAGAACAAGGTTCGTGTGGCCACGCTCTCCGATGCGGAAATTCTGAAGGCCGAAAAGATGTGCTCGCCCGAGTACAACCCGAAGCCGTGGGAAGAGTGGCGCGAGCGTCTGTCCAAGATGTCGGGTGGCCAGGATGTGTACAAGGAAATCTTCGACATCGCGCGCGAGATCCCGAAGAACACCCAGGTCGCCGACGTTCAGGCCCGCCGCTGGTGGCAGACCGCCTGACTGGCGCAAGCCCGCAGATAACAGACTGCCGACCCCGCCCAGTGCGGGGTCGGCGTTCACCGTCGTGTTTCTGGAGCCACTCCAATGTCCTACCTGATGGCGCTACTTCGGTGGTTTGACCGCAACACCGAACGCACACTCATTCTGATCGCATACTCCAGCATGGCCCTGATCATCGTGTATGCGGTCTTCGAACGCTATGTCTTCAGTACCCAGATTCCATGGAGCACCTCGATCCCGATCTACCTGTTCCTGTGGGTGGCGTGGGTCGGCTGTGCGTACAACGTCAAGAAGCGCACACACCTGGTGTTCAACGACTTTCGCCTGCGCATGCCCTACGGCATGCAGTTCGCCATGATGTGGCTCGACACCATCCTGTGGATCGGCTTCGGCTCCGTCGTTGCCTGGTTCACCATCGAACAGACTCAGCTCGCCTATGACAACTTCTCCATCGTGCAGGGCACGGACAACGTCATGCAGTGGTGGTTCTATCTCGCGACGCCGATTGGCTGGATCCTGCTGATGTTTCGCGCCTTGCAGAACCTGTACGAAGACATCGGCCGCTTCCGCCGGCGTGAGCCCTTCATGGTTGATATTCAGACCATCGGCGGCGACTGAGGAATCATCATGGACAACTCATTACTCATTACCCTGGTCACGCTGGGCGTCGTCGGTCTGTTCCTCGTCGGCGTGCCGATCTTCCTGGTCATCGCCTTGTGGGTCACGGGCGTTTCGCTCGTCATCGATTTCACCCTCGCCAATATTGGCGTCACCCTGTTCGAGGGTCTGAACTTCTTCGGCCTGCTGTCGCTACCGCTCTTCATCCTGACGGGCGACCTGATTGCCTCGGCGGGCATCGCAACCCGGCTGGCCAACTTCGCACACGCATGCCTGAGCTGGATGCGCGGCGGCCTCGGCTTGGCCACGATCGGCTCCTGCGGCCTGTTTGCGGCCATCTCCGGCTCGAACTCGGCGACCACCGCAACCATCGGCGGCATCATGCACCCGCTCCTGGTGAAGGACGGCTACGACACCCGCTTCGCCGCCGCCACGGCCGCTGCCGGGGGTACCGTCGGCATCATCATCCCGCCCTCGATCATTTTCATCGTCTACGGGTTCCTGATGAACCTGTCGATCTCCGACCTGTTTCTTGCCGGCATCATGCCGGGCATGCTGATGGTCATCGCGATGCAGGTGGTGTGCTGGTGGATGTGCAAGAAGAATGGCTGGGGTTCGGTCACGCCGCTCGACATGAAGCGCGTGTTCCGCACGGCACGGCAGGCTTACCTCGGCTTCTTTGCGATTTTCATCGTCATTTTCGGCATCTACTCGGGCATCTTCTCGCCGACCGAAGCCGCAGCGATCACGGTCGGCTTCTGCCTGGTCGCGGGCCTGCTGATTACCCGCGAAATCAAGTGGAAAGCCCTGCCTGACATTCTGCTGCGCTCGGGTCAGCTCACCGGCATGCTCACACCGATGATCGCGGTGTCCATCGTCATGCAGCAGGTGTTCGGCCTGCTGGGTGTGGCCGACACCGTGGCGGCCTTCATCGCCTGGTTCGGAAGTGGCGATACGGTGGTGCTGCTGGTGTGCATGGCAATCGTCATGGCCGCAGGCTGCATCCTCGAAAGCCTCCCGGTAACGGTGATCTTCGCCCCCATCCTGGCGCCCATCGCCGTCGCAACAGGTGTCGATCCGGTGCATTTTTCGGTGATCTTCCTCGTCGGCGCCGCCATCGGCTTCATCACCCCGCCGTTTGGCCTCAACCTGTTCGTCGCCAGCGGCGTCACCGGTATCCCGTACTCCAAGCTGGTGCGCTTCGCGGTGATGTACATGGTCGGCCTGGTCATCGCGTGGCTGCTCATCGCCTTCGTGCCCTGGCTGTCGCTCGGTCTGAGCGTCAACTGATGCTTCACGCACCATCAACTGCGGCGGCCGAGGCCGCCGTAGCTGATGGTGCCTTCAACGCATGAAATTTCCATTCACAACATCTCGCCGGCCGCGACCGGCGCACAGGAGACACGCATGACGCTCGCCCTCGAAAATCCGCAGCTGCAACGCAGCGCCCATTACATTGACGGAAAGTGGTTGTCCAACTGCGACCGTGTGCTCGACGTCACCAATCCGGCCGACGGGAGCCTGGTCGCGCAAGTGCCCGATGGGCGGGCCTCGGATGCGCGCGCCGCGGCAGATGCCGCGCATGCGGCCTTTGCCACGTGGCGCGAGGTACCGGCGAAGGAACGTGCGCAGTGCCTGAAGCGCTGGAACGATCTCGTCGTCGTTCACAAGACCGACCTCGGCCGCATTCTGTCGCGTGAGCAGGGCAAGCCGCTGGCCGAGGCCATCGCCGAAGTCATGTACGCGGCCAGCTACATCGAGTGGTTTGCCGAAGAGGCCACGCGCGCCAACGGCGATGTCATTCCCGCTCCGGTTCCGGGGCGGCGCATGCTGGCGCTGCGGGAACCGGTCGGCGTCGTCGCCGCGGTGGCACCATGGAATTTTCCGGCGGCGATGATCGCGCGCAAGATCGCACCGGCACTGGCCGCAGGCTGCACGGTGGTGTGCAAGCCGGCAGAGGACGCCCCCCTGAGCGCGCTGGCCCTGGTCGGGCTCGCCGCAGAAGCAGGCTTTCCGGCCGGTGTGCTGAACATCGTCACCGCGTCGCGCGATCGCACGCCCGAGGTCGTGGACGCCTGGCTCGACGACGCCCGCGTGCGCAAGATCAGCTTCACGGGCTCCACCGCTGTCGGCAAGCATCTGGCGCGCCGCTCGGCCGATACGCTCAAGAAGGTCTCGCTCGAGCTCGGCGGCAACGCCCCCTTCATCGTCTTCGAGGATGCGGACCTGGATGCAGCAGTCCAGGGCCTGATGGTTTCCAAGTTCCGCAATGGCGGTCAGACCTGCGTCTCCCCGAACCGGGTCTTCGTCCATGCGTCGGTGCACGACGCGTTCATGAGCCGGCTTCGCGCGCGCATCGAGGCCTTGAAGGTCGGCCCGGCTGCGCAGGCAGATTCCCAGATCGGCCCGATGATCAATGAACGTGCAGTGGCCAAGATCGAAGCCCATGTGGCCGACGCCCTGGCCAAGGGCGCACGCCTGGTGAGCGGCGGACGTCGCCTCACGGAACTTGGGCCGCAGTTCTACGCCCCCACGCTGCTCACCGACGCTGACGCAACGATGGCCTGCGCATGCGAAGAGACCTTCGGCCCGGTGGTGGCAGTGACACGCTTCACCGACGAAGCAGACGTGATCGCACTCGCCAACGACACCGCCTACGGCCTCGCAGCCTACTTCTACACCAACGACGCGAAGCGGATCTGGCGCGTGACCAAGGCGCTGGAGACGGGCATCGTCGGCGTCAACGAGGGTGGGGTGGCCTCAGAGGCTGGCCCCTTCGGTGGCGTCAAGGAGTCCGGTTATGGCCGCGAGGGCTCGGTGCATGGTCTTGCCGACTACCAGCACATCAAGTACGTCTGCGAGGGCGGACTGGGCTGATCAAACGCTCACGCCCATTGCCGGGTCGGCAATGGGCGTGGCTCAGGTCAGACAGAACAGTAGTGACAATACGGAACGCGATGCTCGCACGAACAAGGCTACAGACAGGCCTTGTTCGTCACATCCCGGCGGCACGGACAATCAGGTTCAGTCCGCCAACCACAAGGACGACATAGACTGCATGCACGACCCTGCGGGCGGGCAGTCGCCGGTACAGCAGGGTCCCGGCGTAGAGGCCGAACAAGGCACACGGGATGAGCATTGCAGCCAGCCACAGCACTTCGCTGTGGTACAGGTCGGACACCGAAAAAATCGCCAGACGCACCAGACCGCTCAACAGTATTGCGATCGCGATGGTGGCACGGAGCGCGTCCTTGTCGCGCAGCCGACGCGCGAGATACATCACATAGACCGGCCCGCCGGTGCCGAACACGGCGCTGAACATGCCGCCGACCAGGCCGCTTGGTGCGGCCCAGGCGGCGGAAGCCAGCTGCTCGCCTGGCTTCGACAACAGTGTCCAGCACACATAGGCGAGCACGAAGCCGCCCAGACCAAACAGAAGGATCTGTTCCGACACGGTCACAAGCACGATGCTTCCAACCGCCATGCCGCACAGCAGGAACGGCAGCATGCGCAGAATCTCGGGCCTGCTCACCACCCGGTGGTTTCGAGTCCCGAACAGCAGTGCCACACACGGCTCGAGCAAGGCCATGAGCGGCACCACGAAGTGCAGCGGAAAGAACTGCGCGAGAAAGGGCACCGCCACGATCGACGACCCGAACCCCGTGAGTCCGAAGACTGCGAAGGCCGAAGTGATGATGAGGGCGGCGAAGAGAATGGTGTCGTAGGGAACCGTCATCGCGACACCACGCCGTGCGTGCTGCGCGGTGACGATCCCCGGCCAGCCGGATCAGGCCTCAAGCAAGGACTCCCCAGGTCGAACGCGGGAGAACTGGACGGCTTCCCGCGCCAGGACGATTTCGTCACCGACCAGGCGCGCGACGGTATACGACGACGCTTCGAGATCGCTGGTCGAAGGAAAATCCTCCCTGAAATGCGCACCCCGCGAGTCCTCGCGGGCGAGTGCCGCCTTTGCGATGACCTTGCTGACGGAAACCAGACTCTTGAGATTGAGCCAGTCATGCCAGGTCAGATTGAAGCTGCGATCCTCGGTGCCCACGCCCGTGCTGGACAGCTCGGCGTCCAGTTCGGCAAGTTTCGCCTGTGCGCGCGTGAGTCCCGCAGCGTCGCGCAGAATACCGACGTCGGTCCACATGCATTCGTAGAGCGCTTCACGAATGGCCTCGAGATCGCCTGAGGGCTGCTTGAGCGGCGCCTCATGCGAGGCGATGCTGCGCATGATCGCCGCCTCGTCGGGAGCGCGCTCCGCAGGGTTGTCCTTGACCCAGCGGGCCATGCTGTCGCCGGCGATGCCGCCGAATACCGTCGAGTTGGCAACACCATTGCCGCCGAGGCGATTGGCCCCATGCACGCCGCCGGTATCCTCCCCAGCCGCAAACAGCCCGGTCAGATGTGTCGTACAGTCAGGACGGAAAACCAGGCCACCCATCATGTAGTGTGCGGTCGGCACCACCTCGACGAGATCGCCGGCAAGATCGAAGCCGCAGTCTGCACAGCGATCAACCATGCCCTTGAACTGCTTGCGCACCTTCTCCGGCCCGAGGTGGCTCATCTGGATGTATGCCCCGCCATTCGGCGTTTTGCGGCCCGCACGCATCTCCGAGAAGATCGAGCGCGAAACAATGTCGCGCGTCGCCCGCTCTTCGCGTGGGTCGTAGTTCGCCATGAAGCGTTCCTTGTTGCCGTTGAGCAACCAGCCGCCTGCACCGCGCAAGCCCTCTTCGAGGACGGTTCCCGTCATCCGCGTGTGGGTGCCGGCGAGCAGTCCCGTCGGATGGAACTGCACCATCTCCATGTCCCGCAGCGGCAGCCCTGCCCGCAGCGCCATTGCGAGGCCGTCGCAGCTCTTGTCGCCAGACGGCGTGTGGAAGCGATACATGGTTGGCCCGCCGCCGGTTGCAAGCAGCACCGCTTTTGCCTGAACGAACACGAACTCGCCGCTGCGCATGTCGATCATCAGCACCCCGGCAAGTGACTTGCCATCGGCCGTCTTGATCAGATCGACTGCCCGGTGCTCTTCGAGCCGGTTGATCCCGCGTGACCAGACCTGCTCGGCCAGGCGGTTGATGATCTCGATACCGGTCAGGTCGCCCTTGTGCACCGTGCGGTCGAAGGTCTGACCTGCGAACGCCTTCTGATGCACCGTGCCGTCGGGGTTGCGGTCGAAGAAGCAGCCGAGTTCGTTCTCGAGTTCGTGGATGCGCTCGACCGACTTCGTGACCAGGGTCCAGGCCAGATCCTGATTGGAGAGCCACTTGCTGCCCTCGATCGTGTCCATGAAGTGACGCTCGACGGAGTCACCCGTCGCCAGCGCGACGTTGTAGCCGCCCTGCACCATGCGCGTGCAGCCGCATTTGCCAAGCAAGCCCTTGACCGCGACGGTAATCGACAGCTCCGGCGCCTGCTGATGCGCGTGCAAGGCGGCAAACAGCCCGGCACCGCCGGAGCCGAGAATCAGGATGTCGGTGGAAACGCGCTTGATGCTCATGACGACTGGACTCCCAGGCTGGCCAGCGCGCTGGCCCGGTTGCGCTCGACGTCACTGCGAACGACGTTGTAGAGGCTGTTGCCGTGGCTGTCCATCGCCACCAGCAGCGGCCCGAAATTCCGGATGCGGAATTTCCACAGCGATTCCGGATTCAGATCATCGAGGTCAACATCCTCGATCTGCTCAATCCAGGTGGTCTCCAGTGCGGCCGTGCCGCCAACGATCGCGAGATAGACGCCACCGAGTTCCTCAAACGCAGCAAGCGAACCTTCACGCATGCCGCCCTTGCCGACGATCATGCGCACGCCGTATTGCGTCATCAGCGGGCGGGTAAAGCGCTCCATGCGATCGGAGGTCGTCGTGCCGATACACACCGGCGCGTAGCCCGCCGGGTATTCCGTGCTCGGCTCGACCTTGCGCACGTTCGGTGCGGTATGGATGACCGCGTGGCCGGACAGGTCGAATCGCGTGCTGCGACCGTGATCGAAAAGGTGGATCTGCGTTGCATCGCGGATGCCGAAAAGGGTTGTCTGCAGGGTAACGGTGTCGTTGACGCGAAGCTTGCGGATCTGCGCCTCGCTCACCGGCGTTTCGAGTTCGTAGTGGGCCATGATCAGAATCCGTAAGTGACGCCTGCCGGCGAGAGGGTGGCCTTTGCGCGGCGCGCCGAATGGCACTGCATGTTCACCGCGATCGGGTTCATCGTGATGTGCGTATGCGCGAGCTCGATATGCACGGCAAACGCCGTCGAGTCGCCGCCGAGCCCCTGCGGGCCGACGCCGAGGCGGTTGATTGCCGCCGACAGCTCGGCTTCCAGCTTCGCGCCTTCGGGGTCTGCGCAGACGGTGCCAAGCTGGCGTGTCGAGGCCCGCTTGGCGAGCGCGACGCACAGATCCGAGGTGCCGCCGAGGCCAACGCCGACAATGGTCGGCGGGCAGGTCTTGCCGCCCGCATTGATCACGCAGTCGATGACGAAGGTCTTGATCGCGTCGATGCCCTCGGCGGGGATGGCCATCTTCAGGAAGGAGTTGTTCTCCGAACCACTGCCCTTTGGCACCATCTTGATGGTCAGCTCGTCCGGCGTGTCCGAATAGTCGATGTGAATTACCGGCACCTCGATGCCACACGAGGAGTGATTGTTCTTTCGCGTCAGCGGATGCACCACTGACGAGCGCAGCGGGTGCTCGCGGGTTGCACGTTCGCAGCCCCGCCGAATGGCCTGCATCAGCGCATGACCGCTGACCTCGACGCCGTCGCCGATCGTCACGTTGTAGATCGGCACGCCGGTGTCCTGGCACAGCATGTTGTTGGTGTTCTCTGCGACCTCAATATTGGTCATGATGGTCGCGAGTACGCTCCTGGCCGTCGCGCCGGTTTCAGTCGCGGCGAGCTGGGTGAATCCGTCCTTGATATCGGGAGGCAGCAGCTTCAGTGCCCGGATGTAGAGCTCTTTCGAGACCTCTTCAACGGTGTTCAAATCAACTTTCATAGCGTGTCTTCTCCTGTCTTCTTATCCTGGGTCTAGCGAATCAACGCCAGCCCGAAAGCCATACCCGTTGCGAGGCTGAAACCCACTGCGCCGGTGATCCAGTTCTTGCGCAGACCCGACCACGGCCTGAGTTCGATCAGCAGCAGCCGCACGCCACACATCATGTGCAGGGACAGGAGCACGACGAGCCCCCACTCCGCGAACTTGAACAGGGGCTGATCGGCGAACTGCAGGAAACCATCCAGCGCTGCCGTCCCCTTGATCGCCTGTCCGAGCGCCCAGAAATGCACGGGCAGGAACAGCGCCAGCGCCAGTCCCGACACGCGGTGCATCAGGAAGGCCCAGTACGCGGCATGGTTGCGCGCGCGTGAATCATTCGTTCGCTTCATGTTGCGATCACTCCCCAAACGGCGCGCAGGCCGAGGATCAGGATTCCCCAGGTGAACACCTGCGCGATCAACACCGACTTGAACCCTCGAACACCAAACCACTCTTCAGCAATGTTGGTCACACCGACCGGCACATGGGCGGCGCAGCCAAGGACGAACACCGCGTAGAAGGCCCCGAACAGCCAGCTGCCCTGGGTTCGCTCCAGAATCTCGGCGCCGCTCAGACCGCCTCTCACCGCGTAAATCATGATCGCCAGATGCGCCACCACACAGCACGCGAGCACCATCGCGCTGATGCGCTGGACATACCACTGGCGTCTTTTTGTCTCGGCCTGACTCATCACTTACCTCCGGCACTGGACGTCATCAGCAGGCGTTTCAGGCCTGCGATGCTTGCGGTCGGGGCCAGCTGCTTGGGGCAGCGCTCGGTGCATGTGCCCTGCGTATGGCAGGAGTGACAACCCGCATCACCCGCAACGACGCTCAGCCGCTGCGCCGACTGCACGTCACGCTGATCATTGACGAGAGTCCATGCGCGATTCAGCGCCGCAGGGCCCAGGTAGTCAGGCCGCCAGCTCACCACATCGCAGGAGCCGTAACAGACACCACAGCCAATGCACTCGATGCCGGCATCAGCGGCCTTTCTGGCTTTCGAGTCGGGCTGGACCTTTTCGAAATCGTCATTGCGCGTCCGGCTACCCTTGAACTGCCCCATGCCGCGCGCCCACTTGTCGAAAAAGTCGCGCATGTCGGTCACCAGATCCTTGACGACCGGCAGGTTCGACAAGGGCGCGAGTTCGAGCTTGCCGTTGTCGGCGACCTGCGAAACATGGGTGCGGCAGGTCCACATTGCCTTTCCATTGACCGTCATCGCGCACGAGCCACACATCCCCACGCGGCACGCAAAGCGGTACGACAGGGTGTGATCCACATTGCGTTGAATGTGCGTAATCACGTCAAGCACAGTCTGATTGTCGCGACGCGGCACTTCATAGGTAACGAAGTCGCCCTCCTCCTTACCCCGCCACACGCTTACCGCAAGAGTTTTCGTCATTTTTATCCCACCTAGCCAAGCATTCAGATTCAGATTCGCGATGTCCGCAGCAGTCAGCTGAAGGATCAGCAGCGAATTCGGCAGCGATCAGCCATGTGGCGATTCTGGGCATGGCCATTAAAAATAAAAAGCTAATCTTAATTTGCACGAGATAAGTAAAATCTTTATCTATATGGCGCATTGCCTGCGAGCACCGGCCGATGGCTTTGCTCACCGGTCACTGACGATGTGAGGTGCGACGGACGTGCTGATGGATGCGCAGGAGTCGCGGTGGCGTGACATGGAAGCGTTTCGGGTCGAAACGGTCCGGCAGATCGCAGAACGCGACCGTCGGATTGCCGAGGCCCCGTGCGGCTCGGGGTAAACACGAACCGCCGTTGCAGTGCGACCAGAACGGTACTCGGAGCCCCCCGGCACAGGGGACTCCGAGCGCAAATCAATTGAACGAGATCCGCCGACTCAGGCCGAGCAGCGGTGCGTGACGCGGCAGCGGGCGAGCCGCTACCGCAGCCTTCTTACCAGTACCCCAGCACTTTCCACCACAGGCCACCGATGACGGCCCAGATGGTGAGATTGACCACGCTCACCACAAAGCCCACCTGCCACCACTCCTTGAGCGTGACATAGCCTGAGGCGAAGATGATGGGTGCAGTGCCTGTGCCGTAGTGCGTCAGCGACATCATCAGCGAGGACGCACCGGCCATCAGGAGCGCCAGATACATCGGTGGCGCCCCAAGCGCGATGCCTGCAGTGAAGAAGGCGCCGAACATGGCTGTGATATGTGCGGTGGTGCTCGCAAAGAAGTAGTGCGCGTAGAAATACACACCCACCAGCAACAGGGTCGCACCGACCCAGCCGACGCCGGTGCTTTCGATCCCGCCCTGGATCTGCTCCGAGAACCACTGGATGAGGCCGAGCTTGCCGAGGAAGCTCGCCATCATGACCAGTGCAGCAAACCACACGATGGTGTCCCAGGCGCCTTTCTCCGTAAGAACGTCGTTCCAGGTAAGCACGTTGGTCACGAGCAGGATCGACAGTCCAAGAAACGCCACAGTCGTCGCATCGAGCGCGTATTCCTTGCCGAAGATCATCGCCGGAATGCCCGCCCACAGCACCAGCAACAGCGCGAACACGCCGATCATGATCATTTCGTTGCGATTCAACGGCCCCATCTCCGCGAGCTTCTCCCTCGCGAACTTAGGCGCCTCCGGCGTTTCCTTGAGCTCGGGCGGGCACATGTAATACACGACCAGCGGCATCAGGATCAGCGCGATGATGCCGGGCACCAGCGCCGCCAGAGCCCATTGGCCCCAGGTGATGCTGATCCCGGCACCGGTGGCGTCCGAGATCAGCTTGACCACAAGCGGATTCGGTGCGGTTGCGGTGATGAACATCGCGGATGTGATGGGGTTGGTGTTGTAGTTCACGAGCGCGAGAAAGCGCCCCATCTTCTTCTCGGTGCCCTGCTCCGGATCGGAGCCAAACCCGGCAGCGATCGGTCGCATGATCGGATGGATGATGCCCCCGCCGCGGGCCGTGTTGCTGGGCGTCACCGGGGCGATCAAGGTCTCCGACGCGGCGAGTGCATAGCCGATACCCAGGGTCTTCTTGCCAAAGATGGAGATGAACCAGTACGCGATACGCGACCCCAGGCCAGACTTGGAGAGACCGCGGGAGATCATGATAGCGATACCGATCAGCCAGATCAGGCTGTTGGAAAATCCGCTCAGCGCATCCTTGAGCGCATCACCTGGCTTCGGGCTGGTGACGCCGGTGATCGCCACAAGCATGATTGCAACGATCGCGATCGCGCCGATCGGCATCGCCTTGCCGATAATCGCCGCGATGGTGCCCACGAAGAGCGCCAATAAATGCCACGCCTTGGGATCGACCCCCTCAGGTACGGGTATCACAAACCAGATGATCAGGGTCAGCGCGACGGAAATCAGCGCGGATGAGAATTTGACGCCAGCAGGCTCGGCCATGTGTTCCTCCCTTTCTGTTCGGAGTGTTCTTTTTCAGAAAGGCAAGCAGCACACCGGAGCAACCGACTGCGCCGCCTGACTCGCTGATCACCAGTCTACGCACTCCCGGACGACTTGGCCAATGGATCCATGCGTGTGCCTGTCGCGCAACGCCGCGTGCAGCCGTGGTTTGAGGCCCCCAGTCCGCTATCTGGGCGACGCCTCCACGCTCAGCGCATCAGCCGGAAAAAGCCGCAGCATGTCCCGGGCTTCCTGCTCGGATCTGGCACGCAACCAGTTCCCCCACAGATCGTCCGGCAGGATCACCACCGAGCGTTTCTCATCCTCAGGCTTGTGAAAGCGCTGCATGACCGGGTCGTTGTCTGCATTGATGGTGAGCATCGACATTGACCAGGCTGGCAACTCGCCCGCGTCCTCGCGGTGCGCCCAGATTCCGGCAATGCCCATGGGTTTTCCGTCGACTCTGGCGATCCGCCAGCGGACGGCCTTGCCCGACTCGTAGCACGGCTCGTAGATCTCCGTTGCCGGGATGATGCACAGTTGCCCACGCCGCCACGCATCCCTGAACGAGGGCTTTTCGCCAATGGTTTCGGCGCGCGCATTGTAGGTGGACCGTGCGATCCTGGCGTCCTTCGCCCACCCCGGTACCAGGCCAAAGCATGCCGGCACCCACTCCCGCGGGGCGAAGTTGCTCACGATCGGCACGATCGAGCCAGGGTAGGCCTCGCCATACGGAAAGTCTGGCGGCGGCAGCGGAAAGGCGGACAGCGCGTCCCTGCTGGCGGGTCTGTAGTTGGCGCACATGGGGCAATGTTATGCCCTCCGTCGTTCACCGTGCCAGCACTTGCCCAAGCCCCCGAAGCGCCTTGGATCGCGCTTACTTATCTACGCATAAGCTTTTCTAATTCATAGGCGACAAATTCAACGTTTGTCGCGTGTCACCGGGTATCCAAGAATGCAGGCCAAGGCAGAACTCATCAGCGGGATGCGTTCAGTGCCGCCGGCTTCAGCAGCGCACAGAACACAAGCGTCGTTTTTTGCCTCCGGCCATGCAGCCGTATGGGAACAACGCGTTTCCTGAGCCAGGAAGCCGTCGATATTTCAACGCGGAGCGCGCGCAACAACGCGATCTGCACTGACAAGGTGAACAAGCCGTATGCGTACCCCCAGACCCTACGATCCGACCTACGATCCCCTGTATGCCAAGTCACCTGGCACAGCGACCGACTACTCACCGACCTACTGGCGTTTTCACGCAGGCGAACCGCCCGCAGACGATGGTCCGGTCTCCGGCGACATTGAAGCCGATGTCGTGCTCATCGGCGGCGGCTTCACCGGCCTGGCGACCGCCCTGTTTCTGGCACGGGAGCATGGCATCAAGGCCGTTGTTCTCGAGGCGAACCAGATCGGCTGGGGCTGCACGAGTCGCAATGGCGGCCAGGGACATCTGGCCTGGGGACGACTGAGCCGAAGCCAGTGGGTGCAGAAGTGGGGGGCAGATGTGGCGCGCCGCCTGCACAACAACAGCCTTGAAGGCTATGAGGTGTTCCGGGCGATGACCGAGGATGCGGAGATCGACTGCGAGCCGCATGGCGACGGCAACCTGCTGATCGCACACAGTCCGAAGGCGATGGCGGGGCTCGAAGCGGAGTCGCGCCTGTGCAACGAAATTCTTGGCTACAGGACGCGCCTGCTGACACGCGACACGGTACTCAACGAATACATCGGCGATCAGGAGTGCCAGGGCGCGATGCTTGAACCGGTTGGCATCGCGGTACAACCGCTGAAGCTGGCCTATGGCTATGCGCGGGTGGCACGCAGGCTCGGCGCCCGGATCCACACCGGCAGCCCGGTGCAGGACTGGACCACGGTCGATGGCGTGCATCACCTGCGCACGCCGGGCGGCACGGTACGGGCAAAGGCGGTTGGCATCTGTACCGCCGGCTATACCAGCCCTTACCTGCACAAGCTGACCGCCTACAAGGTGATGCCGATCATGGCCAACTCGGTCGTGACGCGCGAGCTGACCGATGACGAGATCGCTGCCTGCGGATTCCGTTCCACCCTGCTCACAACCGACACCCGCAAGCTGCGCTACTACTACCGTTATCTGCCGGAGAAGCGCCTGCAGATCGGCACACGCAGCGCCATCAGCGGCGGCGATGCGGACAACCCGAAGCATCTGCGCGTGGTTCAGGAAGCGATTGCACGCAAGTTTCCGGCCCTGGCGGGTATCGAAACCCCCTTCTTCTGGCATGGCTGGATGGATATCTCGCACGACATGATGCCGCGCATCGTGCAGCCCGACCCCAAACAGCAGGTGTTCTATTCGCAAGGCTATTCGGGCAACGGCGTGTCCTTCTCCGCCTATGCCTCGAAGCAGCTTGCGAACCTGATCGCCGGAAAGCGCCTCGCTGACGGCGATCTGCCGATCTTCAGCTCTCCGCTGCCGAGCCACCCGCTCCGGCCGCTTCGCCGGCTCGGGCAGCACGCGCTCTATACCTACTTCTCCTTGCGCGACAAGTTTGCCTGAGCGCGCAGGGATGGCGGGAGTATTCCGGAAACCCGTCACCCATTCGAACTGATTTGGAGATGCCTGCCGACATTCAGTTGTGACACCGCAAAACATGCTCCGCGAACAAAAAGGCGCCAGCAAAAAGGCGCTCCCCCCGAGATCTCGCGGAAGTACGTCCTCAAGAGGAGACAACGATGAAAACCATAATTAGACAGAGTCCGCCCAGCCGCGGTTTGACGACACGGCTGTTCGGCGAATATGACCACACGCTGTTCTGGCCGGTATTGACGGTCTACGTCGCGATCATGGCCTGTGCGCTGCTGATGCCGGAGAGCACGGGCACATGGCTGGTGAGCATCCGGAACTTTCTGATCTTCAACTTTGGCTGGAGCTTTCTGCTTGGCGTTGGCGTCACCCTGTTCTTCTGCCTGTATCTTGCCATCAGCCCCTATGGTGACCTGAAGCTGGGCAAGGACGATGCCGTCCCCGAGTTTTCCTTCGGTTCGTGGGTGTCGATGCTGTTCTGTTGCGGTCTGGGGATCGGATTCGTGTTCTTCAGCGTCGCCGAGCCCCTCACCCATCTGCACGAGTCGCCTCATGTCATCGACATGGGCGTGGCCGGAAAGGAGGCCGGTATTGCCAAGGCAGTGCAGATGACACTGCTCGACTGGGGCATGCATGGCTGGGCCTTGTACGCCGTGGCGGCCTGGGCGATTGCCTTTCCCGCCTATCGCCTCGGCAAACCGCTCACCGTCGCGACAGGCCTGTACGGCATCCTTGGTGACCGGTGCAACAGCAGCATCTGGGGCCGTCTCGCCAACGGGCTTGGCATTCTGGGGACGATCGGCGGTAACGCCACCATGATCGGCCTCGGCGTTGCATCCATCAGCTACGGCATTTCCACCCTGTTCGGGATCGAACTTGGCAACTTCGGAAAGGTCATGGTCATGATGGGTGTCATCGTCGCGTACGTCGCATCGGCTGCAACCGGCGTCGAGAAGGGCATCAAGATGCTGAGCGTCGCCAACATGGTGATTGCAGGCCTGATCGTACTGGCGCTGCTCCTGTTCGGAAACGCACCCATTCACTACCTGCTCAACCTCACCACACAGCAGTTCGGCGACTACTTCGGCTCCATGCTGACGATGTCGTTCTGGAGTGATGCCAGCAACGTGGAGCAGCGCGAATGGCTTGGCTGGTGGGTGATTTTCTACTGGCTGTGGTACGTGTCCTACATTCCGTTCTGCGGCGGCTTCATCGCGCGGATCTCGAAAGGCCGCACGCTGCGAGAGTTTGTCCTCGGGACGACATTCGTGCCCATGGTGCTGGCCATCGTGTGGTTCAGCGTATGGGGCGGCTCGGCTGGCTACACCGAGGTAAACGGCATCGCGCCGTTGTGGGAAGGCGTACAGAAGAACCCCGAGGCCGGCGTGTACATGCTGCTCGAGTCCATGCCTCACGGCTGGTGGCTGAGCCTTGCAGTGCTGTTCTGCACCATCGTGTTTGCGGTGACGACGTCCGACTCGGCGTCATTCTTCGTCGCCATGCAGGTCTCCAACGGTGAAGAGAACCCGCGGGTGTCGATGCGTCTGCTGTGGGGTGTGGTGATCGGGCTGACCGGGATCGTATTCCAGCTCTCCGGTGGCTTCACCGCAATCAAGTCACTGGCGATCGTGGTCGGCGCACCCTTCTTCGTGGTTGGCATCGCCTACATCGTCTCGGTGAATCGCATGCTCCGCATGGCCAAGGCGGGGCAGATGGAGCCACACCCAGGCGCGGAACAACTCGCTGCCACCCCGCCCCAGGCTCCGACTCACGACCATCTTGTGCCAAGCGTTGGCACAGCGACCTGACGGCCCGAAAGCCCCTCACCCCACACGCAATGCGCCCTCAGGGTGCAATGCGAAAACCCCTTCATTCCAGGAGCAATACTGATGACAGAAGCAGAATTGAACGATCTGTTCGACGCCTTCAACCGGCACGACATCGACGTGATCATGCCCTACTTTCACGACGACATCGTCTTTGACACCGTCTCCGGCCCGGAAGCCTACGGCACCCGGATTATCGGCAAGGAGGCCGTCAAGGCCCAGTTCGAAGCCACCTGGGGGGCGATGCCCGATGTCCAGTGGCTCAACGGGAAGCACTACTTCGCGCAGGAACGCATCGTGTCGGAATCGACCTTCATCGCCACTCAGGCCGATGGCCGCAGACACCACGCCGACAGCGTGGACCTGTTCACGCTGAGTGACGGCAAGATCATTCGCAAGCAGGCCTTCCGCAAGAACCGGCCGCTGCTCGATCCCGCCTGACGCGGCTGCCGCGCCCGTTGCACGCAATGCGAAAACGCCCCCCTCGCCTGCATGGAGTCATCTCCCATGCAGGCGAGGGGCAAACGAACCAATCCAGCCCCATAAACGGACACGCCATGTCACACAAGTTCGAAGGCGGATGCGCTCACATCCGCACCCATTCAGATCACGCACCGATCGACAACCACATCTGCCATGGTGCCGCCACCCAGCGCGTTACCGGCCAGGCGTCGGCACAAGTCGCCTATTTCAACCATGACGAACTTGTCGTCGAGAACATCGACCTGGTCGAGCGTCAGCCTTTCGACAGCGAGGACCCATCGAACCCGCTGGTGTTCGCAACATGCCGGACGTGCAACGCTCCGATCATGATCGGTGACAAGCTCGGCCGCATCCGCGGGGTAATTCCCGCACTGATGGGCTACGACGCATCATTTCCCCCGGCGACCTATCACGCCAACAAGGGGCCGGCGGCAGGCGGGACGGCACCGGATGACGGTCTGCCCGTTCACGCAGGGCTGCGCCCCGACTTTGTCTGGCCGCCCGAGATGTGAGCTCATCGGGCGTCCGCAGCCGCCCACGAAATGCAGCACTGACCTGATCCGCCGCATGCACCCGCATGCGGCGGTTTTTTGTGGCGACGGCGCATCAACCCGATATGCAGGAAGGCTCCAGGTCGAGCCAGGCAGAGAACTCGGAGGCCGCAGCAGACAGCGGTTTGTCGCTCCGCCATGTGAGGTAGTAACCGGCATCACAGCTGATCGGCGCGTCGAAAGGGCACACCAGAAACGGCTCGAGCCTTGAGCCGCTCACAAAAGCGTCGTAGAGCAGACAGGCGCCGATCCCCTCGATCGCCATGCTGGCCGCAATGGCATAGCTGTCGACATGAATCCGCGCCGGACGCTCGGCTGATTCCGGGCGATAAACCCGTTTCCAGTCGAGCCACCCGTTCGGCGTACCGAGCACATCGATCAGCGCGGTCTGCTCGAAGCCGTCCGCGCTGCGAAGCTTGTTTGCAAGTGATATCGAGCAATACGGGCGCAAGGTCCGGGGCAACAGATTGCGCGCCTCGTAGCCCGGCCAGCTGCCATTTCCGTAGCGGATCTCAAGTTCCGTGTTGGCCGCCTCGTACTCGAGATCCCAGTTCGTCTGCAGCATGCGCACCGAAAGCTGTGGGCGGTGGGCAATGAAGCGCCCGATCCGCGGGGCGAGCCAGAGCTCGCCAAAGGTATTGTTGACGTGCAACTCCAGCACACCATCCGCCGAGGAGCTGAAGATACTGCTCATGCCCGCGTTGAGTCGCTGCAGACCTTCCCTGACCACATCCAGAAGCGCACGCCCCTCGGTGGTCAGTTGCAGCGAACGCGTCTTGCGCAAGAACAGCTCCTTGCCAAGCTTGTGCTCAAGCAGCTTGATCTGCTGACTCACGGCGGACTGGCTCAGGTTCAGCTCTTCGGCCGCGAGCGAAAAACTAAGGAGCCGCCCTGACGCCTCAAACGTGCGCAGCCAGTTGAGCTGAAGGTTGCCGATATTCATGGGCCAGCGCTCCATCCAGCAGGTTGTATTGTTATAGCCGCTTTGCTTCTGTACTTCACGAACGCCAAGCGCAAAAACAAGAAAATGGAACACGTAGTTCCGAAACTCACTGTATGGTGTTCATAAAGCGGTGTCAAACCACCGCAACAATCGACGTGCCTCAGGGTCTGCACGTTCCAGTGAAACCATCCCTTCCCTCAAGGCGCCACTGTCAGGGCGCACCGGCCAGACCGGTCAATCGACGTTCTGGCGTCCTCTGCAGCCTTGGACCTATCAACAGGTCTGAACTGGCACTACCCGGACGTGGAAACGTCTCTCTATTCTTGAACCCGTTGCCTGGCTCACGCAGCTGCACGCGGTGCAGGCTTTATCGCCTGCGGGGCCTGAAAGCCAACGCAAGATGTCATCCAGAACAATCACCAGATCGGCAACACGGCGCCACCCCCAACCCTGGAGAATTCTATGAAGTTCAAGACCACATCCCTCGTGGCGTTGCTCGCAGCGTCTTCACTCTTCATGGCCGGCAGCGCGATGGCGACCACCTTCAAGGTGGCCGTTGGCGATGCACAGGGCAGCGCACAATGGGAGATGGCTTCCACGTTCAAATCGACGTTCGAGGCCAAGACCGGCGGCAAGCACAAGGTCGACCTCTTCCCCAACGGCCAGCTTGGCAGCGAAGAGACCACGGTCAACGCCGCCAGCATGGGCACGCTCGACATGTCGGTACTGGCGATCAACAACGTCACCCCGTTCTCGCCGACCGTTGGCATCCTGACCCTGCCCTACGTGATCCAGAGTGCGGCCGAGGCCAAGACGCTCGTCACCGGTGAGGTGGGCAAGGAACTGACCGCCAACACCGTGCGCGATGCCGGCGTGCGTATCGTTGGCTGGACCTTCAGCGGCTTTCGCGTGCTCACCAACTCCAAGCGGCCAGTCAGCTCGCTCGCCGACCTGAAGGGCCTGAAGATCCGCGTGCCCAAGAACGAGATCATGATCGCGTCCTACCAGGCCTGGGGCATCAACCCCGCGCCGATGGCGTGGTCCGAGACCTTCACCGCGCTTCAGCAACGCGTGGTCGACGGCCAGGACAATCCGTACATCACCGTGCATTCGATGAAGTTCAACGAAGTTCAGAAGTACATCACCAACATCCGCTACGTGTTCTCGCTTGAGCCGATCATCATCGGTGAGGGCACCTTCCAGTCGCAGCCCGCCGACGTGCAGAAGGCGATCCTCGAAGCAGGCGCCGAGGCGACCGAGCACAGCTACAAGTGGTTGCTGGAAACCGAAGACCGGATCAAGAAGGAGCTGACTGCCAAGGGCATGCAGATCACCGACCCGGCCGACGGCGAGAAGGAGTGGATCGCGAAGGCGACCGCTGCCGTATGGCCCAAGTTCTACGACAGCATCGGCGGCAAGGAGAAGCTCGACCGCGTAACGAAGCTCCTCGGCCGCTGATCTCTGGCTGGCTGAAACAAGAACGACCGCCCGAGGGCGGTCGTTTGCATTGTGGGGTACGTGCAGCGAAGGCGTGCCGCCCGACCCGGGCGACGCGCCTCTTCATCAGGATGCCGTGGAGGCTTGCCCCGCCAGCACGTCCTGCGCGATGCGATGGACCTCCTGTACCAGCAGCGCCAGGTCGGCACGCGTGGTGCGGTGGTTGGTGATGTTCACCCGGATCGCATTGCGGCCATTCACGATGGTGGTCGAGGGGGCGGCAACACCTTCGAGCTGCAGGCGGATCACGATCTCGTCGTTCAGCGCATCAACCGCAGCCGGCTCCAGCCCCGGCGCGGTGTGACGGAAGCAGCAGATGTTCATTGCCACCGGCGCCATCACCTCCATGTGCGCATGCGCCGTCACCAGTTCGGACAGATAGGCCGCCTGCTCGCAGTTCTGCGTGATCAGGGACCCGAGCTTTTCCGTGCCATGCTCGGCGAGCTGAGCCCAGATCTTGAGCGCGCGGAAGCCACGCGAGAGCTCGGGCCCGTACTCCACCGGCCACGGGTTGCCAGCGGCCAGTCCGCGCTCCGCCCCCTTGAGGTACTCGGGGCGCTCGGAGAATGTGTAGCGATGAACCTCTTCCGAGCGCATCAGCACGAAGCCGGCGTCGTAGTTAACATGCAGCCACTTGTGGAAGTCGAACGCGAGTGAATCGGCGCGCTTGATGCCGGTAAGCCTTGGGCGCAGGCGTTCGCTGAGGATGCCGAAGGCACCGAAAGCACCGTCGATGTGAAACCACAGCTTCTCGGCGGCAGCGATATCGGCCAGCGCTTCGAGGTCGTCGATCGCGCCCACATTGACCGCACCGGCCGTGCCGATAATGGCGAAAGGCGTCAGGCCGGCCGCGCGATCCGCGGCAATCGCCGCTTGCAGCGCGACAGTGTCGATCTCGAAACGCGCGTTGACCGGAATCTTGCGCAGCGCATCCGAGCCCAGGCCCAGAATGTCGAAGGCACGCGCCACGCAGGAGTGGGTCTGGGCCGAGGTGTAGCCCACCAGCTGCCCGAGCTCGGACTGCTGCATGCCACGCTTGCGGCTGGTGAAATCGAAGCAGCGGTCGCGCGCCGCCTTCAGCGCGATGATGGTCGCCGTCGACGTGCCGCTGACGATGATCCCGCTGGCGGTGTCAGGAAACTCGAACAGCTCCCGGCACCAGTTCACCACCTGCTTTTCCACATACATCGCGCCATGGTCGCGCCCGCCCAGGTTGGCGTTGATTGCCGCCGCCGCGATTTCCGCGATCAGGTTGCCCGGCGTGCCCGAGCCGTGCACCCAGCCGAAAAAGCGCGGATGGGTGTTACCCACACCGTAGGGAAGCAGCGCCTCCATTTGCGCCTGTGCCGCTTCGGCGCCGATGCCGGCAGTGGGCAACGGGGCCTGGAAGCCTGCCTTCATCTCCGCCGGGAACGGGTTCCACACCCGGCCTTCGCGGTTGCGCGCCATCTTGTCGACGGCCGCATCGACCATGCGGTGCGCCTGCGCACGGAATGCGTCCCAGTCGTCCGGGTCGAGCGAGTGTTCCTGCAGTGGATCAGAGGCGGGAGCGTGGCTCATGAGAATTCCTTTCGGGTATCAAGAGGTTTGAACTTGGGCAATGCCGGCCGCGACCTGCACGATCCGGCCGATCAGCAGGCAGTCTTCCGGCGTCAGCGACAGCGGCGTGCGCAGATCGAGCAACTGGCTCAGCACCGCCATCGACTGCGGCATTGGCGCCTGTTCGTCGAGGTAGTGCCAGTGCTTGAAGTTGCTGGTAAAGGCCACCGGCTTGGGCAGACCGAACCATTTGATGTAGAGACCGCGCAGGGCGCACTCTTCAACGAAGCGCTCGATCTGCGCAGGCGGGAGATCCAGCGAAAACTGGATCGAGCTCGGCACGAACGCCTCTCTCGGATCCCGCGTCGGCAGGGACACGCCGGGCGCCTTGGCCAGCTCGCGCGCCAGATCGGCGTAGATGCGGTTCCAGCACTCGTCGCGCTCGGGCAGCAAGGCCAGCTGTGGCCGCAGCAGGGCCGCAGCCAGGTTGGACATGCGCATGCTGAAGTTGGGCGTGACATAGCGCCAGCGCTCGAACACTTCCGGCGCCGGACGCAGGATGTGCTGCTCGTACATCATGTAGCAGCCCGACATCAGGATGACTTGCGCGGCGATGTCGTCGTCGTCGGTGACCAGCAGGCCACCTTCGCCCGAGTTGATGTGCTTGTAGGTCTGACTGCTGTAGCAGCCGATACGACCCCAGGTACCGGTGTGGCGACCGTCCCAGCGTGCGCCCATGGTGTGGGCGCAATCCTCGACCACCGCAACGCCATGGCGGTCGCAGATCTCGCGCACGGCGGCCAGATCCGTGATGTGGCCGCGCATGTGCGAAAGCAGGAAGACCTTGGCACCGCTGCTTGCGGCCTTGCGTTCCAGGTCCTGCAGATCGGTGGTGTAGTCGGCCGTGGTTTCCACCAGCACCGGCTGAGCGCAGGCGTGGGCAATCGCGCCGGGCACGGGCGCCAGCGTGAAGCTGCTGGTAAGCACCTTGTCGCCGGGCTTCACCCCCAGCGCCTTCAGCGCCAGGAACATCGCCGCGCCGCAGGAGCTCACCGCCACGCAATACTTGCTGCCGACATAGGCCGCGTACTCCTGCTCCAGCAAGGAGGGGTCGGGGTAGCCCGAACCCTGCTCGCCGTAGCGGTGCAGACGGCCGCTGCGCATCAGCGCCACCGCCCGCTCAATCGCCTCCTCCGGAATCGGCGGGGAATTGCTCAGGTCCTTGCCGAACCAGAGGCCGTCAGATGGGATGCTGGTGGTCATGGCGGATTAACCCTGGTGGCCTTGCAGCGTGCCGAGCTCGAACTGCTCTTCCGGGTAGTACTTCTTCAGCCGGATATCGCCCGTGCGTGCGTGACCTTCCATGCCCTCGAGGCGGGAGATGCGCGCTGCAACCTGGCCCACTTCGCGGCTGGCCGAACGGTTCAGGCGCTGGTAGGTCACGGTCTTGATGAACTTGCCCACGCTCAGGCCACCCGAGTAACGCGCAGCGCCGCGGGTCGGCAGAATGTGGTTGGGGCCGGAACACTTGTCGCCGTACGCCACGGTGGTTTCCTCACCGAGGAACAGCGAGCCGTAGTTGGTCAGACGCTCGAGCCACCAGTCCAGATCGGAGGCCAGCACCTGCAGGTGCTCCGGCGCATAGCGGTCGCTGATCTCGCAGATCTCTTCGCGGCTCGAGGCGTACACCACTTCGCCGTAGTCGCGCCAGGCGATCGTGGCCGAGGTGCGTGCCGGCTCCGGCAGGTCAGCGATCACGCGCGGCATGATGTCGATGACCTTCTGTCCCAGCTCGCGCGAGGTGGTGAAGAGCCAAACCGGGGAATCCGGACCGTGTTCGGCCTGACCCGCCAGGTCGGCGGCGACGATCTCAACGTCGGCGTTCTCGTCCGCGATGATGGCTGACTCGGTCGGGCCTGCCACCACGTCGATGCCGATGCTGCCGAACAGCATGCGCTTGGCCTCAGCCACGAAACGGTTGCCGGGGCCGACGATGATGTCGGCAGGTGCCTTCGAGTACAGCCCGAAAGCCATCGCGGCAATCCCCTGCACGCCGCCCAGCGCCAGCATCGTGTCGGCGCCACACAGCTGCATGGTGTAGAGGATGGCCGGATTCACACCGGAATCCTTGTGCGCGGGCGACGTGGCCACGATGTTGGGCACGCCTGCGACGCGGGCAGTACATACGCTCATGATTGCCGAAGCCGCGTGCGCGTAGCGCCCACCCGGTACATAGCAGCCGGCGGTGTTGGCGGGGATCAGCTTCTGGCCGGCAATGAGGCCGTTCATCAACTCGACCTCGAACTCGGCCAGCGAGTCGCGCTGACGCTGGGCAAAATCCTTCACCCGCTTGTGCGCAAAGGCGATGTCTTCACGCACGCTGGCCGGCACAGCCTTGGCGGCGGCGGCGAAATCGCTCTCGTCGAGCACGATCTTGCCGGTGTAACCATCGAGATCGCGGGCATAGCGCTCGACGGCTTCGCGACCCTCGCGCTTGATCTCGGCGAGCATGCGCTGCACGGTTTCACCCGTGGCGGAGTCGATGGTCTCGATGGGCGGCGTGGCTTTCTTGAGGTACTCGTTCGTCATGTTCTGTCCTTCGTGGCGAGGGTCTTGGTGGGGGGGTTGGTGGAAACAGATGCTATGCTTGTGCCTCACCAAGGGTTAGCGCCATAACTGAGTTTTTTTAGGGCCAGAACTGAAATGACCTTCAGAGCACCACATGCGGCCAGCACAGGTCACCACTGACATCTGGGCAAAACTGCTGCCGCAGTTTTCCGGCAGCAGCCCCACGCTGCAGGGCCGCATCAAGGAGATGATGGTGCGCAGCATCCTCGACGGGCTGATCCCGATCGACGCGGCGATGCCACCCAGCCGTTCGCTCGCGCAGGCGCTGGGCGTGTCGCGCAACACCGTCTCGCTGGCGCTGCAGATGCTGGTCGACAAGGGCTTTCTGGTCTCACGCGAACGCAGCGGGCTGTTCGTCAATCCGGACATCGTGCTCGGCCAGGCCAGTCGCAGCCAGAATCCCGACCGCCCCGACAGCCCACTGGCCTGGGACGAACGCCTGAAGAGCTCGGTCAGCAAGCAGCGCAACATTGCCAAGCCTGCGAACTGGCAGGACTTCAGATATCCGTTTGTGTATGGCCAGTTCGACCCCAGCCTGATGCCGCTGGCCGACTGGCGTGCCTGCTCGCAGCAGTCGCTGATGGTGCCCGCGGTGCGAAAGTGGTCGCAGGATCATGTCGACCGCGACCACGACGGTCTGGTGAGCCAGATCCAGCACCGGCTGCTGCCGGCGCGCGGCATCATTGCCCAGCGTGACGAGATCCTCGTCACCGGGGGCGCGCAGATGGCGTGCTACCTGCTCGCCAACGTGCTGCTCGATCGCGACACCGTGGTCGGCATGGAGGACCCGGGCTACCCCGATGCGCGCAACAACTTCGAGCTGCGCAGTGACAACGTGATCTCGCTCACCGTGGATGAGATGGGTCTGGTGCCCTCGCGCAGGCTCGGGCGCTGCGACTATGTCTACGTCACCCCCAGCCACCAGTGCCCGACCAGCGTCACCATGCCGCTCGAGCGCCGCCACGAACTGCTGGAGCTGGCGCGCCGGCGCAATGTGGTGCTGTTCGAGGACGACCACGAGAGCGAGCTCAACTTCTCGGGACGTCCGCTGCCTGCGCTGAAGAGCCTCGACCAGGAAGGCCGCGTAATCTATCTCGGCAGCCTGTCGAAGACGCTCGCACACGGCCTGCGCATCGGTTACATCGTCGCCCCCGCCGAGCTGATACGCGAGCTGCGCGCCATGCGCCGCCTGATGGTCAGGCATGTCCCCTCCAACAACGCCCACATCGCGAGCCTGTTCATCGCGCAGGGCCATCACGACGCCTTCATCCGCAAGCTCAACGTGACCTATCACGAGCGGCGCACGCTGCTGCTCGATGCCCTGGCCAGATGGATGCCCGACTGCAGCGTGAGCCACGCCCACGGCGGATCGGGCGCATGGGTGCAGGGCCCGCCCAGCCTCGACTCCGCCGCGCTGGCACAGGCCTGCCAGGCGCGCGGGGTGCTGATTGAGCCCGGCGGGGTGTTCTTCGCCCGCCCCGGCAAGGCCAGCCAGAACTGCTTCCGCATGGGCTATTCGGCCATTCCCGGCGCAGCCATCGAGGCCGGCGTGCAGGAGATGCACGAAGCCCGCCGGGCACTGGAGGTGCGCTGAGCAGGCGGAATGCACGCCCGGCGATCCTGGAATTGACGGACAGAGCAGATCTCAATACAAGGCAGTATTCGCATTCGACTCGCGCACGCCGTACATGGACAACCCTACGAACGACAGACGGTGCATCCGCTGCACGCACTACTTCATCACCCACGACACGGCGTTGCCCTACGGGTGCAACGCCCTGCACTTCAAGAGTCGCAACCAACCGTGGCGCGAGGTGCTGGCCGCGTCAGGCACGCCATGCCAGTACTTTTCGCCGAAGCCGGGCACAACGCGCGCCACGAAAGCGTGATCGCGTCCCGACACGGCCACCACTGCCGCTGAACCAAGGCTGCGGCAGGTGGTCACTCAGCTGATCCCAACCATGATCCACATCACCAGGAAACGACGATGACCCGCACTCGCCTTCTCGCACTCTGCGGTAGCGCCCGCCAGGACTCCTTCAATCGTCGCGCCCTCGCGGTTGCCATCAGGGGCGCGAAGAACGCCGGCGCCGACGTCACCTTTGTCGAACCGCGTGACTTCGTCATGCCCCTCTACGACGGCGATCTCGAAGCCAGCGAAGGCCTGCCCGAGGCGGCCGCACGCCTGCAGCGACTGTTTGCCGAGCACGACGGCGTCATCGTCGCCACGCCCGAATACAACGGCTTCTTCACCCCGCTGCTGAAGAACACCCTCGACTGGGTGTCGCGTCCGCTGCCCGACGGTAGCGGCAAGCCAGGCACCATCCACCTGCGCGGCAAGGCCGCCGGCCTGATCACCGCCTCGCCCGGCGCGCTCGGCGGCATCCGCGCGATGCAGCATGCACGGCTCTATCTGTCGAACCTGGGCCTTATCGTGGTCCCCGAGCAGGCCGCCGTTCCCGCCGCCAACAAGGTGCTCGGTGCCGACGGCAGCATCGCGGACGATCGCACGCGTGACATGCTCGAAGGCGTCGGTGCCGCCGTGTGCAATCTGGCCAACGCAATTGGCCGCAACGCTGGCTGATCCCGCCAAGCGGCCAGCGCCACGTGAATCGCAGATCCTTCCTCGGCATCCTCGCGCTGCCGCTGCTGCTCACTGCCTGCGGCAAAGCGCCAGCGCTGCCTGCCGTGTCAGCGGGCGCAAACGTGCTCGCCTTTGGCGACAGCGTCACCTTTGGCACCGGCGCCGCTGCCGGTGAAGACTGGCCCACCCTGCTCGCAGCCCGCACCGGCTGGCAGGTAATCAACGCCGGCATCCCCGGCGACACCGCACAAGCGGCCACCGCCCGCATCCGCCCCCTGCTCGACGAACACCAGCCCCGGCTGGTCATCATCGAGATCGGTGGCAACGACTTTCTGCGCCGGCGTGCGCAAAGCGCAGTAAAGGAAGACATTCGCCAGATCGTCGCTACAGTTAAATCTGCGGGCGCGCAGCCGGTCCTCGTTGCGGTGCCAGAGCTTTCGCTCTTCGGACTGGTTGCCAGCAAGGCAAGCGACGCCCCACTGTACGAAGCCCTGGCAGAAGAAGAGCGAATTCCGCTGATCGCCGACGTCTTTTCGGACGTGCTGTCCCGCCCCGAACTGACCGCCGACAAGATCCACCCCAACGCCCGTGGCTACCAGGAGATGGCCACAGGCATTCATGCAGCACTGCAACAGATCGGGCTGGCCCCCTGACACACCGCACGAGCGACGCAGCAGCCCCGATGAACAAAGCGCACCACCGCAAGGGCTGCGCGAATACGACGACAGGAGTTTGCAAACATGAATCAGGAAAGCATCTGGAGCGCCCGCTACCGGGACGCAGGCGACGACTACCTGTTCGGCACCGAGCCCAACCGCTTCCTCGCCCACCGGCTCGACCTGCTGCAAAGCGGGCGCACGGCGCTATCGGTGGCCGACGGCGAAGGCCGCAACTCGGTCTGGCTCGCCGAACAGGGACTTGAAGTCACCGCCATCGAAATCTCTGCCATTGCGGTGGAAAAAGCCCGCCACCTCGCCGCTGGCCGCAAGCTCGACGTCAATTTCATCCAGGCCGACATGCTCGCCCCCGGCTGGCCGCCGGAAGACATGCACAACGCCTTCGACTGGGTCGTCGGCATCTTCATCCAGTTCGTCGGCCCCGCATGGCGCGACAAACAGTTCGAAGTCATGAAGCGCCTCACCTGCCCCGGCGGGCGCATCCTGCTGCAGGGCTACACCCCCAAACAGCTCGAATACAGAACCGGTGGCCCCTCCGCGGTGGAAAACCTCTACACCGAAGACATCCTGCGCGAAGCGTTTGCAGACTGGGAGATCGAGGAACTGGTCGAATACGAAGACGACGTCGATGAAGGCAAAGGCCACAAGGGCCGCTCTGCACTGATCGGCATGGTCGCGCGCAAGCCCGAGTAAGCCAGTAGCGCAGGGGCGGCGGCCACCCCGGTCACCGCCCTGCACCCTTCCGCAACTCGCCTGCCCCCTACTTGCGCCCCTTGCCTTTGCGTTCAAGCTTTCGCCAGTACTGAAATTCCTCTTCATGGACCTCGATATCGAGCTCCATCACCCGCATCTGCAAGCGCTCCTGCGCGTCCGCCACGCCCTTGTTGTAGATCGCCGGACCAATCTCTTCGATAAAGAAACCCAGCAACGCCCCCGCTGCGATGTTGCCAATCGGCTCGTCCATATTTTCGCTGAAATAGCGCTCGATCGAAGCAATCGCTTCGGCGCGAATGTCCTTGTTCAGTTCGATCGCCATGTGGCCTCCAATGCAGACAACAGCGCACGCCGGATCGCGCGCCGCTATGCCGTACGGGCACCTTATCAGCATGTGAGCGCTTTACGCGTGTTGCGACGGGCTCGGTCAACCCAATGGGGCCAGCGTCGTTGTGCAGACGGACATCCATCTTGTGCGTCTACTGAAGGACTGCTTGTCGGC
>NZ_JBYEXN010000023.1:0-80422 GCF_057621855.1 Parazoarcus sp. PS-13 R2A
TTGGGCACTGCGTCGCAACAATCCGCGCGGGCTTCGCGGCGGCTGTGCATAAGGATTATCGTGGATGGCGTATACGATGCTGGCGTTACACACTGCGGCCTTTCACGCACCGAGGTTTTCATCTTGCTTCAGACGTTTTTCCGCGCCGGTCTCATCTTTGCGCTGTTCATGGCAGGGGCACAGGCGCAGACCGTTGCCGTCGATATCGGCCACACGCTCGCGGCGAGCGGGGCGACAAGTGCGCGGGGGCGCAGCGAGTTCGAGTTCAATCGCGATCTGGCCTGGCAGCTGGTGAGTGCGCTGCGTGAGCGCGGGCTGACGGTGCGGGTCATCAACGCAGACGGCGAGATCCCCAGCCTGCGTGCCCGGCCGGCGCAAGCGGCGGCCGAAGGTGCCGAGCTGTTCATCTCCATCCATCACGATTCGGTGTCCGCACACGAGCTGCAGCCGTGGACGTGGAACGACCTGGCGCTCGACTTTAACGACGAATTCGCCGGTCACTCGCTGTTCGTCTCGCGCGAGAATCCCGACTTGCCGCGCAGCCTGCTGTGCGCGCGCGTGGCGGGGGCGCGGCTCCAGCGGCTGGGTTTCGTCCCCACGCACAAGAATGCGCGTCGTCGTCCCTACGCCGATGCCACCCATGCGGTGCACTATTACGATGGTCTCGCCGTCCTGCGCCACGCTACCATGCCCGCGCTGCTGTTCGAGGCGGGCGTGATCAAGCACCGGGATGAAGAACTGCTGTTGCGCGACCCCATGCGACAGGCGCGCATGGCCGACGGCATTGCCACTGCCATCGCCGCTTGCCTGCGCAACGGCGACCCCGTCAGGTAGCGGCAGGCCTCGCTGCCCGGCGCGCGCCTGCTACGTGCGTTTGCTGTGGTAATAACTCATCTTGCGTCGTGGTGACAGATAGGCGAGCGCAGCGCGATCGAGCTCGCGCGGGTTGAGCACCACGTCGATCTCAACATCCGCATGTTCGATCAGGTCAACCACCAGCGCTTCTTCGCGCGGTATCGAGGGGTCGAACACCATCACCGAGGGGCGCAGCAGGTCGGCGTGGTTCACAGCCACCACCAGCGCAATGTTTCCGTTCGACAGCTGTACCAGCGATCCCGGCGGATAGACTCCGAGCAGGCGGATGAAAGCCTGCAGCATGGCCTTGTCCCAGGCTTCGCTCTCATTACGGAACATGTGGGTCAGCGCCTCGGCCGGCGTCATGGCCGCGTCGAGGCTCAGCGGATTGCACAGGTTGTCGTAATGGTTGGTGATGCCCACCAGTCGCGCAAGCAGCGGCACGTGCTGCCCGCTCAGTCCCTTGGGGTAGCCTTTGCCGTCCATCCGTTCGTGGTGATACTCGATCACGTCACAGGCCGCCGTGGTCAGGCTGCCCAGTTCGCGTGCAATCTCGCTTCCATAAGTGGTGTGCAGGCGGAAGAAATCCTCTTCATGACGGTTGCGCCTGTCATTGCGTAGCACGGTTTCGGGCACCTTCAGCTTGCCGACGTCGTGAAACAGCGCCGCCTCGCCGAGCACCCGCAGTATCTCCGGTGGCAGCTTGAGCTCGCGCCCCAGCAGGATGGACAGCACCATCACGTTGAGCACATGGAAATATGCAGTTTCGTCGGCCAGCTTTTCGTTCATCAGATGGATCACGATCTCGCCCGCCTCGGCGAGCCCATCCACCGTATCGCCCACCAGCTTGCGCGCGGTGCTCACCGCCTTGTCGCCGGCCGGGAAGACATCCCGCATCACCGACTTTACCCCCGCAGCTGCCGCCGCATAGCGTCGCTCGCAATGCGCAATCTCCGCCCGCCGAGCCGCCAGCCGTTGTGCCTGCACCTCCTTCTCACTCACGCGCGGCGCAGCCGGGTCTTCCGTCTCTCCGGAGCCGTCCTCCACTTGAGGCAGACCTTCCCCTGCCCCCGCATCGTCCTCCGCGCCCTCCGCGTGAGAAATGCTTTCCCCCCTCGTCCCCGCGCCAGCCTCCGCAGCCCCGGACCCCACCCCGCCGTCAAGATCCAGTGGCCGCGCCGTGCTTCGCGCGGGGTAATACGTAATGGTGGTCAGCCCCAGTGCCTGCAGCTCGCGCACCTGCGTCGCGGAGGTGATCCGGAACTGGTTGAACATGAAGTTATGCGCCATCCAGCCCAGGTCGAGGCGGACAAACAGACCCGGACACAGGCGTGCGGGGTCGATGGCGACGCCCTGCTCATCATCTGCCGAACTCATCAGTTTGTTGAACACGCTTGCTGCTCCTTGTTCCCGGGCGATGCCATATATCTGGATTTTAGTCTGCGCTGCCGATATCCTCGCCTGATGTCCATCAAGTGGAAACACGAACAATGGCCGCATCCGCGCCCCCGCGGTTTCACTCGCACCCCTTGCCATCGTGCTGGTCGGCGTCCGGCGCCGACGATTCAGGGACGTGTTGGCAACTTGCGCTCGAGTGCGGCGGCGATGGTGTGTGGGACTGGAACATCCAGAACGGCAAGGTGTTCTATGGCCCCCGATTCAACGCCCTGTTTGGCTACGACAATGGCGGCTTTGGCGATGATAGCGAAGCTTTCGTCAATCATGTTCATCCGGATGACATCGGGCGCCTGCGCCAGCACCTGAGCGCGCATTTTGCCAACGAAGATACGCCATTCTGCTGCGATCTGCGAATGCGCGACTCCAACTACGAATACCGCTGGACGCAGGTCCGCGGACAACTCATCGAGCGCAGCGCCGACGGTCAGCCGGCCCGCATCCTGGGCACGCTGCGCGACATCAGCCAGTGGCGCCAGGACGAAGCGGTTCTGAAGGCACAGCTCGCCGAGACCGTGCACCTCAACCAGCAACTCGAAGGAGCCCAGGTTCAGCTCGTGCAGTCGGAGAAGCTCGCCGCCATCGGCCAGCTCGCCGCAGGCGTTGCCCACGAACTGAAAACGCCGATTGGCTTTGTCAGTACCAACTTTGGCACCCTCGAACGCAACGTCGGCGACATGCTCAGCCTGATCGCGGCCTACCATGCCGTGGCCGCGTCGGACGATCCGGCGCAGGCGCTGGCGTCTGCCGAGGCGCAATATGTTGCTGCCGACATCGGTTACCTGCGCGAAGACCTTCCGGCGCTGTTCGCAGAAAGCCGCGACGGGCTCGACCGCGTGCAGCGCATCGTTCGCGACCTCAAGGATTTCTCGCGGGTCGGCGAGCAGGAGTGGCAGTTTGCCGACCTCCATCGCGGGCTCGACTCCACCATCAACATTCTGCGCTACGAGATCAAGCACAAGGCCGAGGTCATCCGCGAATACGGCGAGCTGCCCGAAGTCTGGTGCGTGCCCTCGATGATCAACCAGGTGTTCCTCAACCTGCTCGCCAATGCGGCGCAGGCCATCGAGCACCAGGGCACGATCACCGTCGTAACGGCGGTCGAGGGCGACAAGGTGCTCATCCGCATCACCGACACCGGCAGCGGCATTCCCCCCGACATCCTCAATCGCATCTTCGCACCCTTCTTCACCACCAAGGGCGCAGGCAAGGGCACCGGGCTCGGGCTGTCGCTGGCGCAGGACATCATCCGTCAGCACCACGGCAGGCTCTTTGCCACCAGCGTGCCGGGGCAGGGCAGCACCTTCACCATCGAGCTGCCGCTATCGGAACTGCAGCCGTCGGCCCCGCAACCCGGATCTGCACCCGACACCCTCAAGCCCGCCGATAACGGGAACAACACATGACCACGACGCCCGTCCCCGCAGTCGAGACCCCTCAGCCGCCCACCCTGCTGCTGGTAGACGATGAGGCCAACATCCTGTCCAGCCTGCGCAGGCTGTTCCGGCCGCAGGGCTACCGGGTGCTAACCGCGGAGAGCGGCGACGAAGCGCTGCAGCTGCTTGCAGCCGAACCGGTCGATCTGATCCTGTCGGACATGCGCATGCCGGGCATGTCCGGTGCGCAGTTGCTGGCCACGGCCTGCGAGCGCTGGCCCGATACCGTGCGCATCCTGCTCACCGGTTACGCCGACATGAGCTCCACGATCGAAGCCATCAACCGTGGCCAGATCTACCGTTACGTATCAAAGCCGTGGGAAGACGACGAACTGAAGCTGCTGGTCCGCGACGCACTCGAACGCAAGTATCTCAAGCTCGAGAACGAGCGCATGACGCAGACGATCGCCGAGCAGAACGAGCAGCTCCGGCACTTCAACGCCGAGCTCGAGGCACGGGTCCAGGCTCGCACCAAGGAGCTGAGCGAAGCGCTCTCCGCCACTGACAAGGCGCATCGCGAGCTGCACCAGTCCTACACCAGCACCGTGCGAGTGTTTTGCGAGCTGATCGAGTCTCGCAGTCCGATTCTCAAGGGGCACGGGCGGCGCGTTGCCGACATCGCGCGCAACATCGCACGCAAGCTGGGCGTGAGCGATGCCGAGCAGCAAACCCTGGTGCTCGCGTCCATGCTGCACGACATGGGCAAGATCGGCCTGCCCGACGAGCTCCTCGCAAAACCCTACAGCACGCTGCATGCTGAAGAGCGCAGCGTGGTCATGACGCATCCGACCCGCGCCGAAACCCTGCTGATGGGCATTTCGCCGCTGCGCGAAGCCGCTTCGGTCGTGCGCGCCCATCATGAACACTTCGATGGCACCGGCTACCCCGATGGCAGTGCCGGTCTGGCGATTCCGCGCCTCGCTCGCATCCTCGCGGTGGCAAATGCCTTCGATTCGCTGCAGCTCGGCACCATGGTCGGGCGCACGCTCAGCCCCAAGGACGCCCTCGATTTCATCGTCGCCAACCGCGGCAAGCGCTACGACCCTTCCGTGGTCGATGCCTTCGTCAGCGTCGGCGTGTCCCTGAAAACCGAGCGCGCGAACAGCGAGCAACGGCTGCGCCCCGCAATGCTCAAGGCCGGCATGGTGCTGGCCAGAGATCTGATCCACGCGGACGGATACCTGCTGCTGAGCAAGGGCTTCGTCATCGATGACGCGATCATCGAGCAATTGTTGCGCCTCGAGCGCACGGAGGGGCGAGCCGTCATCGTCTCTGTTGCCTAGTCACCTACCAAACGGGAAAGACATGAGCACCGAACACGTTGCATCCGACGGCCCCTTCATCTGGGCCGACTATTTCGAAACAGGTCTCGGTGAAGTCGACGAGCAGCACTTCAAGCTGGTCGGCCTGGTCAATCAGCTCGGTGCACGTCTTGCGACCGGACACAGCCTGTCAGCTGCCGAGCTCGACCATGTCATGGGCGGCCTCGGGCGCTATGCGCTGCTGCATTTCCGTACCGAAGAAGAAATGATGAAGCAGCGCGGCATCGACCGCCGCCACTTCGAGAAACACTGTGCGGCGCATGCAGAGTTCGCCTCGCAGATCGACTCCCTCGCGGCTGCGATTGCGTCCGGTGAGGGCAGCGTCCTCACAGAGCTGCTGCGCTACGTCTCGAGCTGGCTTGCGCTTCACATCCTCGGCATCGACATGTCGATGTCACGTCAGCTGCACGCCATGAAAGATGGCGCCAGCGCGGCCGACGCCTATGACCATGATGCAAGCACGGCCGACCCCGCCAACCGGGCACTGGTCAGCGCCGTGCACACCCTCTACACCACGGTGGCCGAACGCAATGCCGAGCTGATCAAGGCCAAGGCCGAACTCGAGCAGCGTGTCGCCGAGCGCACCGCCGCCCTGCAGGACGCGGTGCGCCACCTCGAGGCGGCCAAGGAAGAAATCGTCCAGTCCGAAAAAATGGCCGCCCTCGGCCAGTTCGCCGCGGGGATGGCGCACGAACTCAACACCCCGCTGGGCTATATCGGTGGCAACCTGAATGCGCTGGGCGGCTACTGCGAGCAGCTCGTGAAGCTCAGTGAGGTCGCCGACAGGCTCGTTGCCGAGGGTGCATCCGCTGCGGAATGGAATAGCGCCTGCGAGCGCGCCGATCGTGATTTCGTGCGCGAAGACGCGCCCCAACTGCTGACGGAGTCCCGCACCGGGCTGGATCGAATCCACCGCATCGTCGAAGCCCTGCGCTGCAGCGCAGGTGGTGCCGAAGAAGAGCCAAAGCCCACCGAACTGCATCGCATCGTCGACGAGGTGCTGCTCACCTATAAGGCGAGCGCTCCGGCCGAGGTCGAGTTCGACGTGTCGTGCGAGGCCAATGCGGTCGCCATGGTTTCACCGCGCGGGCTTGCCGTCGCAATCGACGAGATGCTCGACAACGCGGTCAAGGCGGTGGCCGGAAAGGGTGGGGTGGTTCGCTGCAGCACCGGCTGCTCGGGCGGCATGGCCTGGCTGGAAATCGCGGATACCGGGCCGGGCATCAACAGCGCCATCGCCCAGCATGTATTCGAGCCATTCTTCACCACACGCGCCGTTGGCAGTGGCGCCGGGCTCGGCTTGTATCTGGCCTATCAGACGGCACGCCAGCACCACGGCTATATCGAACTGCGCAACACCGGCCCGGGGGCGGTGTTCCGCCTGGTGCTGCCGGCGCTGGGTGCGGAAGGCGCGGTGGCATGAGTCTCGCCTCCCTCCGCAGGAGCTGCCCGCTCAGTAGGCGTTGCGGTCCTTGATGACCAGCAGCGCGGTCTTGATGATGATCCACAGGTCCATGCTCAGCGACCAGTTGCGCAGGTATTCGAGGTCGTACTCGATGCGCTTTTCCATCTTGTCCACCGTTTCGGTTTCGCCGCGGTAGCCATTGACCTGCGCCCAGCCGGTAATGCCCGGCTTCACCTTGTGCCGCACCATGTAACCCTTCACCAGCTTGCGGTAGGTCTCGTTGTGCGCCACCGCGTGCGGACGCGGGCCGACGATGCTCATGCGGCCCTGGAGCACATTCACGAACTGCGGCAGCTCGTCCAGCGAGGTACGGCGGATGAAGGCACCAAACGGGGTAATGCGCTGGTCGTTCTTGGTGGCCTGCTTCACCACCGCACCGTTGTCGGTGGCCGTCATCGAGCGGAACTTGTAGACAAGAATCTCCTTTCCATCGAGCCCGTAACGGCGCTGCTTGAAGATCACCGGGCCGGGGGACGACATCTTTACGCCGACCGCAAGCGCGGCCATGATCGGCGTCAGCATCAGCAGGATCAGCATTGACAGCAACACGTCGGATGCACGCTTGATCACGCCGCTGAAGCCGGTGAACGGCGTTTCGCAAACCGCAACGACCGGCATGCCCCCGACACTGTCAAGGCGACCCTGGATCAGGTCGGTCACGAAAATGTCCGGCACAAAGTAGATCGACGCGGTCGTGTCTTTCAGGTCATCGAGGAGTTGCAGGATGCGCGGCTGGGTTGCCATCGGAAGCGCCAAGTAGATCGCTTCGACGTGGTGGCGCTTAACAAACTCGGCCAATCGACTCATCGTGTCGAGGATGGGCACGCCATTCGTCGGCTGCAGACGGTCGCTGCTGCGGTCGTCGAAGAAGCCCAGCACCTTCGTGCCCAGGTAGGGGTTGTCGCGAAACTGCTGCGTCAGGCGAATGCCGATGTCGTTCACGCCCGCAACCACTGCGACCCGCTGGTTTTGCCCCATGGAGATGACGCGCGGCAGCGTGGAGCGCACCAGCACATGACTGCCAATCAGCGCGAACGGCGTAATCACAGCCCAGCTCAGGAGCAGATCCTGCGGAAAGTAATGGACGTAACCGGACACCACCCCAAAGGTGCCGAGGATGCCGACGAACAGCAACCAGTTGGAGAATTGCTTGCGCAGCATCCTGCGCGGTATTTCATGAAAGGCGACGTTACCCGGAAAACTGAGCGCGAAAGAGAGCGCGCAAAGTATCAGGTAGTGAGGACCCATGCGGTCATTGAAGTAAAGTGCGCTGCAAAGCAGCACGGAAACGATGATCGCAGGGTCAAGAAATGCCTCGATCGCACTCGTCAGTGTAAAGCTGCTTCTACGGAGTACGTTCTGTCTGTCGATGGCCGCGAACATATGCATTATTCCTAGTCATTGCTGCTATGCAACATGCTTAGAGTATAGCATTGCGAGTTCTTGCGCAGGTGTGGAAGGGGTGCTCTTGGCGCCGTGCTTGGCCTTTTCGGTAATGAAGTACGGACACGGATGGGGAAAGTGCAGACGCGGCCCGGTTGCTGGCCGCGATCCGCTTGTTTCAGCTAGCCGCAGATGAACGATCTGCGGCGGTTCCGAACGTCAGGCTTTGTCGCCCATCCTGCGACGGGCCACTGCGCCGATCAAGCCGAGACCGGCCAGCATCATTGCGTAGGTTCCCGGTTCCGGCACCGGTTGAGTGGTCACGGAAAATGCGTACAGACCACCCTTCGGTCCGGTTGCGGTACCGGACACTTCAAAGTAGTAGTCGCCGGCTGCGAACGTGCCCGTCCCATAGAGCGTGTCGGCCGTGCTCGCCGGATTCGCGTTCAGGTCGTAAAGCTCGATACCGCTGGACGTGAACAGGCTCGCGCTCAGGCCCGTGATGTTGTACCACGTTCCCAGGATCACGTTGGAGATCCAACCGGCTGACTCGAGAGGGGTGGCAATCGAGAAGTTCCAGGTGTCGGTGAAGCTGGTTCCGGAAGCAAAGGTGCTGCTGAAGTCACTGAGGACCGTGCCCGGAGTGATCGTGCCCAGATCATAGACTGCGGCGCTGGCGCTACCCGCGAGGCTCAATCCAAGAACGAGGGCTGCGACTGATTTTTTGAGCTTCATGAATAAAATCTCCTGATGGGGTTCGGGGGTATTAACGACCATCGTGCTGTTGGCGCCGTGCCATGAAGATCTGTTGATCACCAGTCAGCGCTGAGAGATAAAAAGCACAAACTGTGCCCGCGGCGAGGGCGTCTGGAATAAAGGCGATCCCGATCAGTTGCTTGTGCACTGCGACAACATTCGCAAACGAATGTCATGCGGTGTCAAAAACGGTGAAGTGTAAAATAATCCGACACATCGTTTTGATGCTATGCAGTATGTTCATCGTGACTTGAGGGGGTGGCTCGTGCAGAATCCGGGAGAGTCTGCAGGCTGAAGATGTCACCAGGATGAAGGCTGTGCAGCGCACTCGAGAATGTAACAGGGGAGTCGATACACTCCGGAGCCATGGCAGATACGACAAGCAATTATCGAACCGGAGCTGTTCAGGTCGCAGCCTTCGCAGCGCTGGTCGTGGCGCATGCGCCGGCCTGGGCTGATGAGGCCGATGCGATCAACTTCGGTGTGTCGCAGACTGTCACCCGTGATGACAACCTCTATCGACTTGCAGATGGCGAGGAGCCGGAGGGCGGTGAGCGTGGCGACACCATCAGTGTGACGGCCGTTACGGCGGCATTCGACCGTGTATACAGTCGCCAGCGCTTGCAGGCCGATCTCGCAGTCACGCATTCGGCCTATGCGGTTCACGATGACCTTGATTACAGTGCGCCCCGGCTCAGACTGGCGTGGGACTGGCAGATGGGCAATCAGTGGAGCGGGGCGCTCAGTCACAGCTACAGCGAAGCGATGACCGACTTTGACGATACGGCCGGCTCAAACCAGACCATCAGTCGCAATGTGCGTACCGCCGCGAGCGCAAACTACTGGTTTCATCCTGATTGGGCTGTAGGGGTTGGGGCTTCGCGGTTGAGCTACAGCTATCTGGACAATGCCAGTCCGGAGTCGGAGCTCGATAGTCGGGATGTGGATGTGAACGTCACCTACCGTCCTTCCTCGGGTAATCGTGTGGTGTTTACCGCGCGCCAGACCGTTGGTCGCTACCCCAACCGCGCCGACGTAACGGGCTCGATTCGCGACTACCAGCAGCGTGATGTGCGTGTTTCAGGTGACTGGCGATTGACCGGGGCGTTGCGCCTGTCAGGCTATTTCGGTGTCACCGACCGTAGTTATGACTCGGCGCCCAACCGGGACTTTCAGGGCTATACCGGGCGTCTCGCCCTGCAGTGGGTGCCAACGGCCAAAACTGCAGTGACGCTTTCGTGGCGGCGGGAGATCGGTGCCGAAGAAGATCTGGTGGCGAATTATGCGGTTACGCGCGTTGTTTCCATTGCGCCAACGTGGGCGATCTCCGACAAACTCCGCCTCGGGGGCACCTTCGATGTCCGTACTCGTGATTACGGTGGTGACCCGGAGCTTGGCTACGATGGCCTCGTGGATGCAGGCGATTATCGTACAACCACCTATGGATTCAACCTCAGTTACCAGGCGATGCGCGCGCTCAGTTTGAGTGTTGGTCTGGATCGGTCTCGAAGATCGTCTGCGGTCGCTGCCAGCGATTACAAGGCGACATCCATCTGGTTGTCCGGGAAATTTGCCTTCTGATGCCTCGAGTCTGGTTCCACGGTGGTGCATTTTTCTGCTTTATGCACCCTGTCAGTGCCTGATGGCATATGCGGTGCTCGTGAATCAGCATTCTGCAGCGTGATGCCATCAGCTTGACGCGCTTTCATGATGTTGTTATGTTGCGCTGCAAAACAAAGTGCGTACGGCTTGCCTTTTTGGTGCGTGCTTCCTGGCCGGTCACGCGACCCTTCCCTTGAATATAGCTGCATTGCAGCACGATTCGGTCGTGTCGGCCCGAAGTTTGCTTTCAGTTGGCTGGAGGGCGTTGTGAAACATGATTCCGGAATGTGAAGTCTGTCATCGACGCTAAACGGCGGACTGTTAAGCTGACGTTACGAGAGCGTTGTCAGCGTGAAGTTCGATAAGCCTGGTTTATTAAATCCGAGGTCAGTTAATGTTCCAACCCGTTCGAGTGGCGCCCTTGCTTGCCGTGATTGTCATCGGACTGCTGTCGGGCTGCGGCGCTGAAAAGAGCGCCTCCAAGCCGGCGTCTCAGGTCGCAGCCAAAGTGAACAAGGAAGAGCTTTCCGTTCATCAGCTGAATGCCCTGCTGATGCGCTCCGGAAATGTGCCCGCCGATCAGGTCAAGCAGGCCAGCGCAGCTGCGCTCGAGCGCCTCATCGATCAGGAGCTGCTGGTTCAGCAGGCGAAAGAGCGCAAGCTCGATCGAACGCCCAAGGTTATGGAGGCCATCGAGTCCGCACGGCGCGAGATCCTGGCGCGGGCCTATGCCGACCAGGTGGCTGGTTTTGGCGGTCGTCCCAGCGCCTCGGAAGTCAGCGCGTTCTATGAGAACAATCCGGGCCTCTTTTCCAAGCGCCGCATCTATGATCTTCGCGAGCTCAGCATTCGCATTCCGGCTGAGCGCTACACGGAGTTGCGGGATGCCGTCCGGGGGGCCAGCACGCCTGAGGAGGTGTCCCGATGGCTGACCGAGAAGAGCATTCCGTTTACTGCCGGTGACGGAACGAAGCCTGCAGAGCAGTTGCCCATGGAAGTGCTCAACGGACTGGTGCAGCTTGAAACGGGGCAGGCGGCCGTCAGTCGCACGCCTTACGGCGCCCTGATTCTGTTTCTTACCGGCTACCGTGATGAGCCGATCGATCGTGCGAAGGCCCAGCCCTTCATCGAGCAATATCTGCTCAATCAGGCCAAGGTCGAACTGGCCAAGGCCGAACTCAAGCGTCTGCGCGAGATCGCCAGGATTGAATACGTGGGCGAGTTTGCTACCGTCGCCGCCGCGGCCGATGACGGCGGCAGCGTTGCGGCGCCCGAACCGCTTCCCGAGACCGCCGGGTCGATTGCCGGTTCGGGCTCTGCGCTGGAGAAGGGGGCTGCGGGTCTCAACTAGATTCCGCCCCATGGTGGGGCTCCCTGCAAGCCCCGATGCCGGAACTGATGTGCCGGCGGTTTCAAGACAACTGGTTCAATCCTTCCGAGCCGAGATACGAAAACTATGACCTCTTCTCCATCCCGTTTCCTCGCCACACTGCTGCTTCTCGTCTTCGGCTTCATTGGCGTGGCGTCGGCCGCGGCAGAGCGGGAGTATGTCCTCGGGCCCGGAGACATCGTGCGCATCACGGTGTTCCAGAACCCTGACCTTACGACCGAGACCCGGGTGTCGGAAAACGGCACGCTCACCTTTCCCCTGATCGGCTCGATCGCCGTCGGCGGCCAGAGTACAACCAAGGCCGAGAACACCATCGCGACCCGCTTGCGCGAAGGCGGTTTCGTTCTCATGCCCCAGGTCAATGTCCTTCCCGTGCAGATCCGTGGCAACCAGGTCGCGGTGCTTGGCCAGGTCAATCGTCCGGGGCGTTTCCCGATGGAAACGGCCAACCTGCGACTCACCGACATGCTCGCCATCGCCGGGGGTATCTCGGCCAACGGTGCAGATACGGTCGTCCTCGTGGGCGTTCGTGAAGGAAAGCAGATCCGTCGCGAAATCGACATTCCCGCACTCTTCATGAATGGCGATCTTGCAAACGATGCTGTCGTATCCGGGGGCGACCTGATCTATGTTCATCGAGCCCCCGTGTTCTACATCTACGGCGAGGTTCAGCGTGCAGGCGCGTTTCGCCTCGAGCGCGGCATGAGCGTCATGCAGGGGCTGGCCGTGGGTGGCGGTACGACGGTGCGCGGCACCATTCGGGGGCTTCGAGTTCACCGCCGTGGCGCGGATGGCGTATTGAAAGTGATCGAGCCTGAACTCGACGACCTGCTCCAGGTAGATGACGTCATCTACGTAAAGGAAAGCCTGTTCTGACCAGGGGACCGCACATGACTTTTCAGCAATTCTTTCAGATTCTTCTGGCGCGGCGATGGACGGTGGTTGCCATTTTCGTGGGCGTCGTCGTGGTCGTGATGGGCGTCAGCCTCGCGTTGCCAAAGAAGTACACGGCCAACGCCTCCGTGGTCGTCAATGGCAGTCGTGGCGACCCGCTGCTTGCGTCGTCGTCATCCGGTCAGACCATGTCGGGCTACATCTCAACACAGGTGGACATCATCGCGTCGAGCCGTGTGGCCCAGCAGGTTGTCTCCAGAACCGGCATGGATCGCCTGCCGGCTTTCCAGGAGCGCTGGCGGGAGGCCACTGAAGGCGTCGGTTCGCTGCAGGCGTGGCTGGGCGATTCGCTGCGCAGGGGGCTCGACGTGTGGCCCTCCCGCGAAAGCAGCGTCATCTCAATCAGCTACACGGCAGCCGATCCGGAGTTTGCCGCAACCATCGCGAATGCCTTCGCCGAGGCCTATATCGAAACGACGCTGGAACTCAAGGTCGAGCCGGCGAAGCAGTATGCAAGCTGGTTTAACGATCGCACACAGGGTCTCCGCGACGAGGTCGAGATCGCGCGCAAGAAGCTCTCCGACTATCAGCAGGAACACGGCATCGTGGCTTCGGACGAGCGGTTCGACGTCGAAAGTGCGCGAATGGCCGAGCTGTCGAGTCAGCTTGTCACCGTGCAGGGTCAGAAGGTCGACAGCCGCTCGCGGAAAAGCCAGTCGGGCTCGGCCGAATCCCTTCCCGAGGTAGTGCAGAGCCCGCTGGTGTCGTCGCTCAAGGGCGATGTCGCACGTATCGAGGCGCAGCGCGAACAGGTCATTGGCAGGCTGGGGCCCAACCATCCGGATCTGGCGAGAATCGATGCCGAGCTGGCGTCGATGCGCCAGCGCGTTGCAATCGAAACTGAACGCATCGCACGCTCGCTGGGCACAAGCGAGCGCATCAGCATTGCGCGCGAGGCTGACATCGCGTCCGCGGTCGAAGCGCAAAAGGCCCGCCTGCTTGAACTCAAGGCGCACAGAGACCGTATCGCAGTGCTGCAGCGCGACGTCGAGAATGCACAGAATGCCTACGATCTGGTCACGCAGCGGCTGATGCAGACCAACCTCGAAAGTCAGACGCAACAGACCAATATCGCAGTGCTGACCTCGGCCACAGTCCCGTCGTCACCCTCCAGTCCCAGGCTTCTGCTGAACGCATTGCTTGCCTGCGTATTCGGCGCAGCTCTGGGTTGCGGTGTTGCGCTCCTGCTCGAACTGATCAACGCTCGAATCCGCTCTGCTGACGACCTGTTCAACGAACTTGGGTTGCCCGTTCTCGGCTCCATCCCCCCCGATAACCCGGGCAGGAAAGGCTGGCGCTGGAGGACTGCAAATGCTGCCTGAAGTCCGAGCACTCAATTTCGCTGAAATCAGCAACGCCGCCGGCAGAGCCGCCGGGGCAGGAGAAGGCGCATGAACATGATCCATGACGCAAGCCAGCTGTTTGCCGGTAACGGAGCGCCCGCCGGGCGTTCCATCGGCGCGATTCTGATCGACACCGGACGTCTCAAGCCTGCGGATGCCGAGCGCATTCTTCGCCTTCAGCGCGAACAGGGCATGATGTTCGGCGACGCCGCCAAAACACTCGGACTTCTGAGTGAGGCCGACATCCAGTTTGCCCTGTCGCAGCAGTTCGACTACCCCTACCTGCAGTCCGGCCAAAGCTCGGTCGCCACCGAAGTGGTTGCCGCCTATCAACCGTTTTCGCTCAAGGTCGAGGCACTTCGTGCCCTGCGCAGCCAGCTCATGCTGCGCTGGTTCGACGTTGCGCACGAGCGCAAGACGCTCGCCATCGTCAGTCCCGACCGCCGTGAGGGTCGATCCTGGCTCGCCTCGAATCTGGCAGTCGTGTTCAGTCAGCTGGGCGAACGCACATTGCTGATCGACGCAGACCTTCGCAACCCTTCGCAGCACACCCTCTTCGGTATCGAGAATCGCACGGGGCTTTCCACGCTGCTCTCCGGTAGAAGCAGCCCCGATGCGCTGCAGCGTATTCCCGAGCTGCTCGGGCTCTCGGTTCTGCCGGCAGGCTCAACCCCGCCCAATCCCCAGGAGCTTCTCGCCCGTCCGCTGCTGCCGCAACTGCTCGCCCAGTTTGGCGAACAGTTCGACGTCATCATCCTCGATACGCCGCCCGGCAGCGAATATGCAGATGGGCAGACACTGTCCGCCCGCGCAGGGGCGGCGCTCATGGTCGCACGGCGTGATCAGACGGGCAGCCGGAACCTGCGCACGTATGCAGACAGCCTGCGCCATGGCGGCTGCACGGTCATCGGGTCGATTCTCAACAATCAATGAGGGCGATCTCTTGAAAGCCCCCCTCTCGCCGAGCGCATGCACACGCCGCGAGGCTGACGCCGGAGTGCAGAATGCCAACGCGTGACATTCGCACATACGCTTCGTGGCTCATCGTGCTCGGTGGCCTCTGCTTCATGTACGTCCCGATGGTCGCGGACTTTTCGGCGGGCATATGGGCAACGGAAGAGCAGGTTCATGGCCCGATGGTGCTCGCCATTGCGGTCTGGCTGATCTACCGGAAGTGGCCTGCATTCTCTTCAAACGACGACCGTCCGGTGCCTGCACTCGGCTGGCCTCTGCTGGCAGGTGGGTGCGTCCTCTATATCCTCGGCCGATCGCAGGGGATTGATGGTGCGCAGGCACTCTCCCTGCTCCCGGTACTAATTGGCACGGTTCTGCTCTTGCGAGGCGCAAACAGTCTCAAGCAGATCTGGTTCCCGGTCTTCTTCCTGTTCTTTCTGGTCCCGCTGCCTGGTCCCGTCGTGGACTCCCTGACCATGCCGATGAAGATTGCGGTGTCCTACGTCGCCGAGAATGCGCTGTTCGCCCTTGGATACCCGATCGCCCGCGCAGGCGTCATTCTGCAGATCGGGCAGTACAAACTCCTCGTTGCCGACGCCTGTGCCGGTCTGCAGACGCTGCTCGCGCTCGAATCGCTCGGCCTGCTCTATCTGAACGTGGTGAGGCACACCTCGCTTCTGCGCAACATCACACTTGCGGTCCTGATCGTGCCGATCTCCTTTACTGCGAATGTCGTCAGGGTCATGGTGCTTACGCTGATTACCTATCATTTTGGTGACGAAGCAGGACAGGGCTTTCTTCATGGCTTTGCCGGCATGGTGCTCTTTCTTACGGCCCTGCTGATCATCATCTCTGTTGACGCGCTGTTGCGCGTCATTACAGGCCATCGCAAGGTGGTTGCAGGGGTGCCGGCATGAAAGCGCTCAGTTTGCCCGTAGCCATCGCACTTGCGGTGATCATGATGCTCGCCCTCGTGGTGGCAGAGCATTTCAAGCCGGTCATCAAGCTCTCCGATCTGGGCACCAAACTCGATCTTGAAGCCATGCTCCCGGATCGTTTCGAAGGGTGGCAACGTCTCGACAGCACGCCGGTCGAGGTCATCAATCCCCAGGCAAGCGTGCTTCTGGACAAGCTCTACTCCCAAGTGATCAATCGAGTCTACGTCAACCAGGCCGGCCAACACGTCATGCTGTCCGTCGCCTACGGAGAGGATCAGCGCGGGGGCCTGCAGGCACACAAGCCTGATTTCTGCTATCCCGCCCAGGGCTTCACCGTGACATCCACCCAAGCCGGGCTGTTGCCCACCCCTTATGGAGATATACCGGTCGTTCGTATGGAAACCCGAGCTGGCTCGCGCTTTGAACCGCTCACTTACTGGACCACAGTAGGTGATGTTGCCATTTCAAGTGGGTTTCAGCGCCGAATGGTGGAGCTTGACTATGGCTTAAAGGGATTGATTCCGGATGGACTGGTGTTCCGTGTATCGAGCATTGAGCGCAATTCAGATTTTGCATTTCAGCTTCAAAGCGAATTTGCCGAGAGCCTGCTCTCTACGATGGATTCGGGGGCACGCATGCAGGTAGCGGGGCTTGGTAAGCCTAATGACGTGAGAAAGTCATTGGTTGGTTCCGTTTCTGAACGAAATTCATGACCGAATCGGTACTTCGCGCAAAGGTAATGCTCGGCCTTCTTTGGCCGCCCGTTCGAAATCGTGGGGCAAGAGTTGGACGCTCGTGCTCTTCATGAAGGTGAACGGTCTGCGAGTGGTCAACTACTTTGAAGGTGTTCGTAATGAGCCGTAATTCAGGCGTACTGTTCTCTGGATTTAAGTGGGACCATCATGACGATGAGTCCGGATATCATCACTTGGTCAGTTCTGCAGCTGATTACGTTGATGGTGCTCGCCTTTGGGGAGGAGGTGCGAGTGTCGGGTCGGGTAAGCGGAAACTGAATTTTCTGTTGAACGATTTGGTCACGATATACCGTGCGTTGCGTTACCGGGCAGTGGTGATCTTTTACCCCGAACAGACTGCCTATATCTCCGCACCCATCTTGAGACTGTTTGGAAAAAAGGTTGTATACGTCCTCCATTTGGGCGAGGACTACTGGTTCGAGCGTAACGATTCGGTTTTCCTGAAACTCAAGCGCTTCAATCTGCGCTTTGTCAGCCGTTTCGTCGTGCTCACGTCGCAGCAACAGGCGGTTTTCGAGCGTCGCTTTCCTGGTCGTGTAACCAAGATTCCTCACGGCACCTGGTGTTCTGACGGCGATGGGCGGGCTGAGGTTATGCCGTTGCCCGCGATTACGGTAGTGGGCGACAACTACCGCGATTACGATTTGCTGGCGGAGATCATCCGTCGCTTCGCCGTGGCGCTGCCGGAGCTACATTTCAACCTCGTTGGCATGAAGTACGAGAAGCTCGGCGAGTTGCGGCATGCGCCCAATGTGATTTGCCACGGTCGTCTCAGCGCCAAGGATTATCAGACCCTCATTTCCCGGTCGCTGTTCGTGCTGCTGCCTCTCACCTTTGCGACCGCCAACAATGCGCTGCTCGAGGGCCTGAGAGAAGGAGTGCCGGTGATCTGCAACCGGGTGGATGGGGTGCTTGAGTACCTGCCAGGTCCCGAGTACGCGTTCGAGTCGTTGGATCAACTCCTTGGCATGGCCACGAGGTTGTTGGCGATGGATCTCGAAGCACGAAGTGCCGAAAGCTCCCGGCTCCTCGATTTTGTCCGACGCGAGTATGCGTGGGATGTGGTGCGACGCCGCGTGTGTGACTACGCCCTGGGCTAAGCCATGGAAAAAGGAGCAACGGCATTCTCTGATCCGATGCGACTCGTGCTGATGAGCGGCCTATTGTTGCTGCCGATTCAGTTCGTGCAGATCGGGCCGGCACAGCTTTCGCAGTTGTGGGTGCTTGCAGCACTGATGTTCGTTATGAGCCGTAACCTCCTTCGTCCTGGGGTTGTCGAGGCGCTTGTATATGGTCTTTTCCTTGCGGTCGCGCTCGTTCTGACCTTTGCGTCAGGCTACGAACGGACGAAGGCTGTCGAGCAGGTGATCAAGTTCGCAGTGTTGTATCCGGCTTTCTATCTTGTAGGCCGTGCGCTTGGCGATCACTACCTGAAGCGGTCGCTTCCGTTCGGTTACTTGTTTCTGGCCGGACTGCTCGCATTTGAATTCGCTGTGCAGTTTTTCGAGCTTCCTGTGATTCATCGCTACGTGGCGTTTATGCAGGGCGCGCTTTACGGCACGTTCAAGGAGCGGAACTGGTTGGCGATTTTCTTCTTTCTGTGCAGCTACCTACTCTTTCTGCAGTCATCACGGGACATCAGGTCGGCTGTCCTCTTCGTCGCTCTTTGTATTGTGGTGGCCTTGCTGAGCGAGTCGAAGACGATTCTGATTCCGGTGGGCGTTGTTCTGCTGCTTCATTTTCGCGCCGGTGGTGTGCTCAAAGCGATTGCAATCGGCGCAGGTGCGGCGTTGTTTTATTTCCGCTTTGGGCCGGAACTGAGTGGCGACCTGTTGCGGGTGCGACTGGAGGAAGAGCGCGGTCTGGCCTTCATGCAGTCGATCGACCTGATTGCACGTGATTTTCTGGGTTATGGCTTCGGTTTTGTCGAAGCGCACTTTTCGGGCTGGTGGATTCCCATTAGAGGGCTGGGGGCCGGCACGAACTCGGTTTTCAGCTCACCGCTTGATCTGTTTTTGATTGCGGGCGCTGTTGGTCTGTGCATGTGGCTGGTGTTTTTTCTCGGAGTGGGGCTCGGTATGCGGGTGATGGGGATGTTGCTCCCGGTGGCCTTGTGGTCGCTGGTCAACCCGCTTCACCAGTCGGAAATCGTCTATCTGTTCATGGGTGTGCTGGTGTCTTTCGGGCTCGGCGAACGGAGACAGGTCGTGATTGCGCCGGTCGGGCGCGGGCCAGCCAGTATTCAAGGAGCGACTTGAAATGAAATTTTCATTGGTAATGGCCACCCTTGGCCGCAGTATCGAGATCGAACGCCTGTTCGAGTCTCTTGTGGCACAGCGCCACCAGAATTTTGAGTTGCTGGTGATCGATCAGAACGAGGATGACCGCGTCAGCCGCCTCGTCGAAGCGTTCAAGGACCGCCTGGAGATCATTTACCTGCGGTCGGAGAAGGGCCTGTCGCGCGCCCGCAATGTAGGCTTGAAGCATGTGAGCGGCGACGTGGTCTGCTTTCCGGACGACGATTGCTGGTATCGACCTGATACGCTGGAATTCGTCGCGGAGCAGTTCCGTCGTGATCCTGCGTTGCGTGGGCTTACGGGGTCCAGCGTGGATGCGAACGGTGTGCCGTCACAGGGGCGTTGGGCGACCGAAGCACTCGCGGTCAATCGTTACAACATCTGGACCTGCGCGACTTCTTACACAATCTTTCTTCATGTTGAGGCGGTTCGGCAGGCAGGTGGCTTTGATGAGCTGCTTGGGGTTGGCTCAGGCTCGAGGTGGGGTGCTGGGGAAGAGGTCAACTACTTGCTGGGTGTGGTCGGTGCGGGGATGCCCGTTCGCTACCAGCCCGAACTCCGCATCCATCATCCGGAGCCACTGATGGTGATGGACGAGCGTGCATTCAAGCGCGCAAGGCTCTACAACCGTGGGTTTGGACGGGTGCTGGGGCTTAACCGCTACCCCGCGTATTTCGTGCTCTACCTGGTGGCGCGATCGGCTGCGGGGTGCATCGTTTCGTTGCTGAAGGCGGACCCGAAGCGTGCGCGCTACTACTGGATTGCCGCTTCGCAGCGCTTGCTTGGGTGGGCGGACTGAGATGACGACGTCGAGCGCCGGGGCGCGTTATCAGGTCTTCTCGGACATGCGCTGGCCCGAAAAGACCGGTATCGGCAACGTCATGACAGCGATGGTGGATGGATGTCCGGGTCATGCCGAAGTGGTTGATCTGGATGTCCAGGGCCGCATTGGCAGTCCGTTATCGCCATTGGCGGTTTCCCGCAGCTTGCGGGGGAAGGCGCTTGATGGCGGTGTGTTCTGGAGCGCCGGCTTCGTGCCGCCTTTGTGGTCGCCGGTGCCTAGCGTGGTGACCGTGCATGATCTGACCCACCTTCACTTCTACAGTCGCGCGCATGCGCTCTACTACCGTCATTTCTTCCTGCCGCTCTACAGACGCTGCGAGGCTGTGGTGTGCGTGTCAGATTACACACGGCGTGAGTTCATTGAGTGGTCGGGCATGCCGGCCAGTCGCGTTCACGTCGTCCTGAACGGGGTCAGCCCGCAGTTTTCCGCCAACACCGAAACGCTTGGGCTGCCCTACCGCTATGTGCTCTATCCGGGCAACCATCGCAGCTACAAGAACCTTGATCGGCTTGTCTGCGCCTACGCGCGCTCGGGCTTGCGTGACATGGATGTTCATCTGGTCATGACCGGCACCGAGAATGTCGAACTGATGAATCTCGCCCGGAATGAAGGCGTTGAAGCATATGTGCATTTTGCCGGACGCCTCGCCGATGCGGATCTGCCGCGCATTTACAGGGGGGCGGAAGCGATTGCCTTCGTCTCGCTATATGAAGGTTTCGGCTTGCCGATCGTCGAGGCCATGGCTTCGGGTGTTCCGGTGCTGACCTCCAACGTATCTGCCATGCCTGAGGTCGCAGGCGACGCCGCGCTCATCGTCGATCCGTACTCCGTGGACGACATTGCGCGCGCGCTTCGCCAACTGATGGTCGAACCGGGTCTGAGAGCCGAGCTCGCGGGGCGCGGCCGGGAGCAGGTCAGGCGTTTTGATTGGACCGCGTCGGCGGATGCGCTGTGGAGCATTGTCGATGACGTGGTGAGTGCGGGCGGACGGTGTCTGCAAGGGGCGGTCTAGTGCAGTGCTTGAGAGGTTCGGAATGAATATCACACGAGTTAACCCGGTTATCGTCAACTTCCGTACACCGGATCTGACATGCAAGTGCGTGGCTTCCATTCTTGAGCATGGGGTGGCCGCCGCCAAGGACATCATCGTCGTGGAGAACGGCTCTCCCGACGATTCCTTCGAGCAGCTGTCCGCCCGATTGCCGCCAGGCGTGCAGCTGATCCGGGCAACGCGCAATGGCGGCTTTGGTGCGGGGGTCAACCTGGGCGCGGCCGCGTGCTCGCTCGATTTCGTGCTGGTGCTCAATCCCGACACGTACTTCGAGGATGACAGCCTAGAGCGCGTTGTCCGCTACTTCGACGCGCGCCCCGACGTCGGGCTGGTCGGGCTCGATCTGGTGTATCCCGGCGGCGAGCGTCAGCATTCGGCAAGGCGCTTCTACAGTCTGCTGGATGTTGCCGCCCGCCGCACACCACTGGGCAAGTACTGGCCTTTCAAGTCGCGCATGAAGCGGCACCTGATGCTGGATGCGTGGGCGCCGGGGCTGCCGTTTGAAGCCGAATGGGTCATGGGTACGGGCTTTCTTGTCCGGCGAGCGCTCTACGAGCGTGTAACGGGCATGGATGAAGCCTATTTCCTGTACATGGAAGACGTCGATCTTTGCGCGAGAGTGTGGCAGGCCGGGGAGAGAGTGGTGTGCTTTCCCGGCGCGCGCCTCGTTCACGACCACCAGCGCAGCAGTGCCGCCGGTCCTTTCAGCTGGGCAGGGCGAATGCACCTCAACAGCCTGATGCGGTTCCGGAGCAAGTTCCGTGTCCCCCTGCTGCGTCAACCGGGTATTGAAGGCCTGTGGAAGTAAGGATTCTTCCCTTCCTGTGGGCGCTCGTCGCCCTGCTTGCTGGGTTGATGCTGTCGCCGCTTGCGCTGGCAGCTGAGCCCGGAGACGGTGCGCCGGTTATTGCCAACGGCGGCTTCGAGGCGGGCAAAGCGCCGTGGTGGGGCAAGGGCGACGTCGTCAGCGGCGGTGCCGCCGAGGGCAATGCCTCGATGCGGGTGACGGGCGGCTTCGTGGCCCAGGACAAGCGCACCATCAAGGGGGGCAGTCGTTACCGGATCAGCATGCGTATTCGGGGTGAGAACGCACCCGCAGGCTCGGTATTCGTTCAGTTGAGCTACCGGGGCGAGGGGGTCGATCAGGGCTGGGCTGGCCCGGCACGGGTGGCGCTGGGCGGGCGCACCGAACCGGCACTCTTCGTGACCGGCGAGACATCCACCTGGCGCCCGCATTCGGTCGTTGTCGCAGCGCCTGAGGGCGCAAGCGAACTCCTGCTGTACCTGCGCAAGGTCAGCGGAACGAATGGCGCAGCCTATTTTGATGCGGTGAGGGTGGAGTCGACCACCGATCCGGTCGACACCGCGGCGACGCTGCGGCGTGATGAACTTGCGGCAGAACTGCTTGAGGCAGATGGTGCGACCCCAGTGCCCGTTGCCGGCGTCGCGGACCGTCCGCCTGCTCGGCAGACTCCACCGCTGCTCACCCTTTCGGAGCCCGGCCGGAGCAACTATCGCATTCAGGTCGCCGTAGACGCAGACGCGGTGACCATGCACGCGGCTGGAGAGCTTGCACGATATCTGCAGTTGATCACAGGCTCGGGCTTCCTGCCGCTGACATCGTCTGGCGATGGCAGCGCACAGCGTCTGATCGTCGTCGGGCAGGGCGCAAAGGCGATGGCCGCACTGGCGCCGGATCTGTCGTTCGAGGGCCTGGGCGAGGACGGCTTCCTTATCCGGACGGTTGGCGAACACATCCTCATTGCCGGCCAGACTTCGCGCGGGACGATGTACGGGGTTAACTGGTTTCTTGATCGCAAGCTCGGCGTGAAGTGGCTCAGCCCGACCTATGTGCATATCCCGCGCCAGACCAGACTTGCGATCGCGCCGGTAACCGAACGCCAGGTGCCGCGCTTCTCGTATCGCGAGGTGCTGAGTTCGGAGGGCGAGGACAAGCGCTTCCGTGCTCATAACCTGTTGAACGGAGAGTCGCACGGGCCCTCGTTTCAGGCCGGGCCGCCCGAGATCGATACCTGGGACCGGAGCTGGCGTGCCAAGGGGGGCGACGGCACGTTCTGGGCCTTGCTGGACAAGAAGAACAGCGAAAAACTGCATCCGGAATGGTTCGCGGGTGGGCAGGTCGCGATGATGAATCCCGACATGCGGCAGGCCATGGCAGAGGCCATCATCAAGCGTCTCAAGCAACACCCCGATTACCGCAGCATCTGGTTCGACATCCACGACATGGATTGGGGCTGGGACATGGACCCGGCGAGCCGCCGCTTTGCCGAGCAGCACGGCGGGTCTCCTGCCGCACCACGGCTGGACATGGTGATCGATGTTGCCGAGCGCGTCCGCAAACACATGCCGGGCGCCCGGTTTGCGTTCAATGCGTATCACTGGAGCTTTTCGCCGCCAGCTGGCATGCGTGTGCCCGACCACGTCATGGTTTTTCCGATGACGATTCATGTTGACTACCGCTACCCGCTCAATGAGGGCAGTAACCGGCAGTTGGGTGAGGATATCGCTGGCTGGAACCGAATTGCGACCAACGTGTTGGTGTGGGATCACATCACCAACTTCAGTGGCTTCCTGCAGCCAACACCAAACATCTATCCGATTGGTCAAAGCATCCGTTGGCTGGCAACCCTCCCGAATGTGAATGGCTATTTTGCCGAAGGTAGCTGGAACACGCCCGGCGCCGAATTTGCTGCGTTGCGGGTATGGCTGATCGCGCGCTTGCTGTGGAATCCCGATCAGGATGTGCGTGCGCTCGTTGCCGAATACTGCAGTCTTTATTTCGGAAATGCAGGCCCGGTCGTTCATCGCTACATTGATCTGATGCACGAGGCGATCGCGGCGAGTGGCGATGTGTTGTCGGAAAAGAACCAGGTCGATGCAAGGATGTTTTCGCTCGACTTCGTGTCTCGGGCGGACGTGCTCTTTGACGAGGCGGAGCGCCTTGTCGCAGACGACTCAACTCGGTTGAAGCATGTGAGAGCGGCACGCATGCCTCTGGACTACGTGGTGCTTGTGCGCCGCGCCGAATACCAGGCACTGGCAGTGGGCGGGACCTGGCAACTGGATCTCGAGCACCGTCGGAACAGGATGTTCGAGTCCGCGCGTGCAGAAGGGGTGCGGCAGTTCCGGCAAGACGGAAAGCTGGAAGAACTTGCTGGGCTGATTGCGCTCGAGCGAAGGCCGGCGTCCGTGCCGGAGTTCATGGACGGTGTTGTTGATGCGGAGTGGGTTGACTTCCAGGATCTGGCCTTCAATCGATACTACGGCGCAATGATCGTTGAGGACGTCGCTGCATCCGACGGCGCTGCCGTCCGGATGCCGGGCAACTCCGGTGCATGGTCGGTTCAGTTCAAGCTCGACAAGTTGCCGGCAGACGGAAGCTGGGATCTCTATGTAGCGCTCCGTGCAGACTCAACCGGTAATGTTGGCTCAGACGCATTCGCAAGAGTCGGATCGTATCCACCGATGAACCGGTTTGTTGCAGCGCGCCGTGCCAACGGACATCTGCAGTATCAATACGTGAAGGTTCCTGGCGGACCGTTTGCGCGAGAGATCAATCACGAGAAGGGTGTCTACGTGCAGGCACTTCGGGCTGCCGGCGTCAGCAGCGTACTTGTGGATCGCGTGGTCGCAGTTCGCGTGCCGTAGGAAGTGCTGGTGACCGGGCGAGCGTTGTTGTATCTTCAATGCATGTTGCAGTGCACTAAAATATAAGTGCTTCGGAGGTTTCCTTGTGGCGATCAAGACGGTAATTCTTTCTGGCGGTTCCGGCACACGGCTGTGGCCTGCGTCGCGTGAGTCCTATCCCAAGCAGCTGCTGCCGCTGACCAGCGATCACTCGTTGCTGCAGGAAACCGTGGTGCGGCTCAATGGCTATGCGGGCGGCGAGGTGGATGCACAGCCGCTGGTGGTGAGCAACGAGGAATACCGTTTCATCATCGCCGAACAGATGCGCCAGGTGGGCGTTCGCTCGGCGCAGATCGTGCTCGAGCCGGTGGGCCGCAACACGGCGCCGGCGCTGTCGCTGGCGGCGCTTGCCGCGATGGCCGAGGGCAAGGACCCGGTGTTGCTGGTGATGCCGGCCGATCATGTGATCGTCGATGTGCCCGCGTTCCAGAAAGCCATTGCCGAAGGGGCGGCGCAGGCCGAGGCCGGTCGCCTGGTGACCTTCGGCATCGTGCCCGATCGCGCCGAAACCGGTTACGGCTATATCCGCGTCGGCCCGCTGGCGGGTGACACCGACAGCGCCCGCGTGCTGGCCGAGTTCGTCGAAAAGCCGGACGCCGACACCGCCACCCGCTACGTGGAGAGCGGCGAGTACTTCTGGAACAGCGGCATCTTCATGATGAAGGGCTCGGTGTGGCTGAAGGCGATGGCGCATTTCCGCCCCGATATCAGTGCCGCGTGTGATGCAGCGTTTGCAGGACGTTCGGTGGATGCCGACTTCCTGCGTGTGGACAAGGCCGCATTTGTCGCCTGCCCGTCGGATTCAATCGACTACGCCGTGATGGAAAAGCTGGGCACTGCGCCCGGGCTTGGCCAGGGCGTGGTGGTGCCGCTGTCGGCCGGGTGGTCGGACGTGGGCGCGTGGGACGCGCTGTGGGCGGTGTCGGAGAAGGATGGCGACGGCAACAGCGGGCGTGGCGAAGTGATGTTCGAGTCCAGCCGCAACACCCTGGTGCACGCGATGCACCGCATGGTGGCTGCGGTGGGCTGCGACGACATGGTGGTGGTGGAAACCGCCGATGCGGTGATGGTGGCACACAAGAGCCGCACCCAGGACGTGAAGAAGGTCGTGGAACGGCTCAAGGCCGAGGGCAAGAGCCTGACGCGCAGCCACCGCAAGGTGTACCGCCCGTGGGGCTGGTACGACTCGATCGACTTCGGCGAGCGCTTTCAGGTCAAGCGCATCGTGGTGAGTCCGGGCGCGACGCTGAGCCTGCAGATGCACCATCACCGCGCCGAGCACTGGATCGTGGTGAAGGGCACGGCTGAGGTCACCAACGGCGAACGTACCTTCCTGCTGGGGGAGAACGAATCCACCTACATCCCGCTGGGCCACACTCACCGTCTGGCGAATCCCGGCAAGGTGCCGCTGGAGATCATCGAGGTGCAGTCGGGAAGCTACCTGGGCGAGGACGACATCGTGCGCTTCGAGGATACATATGGACGGGCTGCGAGCTAGTGCATGCACAAGGAGACGGTGGTTTCTCTGACAGGTGGTTCAGCGCCCAGCGACCTATACCACGTGTGAATGTGCTGACGCCTCAGATGCCATGCTGAGCACTCAGCCATCGTCGCTTGCTGCGCCGGAATAACTCCGGGTGCTGGTGGATGGTAATTCAGGTAACCGAGTCCAGAAGGGTGCTACACCTGACTGCAGTTATTTTCGACAGGATCGATCGAAATGAAAAGTATAGGAATACTGAATCTGCCCCGGGACGGAAACTACGGCGGAATGCTGCAGGCTGTCGCACTGCATAGTTTCCTGAATGACAGGGGGTATAGGGTTACATCGATCGGTAATGGCGGGCCGCAGAGCAAGCGCCTTAATCCTGCTCTAAAGAAACTGATCGTATCCGTGCTTGAAAGAGTTCCAGTGCAGAATTTCAAGGGCATTCGGGAGCGATACGAGAAAGTCTCAAGGCATGAGAAATTTCTAAGTGAATATATCGTGCGTCAAACTCGGAAGGCTTGCTCCGGTGCGGAGTTTAGGCAGGCAGTGAGCAAGGAGAAGTTTGATGCTGTAATCGTCGGGAGTGATCAGGTCTGGAGGTGGGACTATATATCGTATGATCCATCCAGATACTTCCTCGAGTTCGTCGATGCCATGCAGACTCGAAAGATCGCTTACGCAGCGTCATTCGGAATGGATCATTGGCAGGCTCCGGACATGATTGAGGAAATAAAACCCCTGCTCGCTGATTTTCATGCCGTATCGACGAGAGAGCAAAGTGGCGTGTTGATTTGTGAGACTTTAGGTCGCGCTGATTGTCGCCATGTTCTGGATCCAACGCTGCTCGTTGATGCAAGTTTTTACGATCGCTTCACTATACCGAGGCGCGATGAGGGCTCTGGAACGAAGCGCATGCTCACCTATATTCTTGATGGAGCCCAGGATAAGTCGAGGCTTGTTAGCGACGCCCTCGCAACGCTCGGCAAGCACTATGCTCTGCGAGAACTCGGTTTGCAATCCGATGCGTCGGTTTCGGAGTGGGTGAGCGAGTTCAAGAATGCGGATTATATCGTTACAGATTCCTTTCACGGAACTGTATTCGCCATTCTGTTTAGAAAGAATTTCATTGCTCTCGGGAATTCCGGTCGAGGGCTTTCGCGATTTACGTCATTGCTTGGAGGGTTTCGTCTGGAATCCAGGCTTTTGCTGAATGAATACGTGGACAAGGACAGGTTGCGAGAACTTGTCGGTACGGTGGTGGATTACTCGACTGTCGATGACATTTTGCCAAGGCTTCGAAACGATTCAGCCGATTTTTTACTTGGGGCGATCGATGGTTAATTCATTGAGATGATCGTATCCTGTAATTAGGGTCGAAGCCTGATGTATGGGTTTGAGCTGAACCGAGCAGAGATTTCATGGCTGCTCTGAATGGTGTTTAAGGTTCATATTGATGATTCTGATTTCTGCAAATTGTGCAGTAAGATCGATAAACTGGATGAGAATATAAGCGTGTATTCAGATAATAAGTTGATTCTTCAGATCCTCTCCCTCATGAAGCAACATGGCATCTTGAGTGTCGTGATTTCACCGGGTAGCCGACACTATCCTCTGGTGCGTTCCCTGGAGCGGGATCCGGATTTCTCGCTTTATTCTGTTGTAGATGAACGCAGTGCAGCCTTCTTTGCTCTCGGTTTGATTCAGAAGTCTGGTGCCCCGGTCGCGGTGTGCTGCACCTCGGGTACGTCGGCGATCAATTATGGTTCTGCTGTGGTCGAAGCCTTCTATCAAGGGTTGCCGCTCGTGGTATTGACAGCGGATCGCCTTCCAGAGCTTCTCAATCAGAAGGAAGAGCAGATGTTCCTTCAGAAGGATGTCTATGACGGCTTTATTCGCTATCAGGGACAACTGCCTGAAGTGAAGGACGGGCTTTCGGAGTGGTACTGCAATCGGGTGATCAACGAAGCCTTTCTTGAACTTGACCACCACGGCCGCGGGCCGGTGCATCTCAACTTCCCCATCGAGCGTCACCATACTGACAAATTCTCTACAGAGAGCCTGCCTAAGGTTCGCAAGATCACGCGCGTTTGTGGCGATGAGGGGGACGACGTCTGGCAGGCCTATGCCAGTCGTCTCACGGGGCGCAAGGTGATGATTGTCTGGGGGCAGTCGGCACCGGCGAATGAAACGCTAAGCCGGTCTGTGGAGCGTTTCATTGAGCGCTACGATTGTGTGATCCTTGCTGACAAACTGTCCAACTGCCACACCTCGCGCACCATCGAGACTGCGTATCTTGCGTTGCGCTCGATGACTCTTGAGCAGACTGTTGAACTGGCACCTGACGTCGTCATTAACCTATTCGGTAATTACACGTTCAATAGCGAACTAAAGGAATACCTCTCTTCAACTGGCAGACCTTTCGAAGTATGGGATCTTGGAACCAGCCGCGTCTCTGACCCTTTCCGTCGACTGTCGACCGTCTTTGAGGTTCGGGAGCGCTTCTTCTTCGAGAAGATGTGTGAGCAGGCCGAGCAGCCTGGCGGAGTGGATTATTACGAAGCGTGGTCCGAGGTTGATGGCGCTATCGAAGAGCCGCAAGTCGATTTTGGCGAGATTCATGCCGTAGGTCAGTTGGTTCGGAAGCTACCGAAGAATGCGCAATTGCATATCGCAAACAGCCTTCCGATCCGCATGGTGCACCTGTTCCGTTCGGATCCATCGGTCACAGCCTTTTGCAACCGAGGTGTGAACGGGATTGACGGCTGCATGTCCGCTGCGGTGGGTTTCGCTGCTGCGACGTCCGATCCTGTCTACCTGGTCATCGGCGACCTTACCTTCTTCTACGATATGAACGCCCTGTGGAACCGGCATCTGTCGAAGAATCTGCGCATTCTGATGCTCAACAACGAGGGGGGTGGGGTCATGCATATGCCGCTGAGCGAGGGACTGGCGCCGCAGTTGTCGCGCCACATCTCGGCAGGGCATGCGACCTCGGCAAAGGGCTGGGTGGAGTCGGTGGGTTTCCGCTATCTGGCGGCGACGACGCGCGAGGAATGCGATGCCGCAATTGACGTTTTAACCAATCCTGCGGAGCCTGGCCCGATCCTGGTCGAGGTCTTCAGTGTCAAGGAGGACGACGTCCGCCAGTTAAAGACCTATCTGCAGGAGCTGGACAAGCTTACCTTCGGCGATAGAGTGCGGCGCCGACTCAGACGCAAACTGCCCAAACTGTTCCGTTGATACTGAGCTGAATGAATGGAACATCATGGCCGCAGAATTGCCAGGAACACACTGGCGCTCTATTTTCGTACGCTCCTGACGACGGTTGTTGCACTCTATACCTCGAGGGTCATCCTCGAGGCCTTGGGGGTCAGCGATTTCGGTTTGTTCAGCCTTGTTGGCGGGCTGATGGTCCTGATGGGGTTCTTGAACGCTGCGATGACGGCCGCCACGCAGCGCTTCCTGAATTTCGAGAAAGGACGGTCAGGTACGGCGGACGATGTGCAGCGCGTCTTCGCCACGAGTCTTTTCATCCATCTGATGCTGGCGGTGGTCATTCTGCTCATTGCGGAGACGCTGGGGCTGTGGTTCCTGAATACACAGTTGAATATTGCACCAGACCGGATGGGCGCCGCGAATTGGGTCTATCAGTGTGCCTTGCTGGCTTTCCTGGTCAACGTTGCCACGGCACCCTTTAACGCAGCGATTATCGCCAATGAGCGGATGGCCGCATTCGCATACGTCAGTATTGTGGATGTGGGACTTAGGCTGGCTGTCGCCTATGCGCTTTTCAGGGTTTCTGGAGACCGTTTGCAGGTCTATGCCGTGTTGATGCTGGTGGTTGCAGCGCTCGTCGCAGGTGTTTATGGCTGGTATGCGCGCCGGAACTTTTCCGAATGTCATACGCGCCCTGCTCGTGACCCCCGTCTGTTTCGCGAGATATTGTCCTTTTCGTCCTGGAGCATTCTCAGCAATCTCTCGGTCGTGCTGCGCCTGCAGGGGACGAATGTTATTTTGAACCTGATCTTCGGCACGCTGGTCAATGCAGCCTTCGGACTCGCTCTTCAGGTGAGCAACGCATTACAGAGTTTCACGAGCAGTTTCATTCAGGCGCTTAATCCACAGATCGTCAAGACGTACGCAGCGGGCGATCTTGCGCAGATGCATACTCTGGTGCTGAAGGGCGCCCGTCTCGCGTTTTTCCTGGTGCTCTTGATGGTCCTGCCGGTACTGATCGAAGCCGAAGCCCTGCTCGGAATCTGGCTCGCGACTGTACCTGAGCATACTGTCGCGTTCATTCAGTTGGTCCTGATTCAAGCATTGGTCGAGAGCTTCGCGGGCGTGACCGGAACGGCTCAGGCGGCAACGGGAAAGGTCAGGACATATCACCTGACAGTCAGCACCATCGGCATGACAAATTTACCCATCAGTTATGTCTTCCTGAGCCAAGGGTTCGCCCCAGAGATTGTCTTTGTCGTCGCCATTGTCCTGTCGGCGCTGATAGCGGTTGCCCGACTGTACTTTCTGCGGCATTCGATCTCTCTTCCGCTGATGCTCTTTGCGCGGGATGTGGGGCTGCGCTGCGGTGCTGTTCTGATGCTAGCGCCTCTTGCTCCGCTGGCCGTGAAATACCATGCGCCCGAGACGCTCTTTGGTATTTTTCTTGTTTGCGCCGTTGCCGGAATCTCGGTTGTCGCGGCGGTTGCCGTGATCGGATTGCATCGCGATGAGCGTCGGATAGTCCTCGACATATTCGCCCGCCGTTTTGGCAAGCCAAGTTAAAGGATGCTCAGTCATGAGGTTGCTTAAGAAATTTGTTCCTGGTCGCGTTCGTAATAAATTACGTTCGCTGCGCGACGGGCTGGCCCCGCGGATTCCGGTCACTGTCCCTTACGAGATCCGGGTTGCGGATGGCTGCGTGCTGCAGAACCAGGTCGCGATCGTTACGGGCGGAAGCGGATCCATCGGGCGGAGTATTGCGTGCTGCCTTGCAGCCGAAGGGGCTATCGTCTATGTCTGCGGTATGAGTTCGGACAAAATCGACTCTGTTGTTACCGAGATTGTCGGTTTAGGGGGTAAAGCCTATCCGCAGCGCCTAGACGTTACGGATGAGGCTGATATTGTGCGGACTTTCGCGGAGGTCACCGCACTTCACGGCCGACTCGATATCATGGTTCATAGCGCAGGGGGGAGCGCACGCGACGAGTACTCCTCGTTGATCGGGCAGAAGACAGAGGTCATCGACCAAGTCTTGAACGTGAACTTGAGGGGGGCGATCCTGTGCTGCCGGGAAGCTGCCAAGGCGATGGTGCCGTCCAAGACCGGTCGGATCATCAATATCTCCAGTGTCTTGGGCGTGCAAGGCAAGGCCAATTTCGCCGAGTATGCGGCTTCAAAGGGCGGGGTGATCGCCTTTACCAAGTCAATCGCAATGGAACTGGGGCCGTTCGGTATTACGGCAAACTGCGTTTCGCCGGGGATTGTCCAGCGTGGTGAGATCAGTGCTTCGGAGCTTGATCAGCTGAGCAAGACGAACTGGTTGAGTGGTTACGGTAAGCCTGAGGATATTGGTGAGATGGTGGCTTATCTTGCCTCTCCCCGGGCCAACTTTATTACCGGGCAGAATTTCATCGTCGATGGTGGCAGGTCTCTTGGGCTGAAGGGCGATTGATTTTTCGCTCTCTTGAGTGCTACCGGGTTCAACTAATACGTAAAAGGGAGATTGATCATGGCAAAGGGAATGATTCTGGCTGCAGGCCAGGGAACGCGGGTTCGCCCGCTGACGAAGAACCTGCCCAAACCGATGGTGCCGATTCTGAACAAGCCGGTGCTCGAATATCTGATCGAGCATCTGGCCAGGTACGGCATCCGCGAGATCATGATCAACGTGGCGTTCAATCACTACAAGATCGAAAACTACTTTGGTGATGGTCACCGCTGGGGCGTCGAGATCGGCTATTCCTACGAGGGCAAGCGCGAGCACGGTGACATCGTGCCCAAGGCCATGGGGTCGGCCGGTGGCATGCGCAAGATCCAGGACTTCGGTGGATTCTTCGACGAAACCACCCTTGTGATGTGCGGCGATGCGATCGTCGATCTGGATATTGGCGCGGCGCTGGACGAGCACCGACACAAGGGCGCACTGGCGAGCGTGGTAGCACTGGATGTACCGCGCGAGCAGGTCAAGAATTACGGCGTTGTCGTTACCGACAGCGAAGGCAAGATCAAGGCCTTCCAGGAAAAGCCGTCGCCCGAAGAGGCCCTGTCCACCCTCGCCAGCACCGGCATCTACATCTTTGAGCCCAAGGTGATCGACATGATTCCGCCGGGGCGCGAGTTTGATATCGGCAGCGAACTGTTTCCGATGCTGGTCGAACAGGACGTGCCGTTCTATGCGCAGAAGCGCTTTTTCAACTGGATCGACATCGGTCGTCTGACCGACTACTGGGAAGTGCTGCAGCGTGTGCTGCGCGGCGAGGTGGCGCAGATGGAAATGCCCGGTCGCGAGATCAAGCCCGGTGTGTGGGTGGGTTTGAACACGTCGATTGCGTGGGACAGCGTGACGATTGTGGGGCCATGCTATATCGGTTCCAACGTGCGCATTGAGCCTGGTGTTTCGGTGATTGGTCCCACGTGGATCGGCCGTGGCTGCCACCTGCGCGCGGGTTCGCGCGTTGAGCGCAGTGTGTTGTTCGACTACACGCGGCTGGGGGAAAGTCAGACGGTCGAAGAGAAGATCCTCTCCTTTCAGTATTGCGTTGATCGAAGTGGCAATGCCACCTATGTTGGGGACGATTCCATCGATCTGCGCTGGGGGGATGCGCGGGGCTGATTGTTGCGCGCCTCACATGAGAAAGACCGCCGCGGCGGTCTTTTTTTGTGCGTGCTGTACGCGCTGATGCGGGTGTTTCGTTGCCCTTGGTGCTCTCGAATGCTGTCGGGATCAGGGAACAGCGGCGCGATTTGTCAGGCCTGCCTGCGCCTGCGAAGTGTGCCCAGGCCGGCGACGCCGATGCCAAGCAGTGCCAGCGTAGTGGGTTCCGGCACCTGAGTGCTGCTGACCTGCAGCTGGTTTACCGAGAAGTCGCCCGTCAGCAGGTTGGGTGTGCTTCCGACTGCGCTGTTGATGGCTGCAAGTGCGACGCCGAAGCCGGGCCAGGTCGTGGCCGTCTCGCTGAACTCGAGATCGAAGCCGTCCTGAAACAGGCTGTACAGTACGTCGATCGAGCCTGCGCCGTTAGACGGCATCGCCATGCCGGTCAGCGCGTACAGCGTGGCCTGGATCTCGGGCGCGATTTGTTCATCATAGGTAAGCCTGAAGGTTCCGGAGCCAATTGCTACACCGTCATTTGCACCCGGGGTGCCGGGCTGGAAGGTGAACATGCTTACGCCGGTATCTGCAACGCCGGACAGCACGGCGGTAAAGATGTTGGCAATGGCGGGAATGCTGAAGGCGACATCCCACGGCGCAGACAGGGCCGGGTTCGAACCGGGCAAGAGGTTCAGCAGCAGGCTGCCGCTGATGGCGGTCGTGTGGCTGCCGGCGGGCGGGGTGTACAGTTTAACGGTGCCGTCGAGGTCACGGACGTTGATGTTGTAGGTATTCGGGTTTGCGTCCTGGAAGCCTGAGGCACTGAAGGCGCCGGTCAGGTTGTCGGTCATGGTGTAGACCACGGCGAAGGAAGGGGTGGCGACCGCAGACAGCACGGCAGCAGTGGCGAGCAGGGGCAGGGTTTTCATGGGCGTGTACTTGGGTCGGGAGGGAAGGGGGCGATCTGACAACGCTGAATTCAGCTTGCTGGTCGTCATTCGGCGCAAGCCTGAAAATGACATGCGGAATCTGAATTCAACTCCAGAAGGATATCCGCGGATATTTTCAGGATTGTGAATCCCTGAGCAGGGGGGGGCTGCACTTGGCGCCGCGCAGGGGTGCTAGCGAGAGATGCCCGGTTCCCCAGGCCGGCTGAGTTCGCATTCTGCGGGTCGCAGGCTGATGACGTGGCGCGGGATCAGCGCCGGAACTGGATGCTTGTCCGATACAAACGAAAAAAGACCGCCGCAGCGGTCTTTTCTTAATGCCGTGCGCCGCGATGGGCGCTGCGCTTTGCGTCCGTTCAGGCCTTGCGACGCTTCGACAAACCCAGGCCGAGCAGGCCAAGGCCGATGAGGGCCGCGGTGCCGGGTTCGGGTACGTCAGTGGTGCGGCTCGCGCTGATGCGAAGAGCCTCGTTCCAGGTGGTGGAGAGCTGGAGGCCGTCGATCAGCAGCACGTCGCCGCTATCGAGGTTGGCCGAGCGGAAGCCGACGTAGCTGATCTGCGACAGGCCGGTGTTCCCGGTCATGATGGCGTCGGGCGTGCTGAAGTCCGCAAACATCGGGTCGAGCCACAGCGAGAAGCTCGTGTAGTTGCCCGGTGCGGTGCGCGAGAGGAGGCCAACGATGTGATACGTGACATCGTTGATGTTGCCGATGTCGCTACGACGCGCAAAGCTTCCACCGGTACCGTTTGTGCGCACGAAGATGTCGTTGGTACTGCTTCCATCCGCCTTGATGCCGATGTTCGGACGGTTCGTGTGATCGCCCGTGCTGGCGGTATCGAGCCACAGGCCCAGGAAGTCATTTGCAGACAGAACGCCGGCGTCGAGCTGGACGTAGAAATCAACGAAGAGGTTGTCGCCGGAAAAGGCCGAGCTGAGCTGGCGGTAGGCGGCATTGTTGTTGTTGCCGGTCACCTGGAGGGCGTTGCTGCCGCCGAGGGAGGTGCTCGGGGTAACGACCTGCGTGACGCCGGTGTTGGCAGACCATGCGCCGGCCCAGCCGCTGCCGCCGTTCTGGCCTGCGACTTCGCCTGTGGCGTAGTCGAAGTTGTCGCTGGCGATGATGGCTGCCATCGAGAGCGGCGTAAAGGCGCAGAGTGCGATGGCGGCGGCGATTTTCTGGAATGTCATGAGATTTCACTCACTATGTTGCGGTTATGTCGAATTCGACAGTTGCGGAATTGATAGCAAAAAACGTTCCAGATTCTGGTTGTATAGATAATTACAGATGAATCAAGTGCTTGCTGGTGGGGGTGTTTGAGTTGCCTTCCTTATACATTGTCGTGTGTAAAAAAAACCGACAGTTTTTAGGTGAGGCGGGGCCTGTTAGCCGAGCGAGTTGCTTTCTCTCGATGAATATTCTGACAAAATTGTTTTAAGTGGCGATTTTCAATTGCTGATCTGTGAGCGATTGTTCAAATTATTGCTTTGACATCTTGAGATAGGTCTTCTGCATCCCTAGAATGCCGCGATGCATGCAAATACCATTCATCACGGCGCCTTCAGAGGCGTAACCGGGTCGTGCCATCAGTTGTTTATCGACGATGCGCGCAGCCTGCTGATTGATTGCGGTCTGTTTCAGGGGGCGGAAACCGCGCCGGATGGCCAGGCCGGCGCCGGGCAGCCGGACATCCCGTTTGCGGTCGATGGTATTCAGGCGCTGGTCGCTACCCATGTACACATCGACCACGTTGGCCGTATTCCCTGGTTGCTGGCGGCCGGCTTCAAGGGGCCGGTACTGTGCAGTGAGCCTTCGGCGCGATTGCTGTCGGTGGTGCTGGCCGATGCGTTCGAGCTGGGTATCAGCCGTGACCGGCAACTGGTCGAGCGCTACCTCAAACTGGTGGAGTCCCGCATCCGGCCGCTGCCCTGGCGCACCTGGCACACGGTGTTCAGCAGTCCGCAGGCCAGTTGCCGCATCCGTCTGCAACGCGCGGGCCATATTCTGGGCTCGGCCTATGTCGAGTGCGAGATCCGGCGTGCGGACGAGGCCCCTGTGCGGGTGCTGTTCTCGGGCGACCTCGGTGCGCCGCATGCGCCCTTGCTGCCGGCGCCGCAACCAGCCTATCGCGCAGACGTGGTGGTGCTGGAGAGCACCTACGGCGACCGCGTGCACGAAAGCAGGGCGACGCGACGCGATCGCCTGCAGGCGGTGGTGGAGCGGGCGCTGGGTAATGGCGGCACGGTGATCGTGCCGGCGTTCAGCATCGGTCGCACGCAGGAGTTGCTGTACGAGTTCGAGGACATTCTCCATCGCCAGCGCAGGAAGCCCGGCCCGCACGCGGCGGCATGGGAAAAGCTGCCGATCTATCTCGATTCACCGCTGGCCGGGCGCTTTACCCAGCTCTATCGCGAACTGCAACCCTTCTGGGATGCCGAGGCGCAAGCCCGCGTCCGCGCCGGTCGCAAGCCCCTGGCCTTTGATCAGCTGGTGGCCATCGACGAGCACGAGGCGCATCTGGCCAATGTGCGCAGGCTCGCGCGCAGCGGCGAACCCGCGATCGTCATCGCCGCCAGTGGCATGTGCACCGGCGGGCGGGTGCTGAACTACCTCAAGGCCATGCTCCATGATCCGCGCCACGATGTGGTGTTCGTGGGCTATCAGGCGAAAGGCACGCCAGGCAGCGACATCCAGACCTATGGGCCGCGTGGCGGCTACGTCGATCTCGACGGCGAGCGCATCAACATCAGGGCGGCCATCCACACCCTGTCGGGCTATTCCGCCCACGCCGACCAGAACGACCTCGTCCGTTTCGTCACCCGCATGCGTCACCTGCCATCTGAAGTGCGCCTGATCCACGGCGACGACGAGGCGCGACGGGCGCTGGGCAAGCGTTTGTGGAACGAGACCGATCGGCGGGTGATGGTGCTGAATGCGGAGTAACTTGTATTTGATGTGAAAAAGCCCATAATCTCATCGGAGGCCAATGATGACGGACGGCGACGCCCACCAGGATGCGATAGCTGAAATGTGCGCAATTAATGCGCGCGGGGGCGATTTTTCGAGAGCGGTCGGTGCACTCATCAGGAAGCGCCATGAAGCACTTCGTGCTGGGCGGCTCGATTCGGCTTTCAGGCCCCATGGTCTGCGTTCCGGAGATCGCCTGTATGTGATCAGTCTTTGTGTTGGAAGCTGCGGCGTTACCGCCGCGTTTGTGCTCAAGGCGCGGGCTTTGGTACTGCTGAGTGTCGCCGCGTTTGATGACTTCATCGCCGAGGCGCTTTCGGCTGGCGCTTTGAACGCCGCGATTGCTCGTGCAGTCCAACGAACATAGCCTTCAGGAGTTTTGTAATGAGATTGCGTATGCTGGAAGACGAACTTCTTCGCGATCCTCTGGTTCAAGAGGGATACGAAGGTGCGAGTGCCGCCGAGAAGATGGGCCTTCTGTTGCGGGAGCTGCGCGAAACGGTCGGGCTGACGCAACGGGGCTTGGCGGCGAGCAGCGGTGTTCAACAGTCAGAGATCAGCCGTTACGAAGGTGGTCAGGCGCCGAGAGGCATCACGATTTCCCAGCTCGAGACCCTTGCACATGCGCAGGGTATGGAGGTTGTGATTGGCTTTGCTCGCAAGGCGACGGCAGTTGATGACAAGGCCGTTGTGATTGATGGTCGAACCTTGTTGCTGCACACAGTGCTCTGAATTTCAATGGCATTGCTTGCCGAATTGCTGGCGTTCATTGGCGGTGTGCTGCTCTTGCGCCCAGCGTTTCGGCTAAACGGTCTGATGCGTGAGGCGGCAAGCCTGCGGGGCATACTTGAACATAGCCAAGCACGCATCGACCAGGAGACCATCCCCTTGGTTACGGAGCAGCTCGACGACTTGGGTACGAGCTGGAACCGCTGGGACGAACTGTGTCTGCGCGGAGGCGCAGTCATGTTTGTTTGTTCAGGTGCGATAAAGCTGGCGCTTTTGTAGTGCCGAAGCTTCCCCCAGCAGCCACAACTGAAATGCTTCGACCGCAGGCTGGTGCTGCATCGCTTCGTGCATGACCAGATAGTAGGTACTGGGCGAGGGCAGGGCGATGTTGAACGGAATGACGAGCTTGCCTTCGGCTACGCGTGAATCGATCAGCGGGCGCGGCGCGAGCGCAATGCCATGGCCGGCTTGGGCTGCCTCCAGTGCAAGTGCAGCGTTGGAAAAATGCGGCCCTCGGCGACTGTCGATGTTCGATGCGCCCGCGAGCCGAAGCCACTCTGCCCAACCGGATCCTGAATGCATGTCGCGACCGTCTTCGCTCAGTGTGTCGTCGTGGATGAGCACTTGTCCGGCCAGGTTGGCAGGGGTTTGCAGTGCCGCAGCGCGTTGCAGTGCGGGCGTGCATACCGGCACATAGTCGGGCGTGAAGATCGGTACCACCGCATAGCCCGGATAGTGACCTTTGCCATAAAGAATGGCGACTTCCGTGCGCGCTGGATGGAGCTTGCCGAGCACGGCGGCTTCGCCCTTGTGGTCGACGGTGTCCGAGGTGCTCGACAGGCGAATATCGATTTCCGGGTGCGTCGCACCAAACTGCGGCAGAAGGGGCAGCAGCCAGTGGCTGGCAAACGAGGGTGGGGCAGTGACGGTGAGTGGGCTGGGGGCTGCGCGGCGGGTTTGATCGACGGCCTTTACCAGTCGCTCGAAGGCGTCGCGAACGCCGGGCAGCAGCGTGGCACCGTGCTCGGTGAGTTCGAGCGCACGTACGCGACGATGAAACAGCATGACGCCAAGCTGGTCTTCCAGCGCCTTGATCTGCTGGCTGACTGCAGCGGGGGTAACGCACACTTCGGCAGCGGCCTTTTTGAAGCTCAGATGGCGGGCGGCGGATTCGAAGGTGCGCAGCAGGGCAAGACTTGGGAGCTGGTAGCTCATTGGTCGATGATTAAGTTCTGCTAATGCATCGCATCATAAATGCTCGTTTGCCGTAATGCCATGCGCTGACTAGACTGCGGCCCGCATGAATCAGCGTTGCCCTCCCAAAGCGGTCCCCTCCCTCGGACGCCTTGGGAACCCTTCGAGCAATCGAAGCACGCGCCATTGCCTCACCGCATGGCGCGTTTCTTTTGGCCCCTTCTGAAAGAGCAGACGATGAGCGAATCCCGTATCCAGTGTTCCGCCCTGCGCAGCAAGATCATGTCGGCCGAGGAGGCCGCACGCCTTATCCAAAACGGTGCCAATGTCGGCATGAGCGGCTTCACCGGATCGGGGTATCCCAAGGTGTTGCCTGCGGCGCTGGCCGGGCGCATCACGACCGCCAATGCCCAGGGCGAGCGGTTCAGGGTCGGGGTATGGACAGGGGCGTCGACGGCGCCAGAGCTTGACGGTGCATTGGCCGCTGTCGATGGCATCGAGATGCGCCTGCCCTATCAGTCCGATCCGGCGTGCCGCAAGCGCATCAACGCCGGCGAGATGGAGTACATCGACATCCATCTGTCGCACGTGGCGCAGTTCGTATGGTCCGGCTTTCTCGGCAAGCTCGACGTTGCCGTGGTGGAAGTGGGCGGCATTCTCGAGGATGGTCGTCTGATTCCGTCGTCGTCGATCGGTAACAACAAGACTTGGCTGGATCAGGCCGACAAGGTGATTCTCGAGGTGAACTCGTGGCAGAACAGCCGCCTCGAGGGCATGCACGACATCTATTACGGCACCCAGCTGCCGCCCAACCGCAAGCCGATTCCGCTGGTCAAGGTATCGGATCGCATCGGCGAGCCCTATCTGCGTTGTGACCCCAGCAAGATCGTGGCGATTGTCGAGACCCACAGCCCGGATCGCAACACCGCGTTCTCGCCGCCGGACCAGAATTCGCGCCTGATTGCCGGGCACATCCTTGAGTTCTTCAAGCACGAAGTGAAGAAGGGGCGCTTGCCCGCAAACCTGCTGCCGCTGCAGTCGGGTGTGGGCAACATCGCCAACGCGGTGATGGCCGGCCTCAACGATGGCCCGTTCGAGAACCTGACGGCCTATACCGAGGTGCTGCAGGACGGCATGCTGGAGATGCTCAAGTCGGGCAAGCTGACCTGTGCGTCTGCGACCGCGTTCTCGCTCAGCAGCGACGCGCTCGGTGAGCTCAATGCCAATCTCGACTTCTACCACGACCGCATCATCCTGAGAGCGCAGGAGATCAGCAATCACCCCGAGGTGATCCGCCGCCTGGGCGTGATTGCAATGAACGGCATGATCGAGGCTGACATCTACGGCAACGTCAATTCGACCCATGTGATGGGTTCGCAGATCATGAACGGCATCGGCGGCTCGGGCGACTTTGCGCGCAATGGCTACCTGTCGATCTTCATGACGCCGTCGCAGGCCAAGGGCGGGGCGATCTCCTGCATCGTGCCGATGGTGTCGCACGTGGATCACACCGAGCACGACGTGCAGGTGCTGGTCACCGAGCAGGGCCTGGCCGATCTGCGTGGGCTGTCACCGCGCCAGCGTGCGAAGGCAGTGATCGAGAACTGCGCTCACCCCAACTTCAAGCCGGCGCTGCGCGACTACTACAATCGTGCGCTGGATCAGTCGCCGGGCAAGCACACGCCGCATCTGCTGGAAGAGGTCTACAACTGGCACCTGAGCGCGCTGCGCGGCGAGCCAATGTAGATTCCTTGTGGAAAGCGCCGCCGTGCCTTCGAAATCCGGGAAATAGTCCGGATTGGAGTCTGCCTGTTCGAACGAATTGCGCTTTCAATTGGTGCGATGCAATATTTCTCTGGTATCTTTGTAGCATGGAAGATCAGGGAGTAAAGGCGTGATTCTGGTAACCGGCGGTGCGGGCTTCATTGGCGGCAATTTCGTTCTCGACTGGATTGCCGAAACCGGCGAACCGGTGGTGAACCTCGACAAGCTCACCTATGCGGGCAATCTGGAGACGCTGAAGTCGCTCGACGGCGACACGCGTCACGTCTTCGTGCAGGGCGATATCTGCGATCGCGGACTGGTCGATCGTCTGCTGGCAGAGCACCGGCCGCGCGCGATCGTGCACTTTGCCGCCGAGAGTCACGTGGATCGCTCGATCCACGGCCCGGGTGAGTTCATGCGCACCAACGTCGAAGGCACCTTCACCCTGCTTGAGGCCGCGCGCGCCTACTGGGGCGCGCTCGAAGGCGAGGCCAAGGCGGCGTTCCGCTTTCATCACGTGAGCACCGATGAGGTGTATGGCTCGCTCGCCGCGCACGAGGCGCCCTTTGCCGAGACCCATGCGTACGAGCCCAACAGCCCGTACTCGGCGAGCAAGGCGGCGTCCGATCACCTGGTGCGGGCGTGGTTTCACACCTACGGCCTGCCGGTGGTGACGACCAATTGCTCGAACAACTATGGTCCTTACCATTTCCCCGAAAAACTGATCCCGCTGATGATCGTCAATGCCCTCGCGGGCAAGCCGCTGCCGATCTACGGTGACGGACAGAACGTGCGTGACTGGCTGTACGTAAAGGATCACTGCAGCGCGATTCGCGCGGTGCTGCAGAACGGCCGCCTTGGCGAGACCTACAACATCGGGGGCTGGAACGAGAAGCCCAACCTCGACATCGTGCATACCGTGTGCGCGCTGCTCGACGAGTTGAAGCCGGACGCGGCCGGCAGCTACAGCCGCCTGATCACCTATGTGACTGACCGCCCCGGGCATGACCGCCGCTATGCAATCGATGCGCGCAAGGTCGAGCGTGAGCTGGGCTGGCGCCCGGCGGAGACATTTGAGACCGGCATTCGCAAGACGGTTGAGTGGTACCTGGCCAACCCCGAGTGGGTGGCCAATGTGCAGAGCGGCGCCTACCGCGAGTGGGTGTCGGCAAACTACGCGGGGCGCGATGCGAAGGATGCGCACGCATGAAGATTCTGCTGCTGGGCAAGGACGGCCAGGTGGGCTGGGAACTGCAGCGCGCGCTGGCGCCGCTGGGCGAGTTGGTGGCGCTCGGGCGACAGGGCAGGGATGGACTGAGCGGCGATCTGTCGAATCCGGCTGCACTGCGGGCGACGGTGGACGCGGTTGCGCCCGATGTGATCGTGAATGCCGCCGCGCATACCGCGGTGGACAAGGCCGAGAGCGAGGCCGAACTGGCGCAGCGCATCAATGCCGATGCGCCCGGTGTGCTGGCCCAGGCGGCCGCGAGCCGGGGGGCGGTGCTGGTGCACTATTCCACCGACTACGTGTTCGACGGCAGCGGCAGCAAGCCGTGGCAGGAAGACGATGCCACCGGCCCGCTGTCGGTGTATGGCCGCAGCAAGCTCGATGGTGAAGAGGCCATTCGCGCCAGCGGCTGCACGCACCTGATTTTCCGCACATCGTGGGTGTATGCGGCCCGTGGTGGCAACTTCGCGAAGACGATGCTGCGCCTCGCGGCTGAGCGCGAGCGCCTGACCGTGATTGCGGACCAGATCGGTGCGCCGACGGGGGCCGAGCTGATCGCGGACGTCAGCGCCCACGCCGTGCGCAGCCTGCGCGCACGTCCTGAGCTGTCAGGTACCTATCATCTCGCGGCTGGAGGCGAAACCAGCTGGCATGGCTATGCCAGTTTCGTGATCGAAGCCGCGCGTGCGCGCGGTGTGGCGCTGAAGGTGGGCGAGGTCGCACCGATTCCCACCACCGACTACCCCACGCCGGCCACACGGCCGCTCAACTCTCGCCTCGATACCACCAGGCTGAGCGCCGCCTTCGGTCTGAGCCTGCCGCCATGGCAGGACGGTGTGGCGCGGATGCTGGACGAAACGCTGTAGTGTTCACCGGGCAGGAGCTTCTTCCGCCCGCTTGATGAATGGCGCCACGGTGGACTCACCGGACGCGCCCTTGAAAGGCTGTGAAATCATGAGCGAACAACGCAAAGGCATCATCCTCGCGGGCGGTTCCGGTACCCGGCTGCATCCGGCCACGCTGGCCGTTTCCAAGCAGTTGTTGCCGGTGTACGACAAGCCGATGATCTATTACCCGCTGTCGACGCTGCTGCTGGCGGGCATTCGCGACATCCTGATCATCTCCACGCCTCAGGACACGCCGCGCTTTCAGCACCTGCTGGGCGATGGCAGCCAGTGGGGCATCAGCCTGAGCTACGCAGTGCAGCCCAGCCCGGACGGGTTGGCGCAGGCTTTCATCATCGGCGAACAGTTCCTCGCCGGAGGTCCGTCTGCCCTGGTACTGGGCGACAACCTCTTCTATGGCCACGAGTTTGCCAATGACCTGCGCGGTGCCGGTGGGCGCGGCGACGGGGCGACGGTGTTTGCCTACCCGGTGCACGACCCCGAGCGCTACGGCGTGGTGGAGTTCAATGCAGATGGACGCGCGATCAGCCTCGAAGAGAAGCCCGTCAAACCGAAGAGCCGCTATGCGGTGACCGGGCTCTATTTCTACGATGAGCGCGTGGTGGATATCGCGAAATCGCTGGCGCCCAGCCCGCGTGGCGAACTCGAGATCACCGACGTGAACAAGCAGTATCTTGAGTGGGGTGCGCTCGACGTGCAGGTGATGGGCCGTGGGCACGCCTGGCTGGACACCGGCACGCATGAGAGCCTGCTCGAAGCGGGGCTGTTCATCCAGACCATCGAGAAGCGACAGGGGCTGAAGATTGCCTGTCCGGAAGAGATTGCCTGGCGCGCGGGCTGGATCAACGACGAACAACTGCAGACGCTTGCTGTGCCGCTGGCAAAGAATGGCTATGGGCAGTACCTGAAGCGACTGCTCGAAGAAAGGGTGTTTTGATGAAAGTAACGCAGACTGCGATTCCGGAAGTACTGATCCTGGAGCCAAAGGTGTTCGGCGACAGCCGCGGATTCTTTCTGGAAAGCTTCAATGCCCGCACGTTTCGTGAAGTGACCGGGCTGGATGTCGATTTCGTGCAGGACAACCATTCCCGCTCCGGGCGTGGGGTGCTGCGCGGACTGCATTACCAGCTGCAGCAGCCGCAGGGCAAGCTGGTGCGGGTGGTGCGGGGCGCCGTCTATGACGTGGCCGTGGATGTGCGCCGCAACTCGCCCACCTTCGGCCAGTGGGTCGGTACCGAGCTGTCGGAAGACAACAACCGCCAGTTCTGGGTGCCGCCAGGCTTTGCCCACGGGTTCGTCGTGCTGAGCGAATCGGCCGATTTCCTGTACAAGACCACCGATTACTACGCGCCCCAGCATGAGCGCTGCATCATGTGGAATGACCCCGCGATCGGGATCGACTGGCATTTCGACGGCGAACCCTTGCTGTCGGCCAAGGACAAGGAAGGCAAGCCGCTGGCAGCCGCCGAGGTGTTCGACTGAACGCAAGTTCCCGGGTGTTGAGTCGCTGACATGCCTGGTGCCGTTCGCCCCGGCCGTGGTCGCAGACAATGCTGCCCAGAGCGGGGGCGAATTTACTTAGTGCCTTGGCAGAAAACCCCGTGCTTCGAGGGTCGTGATCACCAGATCGGCTGCCGCTTCAATCGACAGGTTTGTGGTGACGATGCGGATGTCCGGTGACTCGGGCGCCTCGTAGGGCGAGTCGATGCCGGTGAAGTTCTTCAGTTCGCCCCGGCGCGCCTTCCCGTAGAGCCCCTTCACATCGCGCTGCTCGGCAACCGCCAGCGGTGTATCGACGAAGACTTCGACGAATTCGCCTTCCGCGACCAGGTCGCGGGCCATGCGGCGCTCGGCGCGGAACGGCGAGATGAAGGCGGTCAGCACGATCAGGCCGGCGTCGGCCATCAGCCGTGCAACTTCGCCCACGCGCCGGATATTTTCGACGCGGTCGGCGTCGGTGAAGCCGAGATCCTTGTTCAGCCCCTGACGCACGTTGTCGCCGTCGAGCAGATAGGTGTGGCAGCCCATGGCGTGCAGCTTCTTCTCCAGCATGTTCGCGATTGACGACTTGCCCGCGCCCGACAGCCCGGTGAACCAGAGCACGCAGCTCTTCTGCCCCTTGATGGCCGAGCGGGCGTGCTTGTCGACGTCCACATGCTGGGCGTGGAGGTTGTGGGCGCGACGCAGCGCGAAGTTGAGCAGGCCCGCGCCCACCGTGTTGTTGCTGAGCCGGTCGATGAGGATGAAGCCGCCGGTGTCGCGATTGTCGGCGTAGCGGTCGAAGGCGATCTGGCGATCGAGGCTGAGATTGCATTCGCCGATGGCGTTGAGCTCCAGCTTCTTTGCCGCGATGTGCTCCAGGGTGTTGACGTTGATCTGGTGCTTGATCGACGTGATGGTGGCGGTGACGGTGCGAGTGCCGATCTTGAGCAGGTAGGGGCGGCCGGGAAGCAGCGCTTCCTCGTGCATCCAGACGATGGTGCATTCGAACTGGTCGGCGATCTCGGCCGGCGTGGCGGCTTCGGACATCACGTCGCCACGCGAGACATCGATTTCGTCGGTCAGCGTCAGGGTGACCGACTGTCCGGACACCGCGCGCGCGAGGTCGCCATCCATGGTGACGATGCGTGCAACCGTGCTCTCCTTGCCCGATGGCTGCACGCGGATGCGCGCGCCCGGGGCGATCGTGCCGCTGGCAATGGTGCCGGCAAAGCCGCGGAAGTCGAGGTCCGGGCGGTTCACCCACTGCACCGGCATGCGGAAGGGGGTGCGCTGCAGGCGGGTGTCGTCGACTTCGACGGTTTCCAGGTAGCCCATCAGCGTCGTCCCGTGGTACCAGGGCATGGCGTCGCTGGGGAGGATGATGTTGTCGCCCCTGAAGGCCGACATCGGGATGAAGGTCATCCCTTCGATGCCGATCCGGCCGGCGAAGGCGCGGTAGTCCTCGACGATCCTGTCATAGGTCTTCTCGTCGTAGGCAACCAGGTCCATCTTGTTGATTGCGACCACCACATGACGGATGCCGAGCAGGGTGACGAGGTAGCTGTGGCGCCGGGTCTGGGTGAGGATGCCCTTGCGTGCATCGACCATGAGAATGGCGACGTCGGCAGTGGATGCACCGGTAACCATGTTGCGGGTGTATTGCTCATGGCCGGGCGTGTCGGCAACGATGAACTTGCGCTTGTCGGTAGAGAAAAAGCGGTAGGCGACGTCGATGGTGATGCCTTGCTCGCGTTCGGCGGCCAGACCATCGACCAGCAGCGCAAAGTCGATGTTGTCGCCCTGGGTGCCGAATTTCTTCGAATCGGCTTCGACGGCGGCCAGCTGGTCTTCGAACAGCATTTTCGATTCGTACAGCAGGCGCCCGATCAGGGTGCTCTTGCCGTCATCCACGCTGCCGCAGGTGATGAAACGCAGCAGGCTCTTGTGTTCGTGGTGCTTGAGATATTGCTCGATGTCGCTGGCGATGAGGTCGGAGACGTGTGCCATCAGAAGTAGCCCTCCTGCTTTTTCTTTTCCATGGACGCCGCTGAGTCGTGGTCGATGACGCGTCCCTGACGTTCGGACGTGCGCGTGAGCAGCATCTCCTGAATGATCGCAGGCAGGGTGTCGGCCTCGGACTCCACCGCGCCTGTCAGCGGATAGCACCCCAGGGTGCGGAAGCGGACGCTCTTCATCATCGGGACTTCACCGGGCCTGAGCGGCAGGCGCTCGTCGTCGACCATGATCAGCGCGCCATCGCGTTCCACCACCGGCCGCACGGCAGAGTAGTAGAGCGGCACGATGGGGATGGCCTCGAGGTGGATGTACTGCCAGATGTCGAGCTCGGTCCAGTTCGAGATCGGGAACACGCGGATCGACTCGCCCTTGTGCTTGCGCGTGTTGTAGAGCTTCCACAGTTCGGGGCGCTGGTTCTTCGGATCCCACCGGTGCTGGGCGGAGCGGAAGGAGAATACGCGCTCCTTGGCGCGCGACTTCTCTTCGTCGCGGCGTGCGCCACCGAAGGCCGCGTCGAAGCCGTACTTGTCGAGCGCCTGCTTCAGGCCCTCGGTTTTCATGATGTCGGTGTGGATGGCCGAGCCGTGGGTGAAGGGGTTGATGTCCTTCTCGATGCCTTCCGGGTTGATGTGGACGAGCAGCTCCATCCCGCTTTCCTGCGCCATGCGGTCGCGAAAACCGTACATCTCGCGAAACTTCCAGCGCGTATCCACATGCAGGAGCGGAAACGGCGGCGGCGCGGGAAAGAAGGCCTTGCGCGCCAGGTGCAGCATCACCGCACTGTCCTTGCCGATGGAGTAGAGCATCACCGGCTTGTCGGCCTCGGCAACCACTTCGCGCATGATGTGGATGCTCTCGGCTTCGAGCCGCTGCAGATGGGTGAGAGTGTCTGCATGGGTCATGGTGGCGCACCTGCCTGTCGGGAATGAATCGGGAACCGGGTCGTGCTGCCGCGCTTGGGGGGCGGAGCCGGGTGCATTATGTGGCACTCGGCGCCGGTTTGTCCGGCGAGTGGGCTGCGGGCCGCTGCATCTTGCTGGTCAGCAGTGGGTACTTCTTCATGGCAATGTAATGCTGCATTGCAGTATGATTGCCCGCACAAGGATATTGCATTGTGCAGCTGATGCTGCCTGAATCATTCCGAACGTTTTCTAGGTGTCCGAATATGGCGATCAAGACGGTAATTCTTTCTGGCGGTTCCGGCACACGGCTGTGGCCTGCGTCGCGTGAGTCCTATCCCAAGCAGCTGCTGCCGCTGACCAGCGATCACTCGCTGCTGCAGGAAACCGTGGTGCGGCTCAATGGCTATGCGGGCGGCGAGGTGGATGCACAGCCGCTGGTGGTGAGCAACGAGGAATACCGTTTCATCATCGCCGAACAGATGCGCCAGGTGGGCGTTCGCTCGGCGCAGATCGTGCTCGAGCCGGTGGGCCGCAACACGGCGCCGGCGCTGTCGCTGGCGGCGCTTGCCGCGACGGCCGAGGGCAAGGACCCGGTGCTGCTGGTGATGCCGGCCGATCATGTGATCGTCGATGTGCCCGCGTTCCAGAAAGCCATTGCCGAAGGGGAGGCGCAGGCCGAGGCCGGTCGCCTGGTGACCTTTGGCATCGTGCCCGATCGCGCCGAAACCGGTTACGGCTATATCCGCGTCGGCCCACTGGCAGGTGACACCGACACCGCCCGCGTGCTGGCCGAGTTCGTCGAAAAGCCGGACGCTGACACCGCCACCCGCTACGTGGAGAGCGGCGAGTACTTCTGGAACAGCGGCATCTTCATGATGAAGGGGTCGGTGTGGCTGAAGGCGATGGCGCATTTCCGCCCCGATATCAGTGCAGCCTGCGATGCGGCGTTTGCAGGACGTTCGGTGGATGCCGACTTCCTGCGCGTGGACAAGGCCGCATTTGTCGCCTGCCCGTCGGATTCAATCGACTACGCCGTGATGGAAAAGCTGGGTACTGCGCCCGGGCTTGGCCAGGGCGTGGTGGTGCCGCTGTCGGCCGGGTGGTCGGACGTGGGCGCATGGGACGCGCTGTGGGCGGTGTCGGAGAAGGATGGCGACGGCAACAGCGGGCGTGGCGAAGTGATGTTCGAATCCAGCCGCAATACGCTCGTGCACGCGACGCACCGCATGGTGGCGGCGGTGGGCTGCGACGACATGGTGGTGGTGGAAACCGCCGATGCGGTAATGGTGGCGCACAAGAGCCGCACCCAGGACGTGAAGAAGGTCGTGGAGCGGCTCAAGGCCGAGGGCAAGAGCCTGACGCGCAGCCACCGCAAGGTGTATCGCCCGTGGGGCTGGTACGACTCGATCGACTTCGGCGAGCGCTTTCAGGTCAAGCGCATCGTGGTGAGTCCGGGCGCGACGCTGAGCCTGCAGATGCACCATCACCGCGCCGAGCACTGGATCGTGGTGAAGGGCACGGCTGAGGTCACCAACGGCGAACGTACCTTCCTGCTGGGGGAGAACGAATCCACCTACATCCCGCTGGGGCACACTCACCGTCTGGCGAATCCCGGCAAGGTGCCGCTGGAGATCATCGAGGTACAGTCGGGCAGCTACCTGGGCGAGGACGACATCGTGCGCTTCGAGGATACCTACGGCCGCGTGGCCGGGTGATCTTCGGGGGGCTCGCAGGCGCTCAGGCGGCGCGTCGGGGGCAGGCAAGGCGCACTCGCAGCAGGCCGGAATATGGAATCGGCGGTGTTTTTCGCACTGCCGATTTTTTTTGTGAAGTTTTGCGCAGATCTGCCGATAAACTCTTCAAGGCATGTGTCCTGATGACGTCGGGCGGTGCTTTCGAGACAGGGAGAGCGCAGTGAAAACAAAGATCGAACCGAACAGCCAGGAAGTGGTGCTGGGTTCGGGTGAAATGATCGTGAGCAAGACCGATCTGACCGGGCGTATTACCTATGCCAACCGCACCTTCATGCGGGTATCGAATTTCGCCGAGCGCGATCTGCTCGGCGTCCAGCACAACATCGTGCGCCATCCCGATATGCCGCGGGGGGTGTACCGCTTCATGTGGGAAACGCTCAAGAGTGGACAGGAATTCTTCGGACTGGTGAAGAACATGACCGCGGACGGCGCCTATTACTGGGTGTTTGCCAACGTGACGCCCGACCTTGATGCGAGCGGCCGCACGATGGGCTATTTCTCGGTGCGACGTCCGCCCCCGGCCGATGCCGTGAGGGCAGTGGTACCGCTGTACGAGGCGATGCTGCGTGCCGAGCGCGAGGCGGGTGCTGCCGATGCGCCGGATGCGTCAATGGCGCTGCTGCACAAGACGGTCGCGGATCTGAACACGACGTATGACAAGTTCGTGCTCGGGCTGTACAAAGGCTGAGCGCGGAGGGGACGGCAACATGGAACATGGTAATCCGCGGGCAGGCGTGAGCAAGCGCGCGCCCTTTCTCGACCGGCAGTTCTTGATCTATTGCATGGTGTTTGTCGGCCTGGTTGTGGCGATGGCTGGTTGGCAGGTCTGGATGTATGGATTCAGTGGCCCGGTCGTTCTGATTCCGGTAATCGCGATCGCGTTCAGTTTCTATGCGTGGCGGCATTTCCGGCGTCCGCTGGAGACCCTGCACCACATGCAGAAGGTCATTCTGGCCTGTCGCGACGGCGACCTTCACCAGCGCATCACGCATACATCCGGTCTGGGCGAGGTGGGTCAGGTGGCGTGGGAGCTCAACGAGTTTCTCGATCTGGTCGAGACCTATTTCAAGGAGATCACCACTTGCTTCCGCATGGTGGGTGAGGGGCATTACTACCGCCGGGCACTGGTGTATGGCCTGCCCGGCGAGTTCAAGTCTTCGCTCGAGCACATCAACGCGGCGATCCAGGGCATGGAAGAGAATGCCGCCTTCGTCGCGCAGCATCGGCTCGGGGCACAGCTGCATGCACTCAATACGGTCAACCTGTTGCGCAACCTGAAGGGCAATCAGTCCGACCTGATCAAGGTGTCGACCGAAATGGACGGCGTAATGGGCATTGCCGAGGAGAACCGGCAGGGCGCAACCCGTAGCCACGAGGAAGTGAGCCGGATCGGTGCGGCGCTGGAAGGGATCAACGAGCGCATGCAGGCCATGACGGCTGCGGCGGGCGAACTGGGTGAGGCGAGCGTGACGATCCGTCGGGCGGTGAGCATCATCTCCGAGATTACCGACCAGACCAACCTGCTGGCGCTCAATGCCGCGATCGAGGCCGCGCGCGCGGGCGAAGTGGGACGCGGTTTCGCGGTGGTGGCCGACGAGGTGCGCAAGCTGGCCGAACGGACCAAGGCGGCAACGACCGAGATCAGCCACATTACCGAGGGCTTTCGCAGCCGGGTGGAGGCGATGGTCGAGCAGACCGCCGAGGTTGGCGAGCAGAGTGCATTGGTCAGCGGTAACGTGTCGACCTTCCGCGAGCGTTTCGCCGCGGTGGCAACATCGGCCGAGAAGACCATTTACCACCTCGACCGCGCCAAGGACTTCTCGTTTGCCTCGCTGGTCAAGATGGACCACATCATCTACATGCAGAATGCCTACGTGTCGATGGAGGCGAAGGGCGAGGGTGAAGAGGCCGATGCGATTCTGGTCGATCACCGCCAGTGCCGCCTCGGCAAGTGGTATTACGACGGCTCGGGGAAGGTATTGTTCGGTGCGACGCGCGCGTTTGCCGACCTGGAGAAGCCCCATGCACGCGTCCACAGTTCGGTGCATGCCGCGCTCAAGGGCATCCAGTCTGACATGGTCAACGCAGACGAAACCCGCGAGGCCATCGTGGATGCGATGGAGAGCGCCGAGGCGGGCAGCCACGACGTGATCCGCCTGATCAGCCGGATGGTGGAAGAAAAGCACCGCGTCTGAACGCGGCTGCCGCCTAGGTGAAGACAGGCGCTCATGGCGCCTGTTTTTTTGGTTGGCCGGTATCGTGGTGGCCGATGCGGCCCGTCAAGGGCCTATGTCGTGCCGGCCTCGAAAGCGCATTCGCCGAGGACGTGGGTTGCGGCCACGCAGCGGTCGTCACCGAGCATCATCAGCACGAACAGGCGTTCGGACAGGCTCGTTGCCGCGGCCATGCGACGGGCAAAGAGCGGTGTGGCGGCGGGGTCGATGACGACGAAGTCGGCCTCCTTGCCGGGTTCGAAATTGCCGATCCGGTCGTCGAGATAGAGGCTGCGGGCGCCGCCCAGGGAGGCGAGGTAGAAGGCACGCTCGGCTGACAGGCGCTGTCCGTTCAGCTGCAGAACCTTGTAGGCCTCGTTGAGCGTCTGCAGCATCGAGAAGCTGGTGCCGCCGCCGACGTCGGTGCCGATGCCGACGCGCACGCCGAGGGCGTGCGCGCGATCGAGATCGAACAGGCCGGAACCCAGGAACAGGTTCGAGGTGGGGCAGAAGCTCATCGCCGAGCCGGTGCTCGCCATGCGCTCACGGTCGGTTTCATCGAGCCAGATGCAGTGTGCGTATACGCTGCGCTCGCCGAGCTGGCCGTAGCGTTCGTACACATCGAGATAGCTTCGTGCTTCGGGATAGAGCTCGGCGACCCAGGCCACCTCACCCCGGTTTTCGGCGACATGCGACTGCAGATAGACGCCGGGATGCTCGGCAAAGAGGCGTCCCGCAAGTGCCATCTGTTCGCGGGTCGAGGTTGGTGCGAAACGCGGCGTGACGGCGTACAGCAGGCGGTCGCAGCCGTGCCATTTCTCGATCAGGGCCTTCGAGTCGGCGTAGCCGGTTTCGGCCGTGTCGGCGAGATAGTCCGGGCAGTTGCGGTCCATCAGCACCTTGCCGGCGATCATGCGCATGCTGCGCTGGCGGGCGGCTTCGAACAGGGCATCGACGGACGCGGGATGCACGGTGGCAAAGGCCAGCGCGGTGGTCGTGCCGTTCCTGAGCAGCTCGTCGCAGAAGAAGTCCGCCACCTCGCCGGCGTGCTCCGGATCGGAGAAGCGGGCCTCGGTGGGGAAGGTGTATTTCTCCAGCCAGGCCAGCAGTTGTTCGCCATAGCTGGCGATGATGTCGGTCTGGGCGTAATGGATGTGGGTGTCGACGAAGCCGGGCAGGATCAGCTTGCCGCGGTAATCGGTAATGCGCGCATCGGCGGGCAGCTTTGCCAACATGGCCTCGGCCGGGCCGCATTCGCTGATGAGCCCGTCGACGATGAGCATGACGCCGTCAGGCAGGTGGATGAGCGCGGCGTCGCCGGCATCGGCCGGATCTGCGGTGAAGTGGATCAGCTCGCCGCGAACGGCGTGCACACGGCGGGTATCGGTCATTTTTCGCGGGAAATGAAAGCGTGAACGCGGACCTGCGGATGCGCAGTCGGGGCACAGCAGGCCCGCACGTGCGCAGGCCCGCACCGACCGCTTACAGGCGCAGCAGGCACCTGTAAGCGGAGGGAAGACTTACTTTGCGTTCGGCAGGCGCGAAGCCACGCCTTCGACGAAGAAGTCCATCTTGCCCAGGGCGACGTCGTCCATGACCGCACCCTTGGCGAGGCGCTCCTTGCCGGCCTGGTCGACGATCGGCCCGGTGAAGGGGTGGAAGCTGCCGGCCTTGAGCTTGCCTTCGATGCCGGTGACGATGGTCTTTACGTCGGCGGGAATGGCCGGGTTGAGCGGTGCGAGGCTGACCATGCCTTCCTTGTAGCCGCCCCAGATGCTCTCGGGCTTCCACGTGCCGTCAGCGACAGCCTTGGCCGTGCGGGTGTAGAACTCACCCCAGTGGTGCGTGGTGGCGGTGAGGTGTGCCTTGGCGCCGTACTTCGACATGTCGGAGTGGTAGCCGAAGGCGTAGATGCCTTTCTCTTCGGCAGACTGCACGACGGCGGTGGAGTCGGTGTGGTGGGTCAGCATGTCCGCGCCCTGGCTGATCAGGGTCATGGCGGCTTCGCGCTCCTTGCCCGGGTCATACCACGCGTTGGTCCAGATCACCCGCACTTCGGCCTTGGGGTTGACGCTCTTCGCGCCAAGGGTGAAGGCGTTGATGCCTTGCAGGACCTCGGGGATGGGGAAGGCGGCGACGTAGCCGAGCACATTGGTCTTGCTCATCTTGCCGGCGATGACGCCGGTCACGTAGCGGCCTTCGTAGAAGCGGGCGTTGTAGTTGCCGAAGTTCTTGCCCATCTTGTAGCCGGTAGCGTGCATGAAGGCCACATTGGGGAACTGCTTGGCCACGCGCTCGACGTAGTTCATGTAGCCGAAGCTGGTGGCGAACACCACCTTGTTGCCACTGGCGGCAAACTCGCGGATCACGCGTTCGGCGTCGGCGCCTTCAGCGACGTTCTCGACGTACTTGGTTTGCACCTTGGCGCCCAGGGCCTTTTCCATTTCTTTGCGGCCTTCGTCGTGCTGGAAGGTCCAGCCCGCATCGCCGATCGGACTGACGTAGACGAAGCCGATCTTGGTGGGCTCCTCTGCAAGTGCGCCGAGAGGCAGGGTGGCGGCAACGGCGAGTGCAGCGGCCGAAAGCATGAAGTGGCGGCGTTGGGTCATGCAGGTTCTCCTTGCGGTCATTGGCAGACAGTACTGGCCTGAATCATAGCGCGTGCTGCGTGCTCAGTTCCCAGAGAAAAGCTGATTGAGCTTATTGACAGCGCCGATATAGTCCTCGCGCTCGTCGATGCGCTGCTGCAGGAAGGTTTCGAGGCTGGGGTAGGCCTTGACCGCGAGATCGAGCATCGGATCGCCCCCGGCCTGGTAGGCGCCGACGGCAATCAGGTCGCGCGAGCGCTGGTAGCGCGAGAACAACTGCTTGAAACGACGCACTTTCTCGAAGTGGTCGTCGCCAACGATGCTGTGCATGGCGCGCGAAATGGATTGTTCGACGTCGATCGCAGGGTAGTGGCCCTGATCGGCGAGTGCGCGCGTGAGCACGATGTGACCGTCCAGAATCGCGCGTGCCGAGTCGGCGATCGGGTCCTGCTGGTCGTCGCCTTCGGCCAGCACGGTGTAGAAGGCCGTGATCGAGCCGCCGCCGTCGGGGCCATTACCCGCGCGTTCGACCAGCGCCGGCAGGCGGGCGAAGACGGATGGCGGGTAGCCGCGGGTGACCGGAGGCTCGCCGATGGCCAGCGCAATCTCGCGCTGGGCCATGGCGTAGCGGGTGAGCGAGTCCATGACCAGCAGCACCTGCTTGCCCTGATCGCGAAAATACTCTGCGATGGTGGTGGCGTAGGCCGCGCCCTGCAGGCGCATCAGGGGGCTGGTGTCGGCGGGGGCCGCGACCACCACCGAGCGTTCGAGACCAACCGCCCCGAGGCTGTGCTCGATGAACTCCTTCACCTCGCGACCGCGTTCGCCGATGAGGCCGACCACGATCACCTCGGCTTCGGTGTAGCGCGCCATCATGCCGATCAGCACCGACTTGCCGACGCCGGAGCCGGCGAACAGGCCCAGACGCTGGCCGCGGCCGATGGTGAGCAGGCTGTTGATGCAGCGAATGCCGACGTCGAGCGGGGCGCGAATCGGCGCACGGTTGAGCGGGTTGATCGGCCGCCCCTGCAGCGAGCGGGTCTCTGCCGTGTGCAGGGGGCCGAGCGCGTCGAGCGGACGTCCCGCGCCATCGACCACACGCCCGAGCAGGGCGTCGCCCACGGGCAGGTGCTTGGCACGGTCGGAGGCGCGGCGGCGCGGGCCGAGCGGCTTGCCGGCAAGCAGTCGCGGCTGGCTGGTTTCCATCGGCAGGACCTGGGCGCCGGGGGCGAGGCCGAACACGTCGTCGGTTGGCATCATGAACAGGCGGTCGCCGTTGAAGCCGACGACTTCGGCTTCGACGTAGCCGCCGCCGGGCACCATCACCTTGCAGCCCGAGCCGAGCGGCAGCCGCAGCCCGGCGGCCTCCATCACCAGACCGTTGATGCGGGTCAGGCGGCCTGCGCTCTGGAAGGGGGTGACGCCCTCGACCAGTTGCTGGCCGTCCTGCAGGAAGGTGCGCCAGGTTTCGCCGTGGCGCTTCATTCCGCCTCCGGCGGCGTCCATTCGGCCTCGTCCTTGCCCAGGCTCTCGAGTACGCGACGCCAGCGCGTTTCCATGGTGGCGTCGATCTGTGCGCCCGAGGCTTCGACCCGGCAGCCGCCACGGGCAATGCTCTCATCTTCGACAAGGCGGTGGCCGCCATGGCTGAGCTGTTCGCCGAGGTGCTCGCGGGCAAGGGCGAGGTCTTCCGGATTCAGGCGGATCTGGGCGTGGGACTGGGGCAGTTGCTGGAGCGCGGTGCGAATGGTTTCGATGACGCTCTCGGGCTGGCTTGCGAGGGTGTGCTGGAGCACCTGGCGGGCAACCTCGATGGCGAGCGCGAGCAGTTCGTCTGCGACTTCCTCGTCGATTTTCGCCATGGCGGTGTCGAGTTCGTCGGCGAGCGCGGCCAGGCGTTCGGCTTCGGCTTCGGCCTGCGCCTTGCCTTCGGCGTAGCCCGCGTCATAGCCGTCCTTTTCGCCGGCGGCACGGCCCTCGGTGAAGCCTTCGGTGTGTCCGGAGTTGCGCGCTTCCTCATGCATGCGCTCGATGTCGTCGGCGGTGGGGAGCTGGAAGCCTTCGGGCAGACTGGGGTCGAGCGCGGGTTCTGGCTCCGGCACTGCGACCGGTTCCGGTTCTGCCTGCGGCTTCTCCCGCGCGGCCGGTTCGGCTGCGGCCTTGGCGTCCGCATCGAATGCGGTCGGTTCCCAGCGGCGGTAGGCGCCTACCGCCTGATGGCGCGAAATGCTCATGGCCGTGTGCTCGCTGTCGCCGCGTTAAACGAAGCCATCGTCGCCGCCCTTGCTCGCCATCATGACCTGGCCTTCCTCTGCCAGGCGACGGACGATCTTGAGGATCTCCTTCTGCTCGGCCTCGACCTCGGACAGGCGCACCGGTCCCTTGGCTTCGAGGTCTTCGCGCATCATGTCGGCCGCGCGGCTCGACATGTTCTTGAAGATCTTCTCGCGCAACTCGGGCGCCGCGCCCTTGAGCGCGATGATGAGGGAGTCGGACTGCACTTCGCGCAGCACGGTCTGGATGCCGCGGTCGTCGATGTCGAGCAGGTTCTCGAACACGAACATCTCGTCGAGAATCTTCTGCGCCAGGTCCGGGTCGTAGTCGCGCACGTTGTCGATGACCGCAGTCTCGGCACCGGAGCCGACGAAGTTGAGGATCTCCGCCGCATGGCGAACCCCGCCCATTGCCGCTTTCTTCGACGTCGAGGCGCCGGCCAGCATGCGGCTGAGGGCCTCGTTGAGCTCCTTGAGCGCGGTCGGCTGGACGCCGTCGAGGGTGGCGATGCGCAGCATCACGTCGTTACGCAGGCGGTCGTTGAAATGCTTGACGATCTCGCCGGCCTGGTCGAACTCGAGGTGGACCAGAATGGTGGCGATGATCTGCGGGTGCTCGTTCTTGATCAGGTCGGCGGCCGTGCCCGCGTCCATCCACTTCAGGCTCTCGATGCCGGCGGTGTCCGAGCCCTGCAGCACGCGCGAGATGATGTGGGCCGCGCGTTCGTCGCCGAGCGCCTTGGTCAGCATCTCGCGGATCTGCTCTTCGTCGCCGTGGATCGGCGAGCCCTTGCCGAAGTGGGTGTCGAGCTCTTCCAGGATGGGGGCGACCTTGCTGCGCTCCTGCGCCGGCATGGTGGCCATCTTCATGCCCAGCTTCTGCACTTCGCGCGGGCCCAGATGCTTGAGGACCTCGGAGGCCTCGTTGGGGCCCAGGGTGAGCAGCAGCAGGGCGGCTTTTTCGGTTCCTTCTTCGGGTGTGGTCACTTGCGACCCTCCTCATTGACGCCCATCCATTCCTTGATGAGGTTGGCCACCATCTTCGGATCGGAGCGTGCCATTTCGCGCGCACGAGCAAGGCGGGCTTCGTAGCTGTCGCCGGTGGCCGCGCCGGAAAGGCTGACCGTGGCGTCCTCTTCGCCTTCCTCGCCGGCGATGCCTTCTGCCTCTTCTTCCTCCTCCTCGCTCTTCTTCGGCGCGACGGTGCGCATCAGCGGGCGCACGACGGCAAAGTAGGCAAAGAGGATGGCGGCGAGCACGACCAGGTACTTCAGGCCTTCCTTCCCGAGATCAAGCATCTCGGGGTCTTTCCACAGTGGCAGCTCGGGCTCGGCGGTGTCGGTGATCGCAAACGGGCTGCTCGCAACGTTGAGGGTGTCGCCGCGTCCCTCGTTGTAACCCATGGCTTCGCGGACCAGGTTGGTGATGCGGGCGATCTCCTCGTCGGTCGGCGGCACCACCTGCGGGTCACCGTTGGGCAGCGTGGTGTTGCGATGGTTCACCACCACCGCGACCGACAGGCGCTTGATCTGGCCGAGCGACTGCTTGACGTGCTGCACCGTGCGGTCGAGCTCGTAGTTGAGCACGGCACTGCGGTTGCTGGTGCCCGGCTGGGTGCCGGTGGCGTTGGTCTGTCCGGCGACGGCAGGGGTGGTGATCGGTGCGGTGGCCGGGGCCGGCGGCTGGTTGGTGAGCGCGCCGGGCACGCCCTGCGCACCGGCGTCGCGGGAGAGCTGCTCGGTGGTCTGCTGGCTGCGGATAGCCTGGTCGGGCGAGGGATTGGGCTTGTAGGTCTCCGCGGTCTGCTCGACCTGGTTGAAATCGACGTCGGCGGTGACCTGGGCGCGGAAGTTCCCCTTGCCCACGAGCGGCTCGACGATGGTCTCGATGCGGCGGATGAAGCTGGCTTCGACTTCGCGCACATATTCCAGTTGCGTCGGGTCGAGTCCGGCCTGGCGCAGGGGGTCGGACTTCATGGTGAGCAGCTCGCCGTTCTGGTTGACGATGCTCACGCCGGATTCGCTCATGCGCGGCACGCTGGACGACACCAGGTGCACGATGCCGGCGATCTGGGTGGCATCGAGCACGCGCCCGGCGCGCAGTTTCACCATCACCGAAGCCGTGGGCTTCTGGTCGTCGCGCAGGAAGGCGGTCTGCTTGGGCATGGCCAGGTGCACCCGTGCGCTCATGACCGAGGCAATCGACTGCACTGTGCGCGAGAGCTCACCTTCGAGTGCGCGCTGGTAATTGACCTGTTCATTGAACTGCGACACGCCGAGCTTTTGCGTATCCATCAGCTCGAAGCCCACCATGCCGCCCTTGGGCAGGCCTTCGGCGGCAAGGCGCAGACGCACGTCGTGCACCTGATCTTGCGAAACCAGGATGGAGCGGCCATCGCTCGACATCCGATAAGGCACGTTCTGCTGCTGCAGGGCGGCGATGATCTGGCCGCCGTCGCGCTCTTCCAGGTTGGAGAACAGGACGCCGTAGTCCGGACCGCGGTTCCACATCAGCACGCCGACGACCAGCGCGATGGCGAGGCCGAGCGCCACGGCTGCCGCCAGCTTCTGTTGCTGCGACAGGGCGTTGATGTTCTGCAGGATCTGCTGCAAGCGCGCGTTCATGGCGCTGGCAGGCGTCGCGGCAATCGTATCTGCTGTAGCCATTTTGGAATTCCCGGTGCTGCCCTTTATGGATGGCAGCATTGTCTGCCCGCGCGGGCAAGCCTCTTCGATGAATAAGCGGCATTTTTTGCCGCCTGTTTGCCGGTTACCATACGCTTGTCAGCACTTAGAGTGCCAGTCGTGAAAATGGAGCATTCGCCGATGATGCCGACGACCGCCGATAACGCCCAACCGCCAGGGGAAGCCGCCCCGCCGCTGGATGCTGCCCAGCTGGCCGAGGCCTTTGCGCTCTTCAGTCGCGCGTCGGAAGAACTGTCGACCGCCTACAACGCCCTGCAGGGGCAGGTGGTGCAGCTGACCGAGCGCCTGACGGTGCTGATGGGCGCGTTGCCGGCGGGGGTGGTGGTGGTGAACCGTGCGGGCGAAGTGGTTCAGGTCAACCGTGCTGCGGAAGTTCAGTTCGGAACCAATCTCGTCGGCAAGGTCTGGGATGAGGTCGCAGGCGTATTGCAGACCACCGAGACGCCGGGCGAGCTCACCATCGAACGTCCCGAGGGCGCGCGGCGCCTCGCCATGTCGGAAACCGCGCTCGAGTCCGGCGAGGAGCGCATCCTGCTGCTGCACGACGTCACCGAAACCCACCGCATGCGCCTCGCCGCCGAGCGTAACGAACGCCTGGCGGCGATGGGCGAGATGGTGGCCGGGCTTGCCCACCAGTTGCGCACGCCGCTTGCTGCCGCGCTGCTGTACACCGGCAACCTGCGCCAGCCCGAGCTCGGGCCGGTGGAGCGGGCCAAGGTGGCGGAGCGCGCCATCGAGCGCATGCGTTACCTGGAGCGCCTGATCCGCGACATGCTGCTGTTTGCGCGCGGTGACAGCCTCGGGCGGCAGGACTTCGGCGTCTGCGATCTCGCGGCCGAGCTCGCGCACACCCTGGAACCTTTGGCGCGGGCGCGTCAGGTCGAGTTCTCCAGCGCCTGTGAATGCGGTGCGCTGACCGTGCATGGCGACCGCAAGGCCGTGGGCGGCGCGCTGACGAATCTGCTGGAGAACGCAATCCAGGCAACCGAGCCGGGCGGCAAGGTGAGTTGCCAGGTGTTCGTCGACGACGGAACGCAGGGCAGGGAGGTGCGTTTCGTGGTCAGCGACACCGGCCGCGGCATCCCGCCTGAAGTGCAGACCCGCCTGTTCGACCCCTTCTTTACCACCCGTGCCGAGGGCACCGGCCTTGGCCTGGCGATTGCCCGCGGCGTGGCACGCGGGCATGGCGGCGACATCGCGCTGAGCTCCACGCCCGGCACCGGCACGACCTTTACCCTGACCTTGCCCCTGGGCGCCACGAATGGCGCGACTGCGGGCGGAGCGCGCGCATCATGATCGAACATCTGAACATCCTCGTGGTCGAGGACGACGACGCACTGCGCGATGCAGTGTGTTTCACGCTTGAAATGGCGGGCCATGGCGTGACCGGCGTCGACGGCGGCCCGTCCGCGCTCGCCGAACTCGAGCGCCAGTCCTTCAACCTGGTGGTGTCAGACCTGCGCATGCAGCCCATGGACGGCCTGCAGCTGCTGGGCGAGATCCGCAGCCGCCTGCCGCAGCTGCCGGTGCTGCTGATGACGGCCTATGGCGACGTGGACAAGGCGGTGGCAGCCATGCGCGGCGGCGCCTGCGATTTTCTGATGAAACCCTTCGAGCCCGAGGTGCTGCTCGAGAACGTGCGCCGCTATGCCGCGGTGCAGCCCGAGGCCGACGACACCGTGGCCGAGGACCCGCACACCCGCAACTTGCTGGGGCTGGCCGCGCGCGTGGCCGAAACCGACGCCACGGTGCTGCTTACCGGCGAGTCCGGCACCGGCAAGGAAGTCTTTGCGCGCCATATCCACCACCACTCGCCACGCGCACGCGCGGCCTTCGTCGCCATCAACTGCGCCGCGATCCCCGAGAACCTGCTCGAAGCCACGCTGTTCGGCTACGAGAAGGGCGCATTCACCGGGGCGCAGAGCGCCCAGCCGGGCAAGTTCGAGCAGGCGCAGGGCGGCACCATCCTGCTCGACGAAATTTCGGAAATGCCGCTGGGCCTGCAGGCCAAGATGCTGCGCGTACTGCAGGAGCGCGAAGTGGAGCGGGTGGGCGGCAAGAAGCCGATTCCGCTCGATATCCGCGTGCTCGCGACCAGCAACCGCGACATGCTCAAGGAGATCGCCGCCGGGCGCTTCCGCGAGGACTTGTACTACCGCCTGAACGTGTTCCCGCTCGGGATTCCGTCGCTGCGCGAACGGCCGGGCGACATCGTGCCGCTGGCGCGTCACTTCCTGCAGCGTCATGCCCAGCGCGCCGGGCGCCAGGCACGGTTTTCGCCTGAAGCCGAAAGCCTGCTGCTGAGCTATGGCTGGCCGGGTAACGTGCGCGAGCTCGAGAACACGGCGCACCGGGCGCTGATTCTGACCGCTGGCGACACCGTGAGTGCGGAGACCATCCGCCTGTGCCTGCCGCACTGGACGGGCGAGGCGGCGGCGCCGCCTGCGCCGGCGACGTCACCGGCTGTTTCGGCCCCGCCTGCCGCCCCGGCTGCTTCGGGATTCGGTGCCGGATATGTATCGTCACCGGCAATAAGCGGCAATCAGGCGGCAAGTTTTGCCGCTTCTGCCGCCCCGGCACCGTCCGAGGCTGCCGCGAGGCCGGCAAACATGAAGGACCTGGAGCGCGAGCACATTCTCGGAACGCTGCGTGAAATGGGTGGTTCGCGCAAGAAGACAGTGGAAAAACTCGGCATCTCGGAGCGCACCTTGCGCTACAAGCTGCAGCAGTACAGGGATGAAGGCCACGACGTGTGAGTGGATGCGGTTTGCCGGTGGCCTGCACCGCGCGGCGCTGACCCGGGACCGGTACGAAACCGTGCGGGTGGTGGCATGAGGATTGCTCTGCTATGCTCAGAACCAAGGTAACCCGAACCCGGGGGAGTAATCATGGAAACCCGCGGAATTGATCAAATGTTGTCCGAGCTGCGCTCGGTGTCGCAGACTGCCCAGAACAAGCCTGTTCAGGGCGGCGAGGCTGCGGGCGGCGTCAATTTTTCCGACGTCCTCAACAATGCACTCAAGGACGTCAGCGCTGCGCAGCAGGAAGCCCGCTCGATGGCGCAGGATTTCAGCGCCGGCGATCCCAACGTGAACCTGCAGGACGTGATGGTGAACCTGCAGAAGGCCAACCTCTCCTTCCAGCAGATGGTGCAGGTGCGCAACCGTCTCGTTACCGCCTATCAGGACATCATGAACATGCCGGTCTAAGCGGCACGTCTGACGTATTCAAGGGCCTGTGACCGGAGTCGATCCGGACACAGGCCCTTTTCGCATGTGAGCCGCAAAAGGGTTCGCCCGATCCTGCCGCATTGATGGCGCGGCAGGATCGGGCGAGTGTCGTACGACGCGCGAGTGTCGAGCCGCTTACGGGATCAGCACGATCTTGGCTGACGGGGTGCTGCCGTCGTGCAGGGACTGAAACGCGGCCGAGCCCTCGGACAGGGGCTGTGTGGACACCCAGTTCAGCGGGCCGAGCGCGCCGGTGTAGAGCGCCTGTGCGGCGGCTTTCAGGTCGGTCTGCGAGTAGGTGTAGACGCCGATGAAGGTGATCTCCGCCAGGGTCAGCTTGCGCACGTTGAAGTCGCCGTCGCCCTGCAGCAGGCCGACATGGACGATGACGCCGCCCGGGCGGATGCTGTCGATTGCGGTCTTGCGCGTGGCCACGGCGCCTACGGCGTCGAACACCAGGTCGTAGTGATTTTCGTCCGGCGTGCTTGCCGACGGGTCGAAGACTTTGCCACAGTCGGCCTCGGTCGCGGTCTGGCGGCGCAGGGCGTTGGTATCGCCGATCAGGATGTCGCGGCAGCCGTAGTGCTTGAGCAGCAGCGCGATCAGCAGGCCGATCGAGCCTGCGCCGATCACCATCGCCCTGGCTTCTGCGAGGGGGCGTTCGGACACGCGCATCGCCCTGTGGACCGCGTGCAGGGCGGTTGCGGTCGGTTCGGTGAGGGCGGCGGCCACCGGGTCCATGTCGTCGGGCAGTTCGATCAGCGACTGCTCGGGAATGGTCAGGTACTGGGCGAAGGCACCGGGGCGGGACATGCCGATCATGGTGCGGTTGGCGCACAGGTTCTGGCGCCCGCTTAGGCAGTATTCGCAATAGCCGCAGAAGGCGATCGGGTTCATCGTCACCCGCTTTCCGCGCAGGCGGCCGTGCTCGACGATGCCGGTGGCTTCGTGGCCGAGGATCATCGGCGGCACGCGACGGGCATCATGCCCGTGGTAGGCGTGCATGTCTGAGCCACAGATGCCGACCGCATCGATCTTCACCAGCGCTTCGCCCGGACCGGGAGAGGGGAAGTCCGCGTCGCGGTACTCGACTTCACGGGTGCCGGTATATACCAGCGCGCGCATGCTGTTCATTGTCTCTTCCTTGTTGTTCATTTTGCGGAGAAACCGCCGTCGACGAACAGGGTCTGGCCGGTGACGTAGGCGGATGCATCCGATGCGAAGAAGATCGTGGGGCCGGCGATGTCTTCGAGTTCGCCGTTGCGCCCGATCATGGTCTGGCGGGCATTGGCCTCTGCGCGTGCGGGGTCGTTGAAGACCGCTGCGGTGAGCTCGGTGGGGAAGAAGCCGGGCGCGATCGCATTGACCGTGATGCCGTGGCGCGACCAGGCCTCGGCCATCGCTCGCGTCAGCTGCACAATGCCGCCCTTGCCCGCACCGTAAGGTGCGCTGTTGGGAAAGGCGCGCTGCGATTGCAGCGATGCGAGGTTGATGATGCGGCCCCGGCCTTTGGCGATCATGGCGGGTGCCATGGCCTTGGCGAGGAAGAAGGGCGCGGTAAGGTGGAGCGCGAGGTGCAGGTTCCAGGCTTCAGGGCCGACTTCCTCGATGGGCTGGCGCAGATTGACGCCGGCGGCATTGATGAGGATGTCCGGCGCCCCAAAGGCTTCGGCAGCCTGTGCAGCGATGCTGCCAAGCGCGGCGGGGTCGGCGAGGTCGGCAACGACGAAGGCGGCACGCCCGCCGGCGCTGCGGATCTCACCGACCGCCTGCTCGAGTTCATCGCGGCGGCGCGCGATCAGCACCAGGTCGGCACCCGCGCCGGCCAGCGCCCGCGCCATGGCGCGGCCGAGGCCGGAGCTGCCGCCGGTGACGGCGGCAACGCGCCCGCTCAGATCGAAACGGGCGCTCATGTCACTGCATCCCGATGTCGAGCAGGAACTTCTCGCCCGGATAGTACTTGGCGAGGCGGACGTCACCGGTGCGCGCATGGCCTTCCATGCCTTCGCAACGCGACAGGCGTGCGGTTGCCGCGGCGACGCTGCGGGTGGCTTCCTGGGTCTGACGCTGATGGGTGACGATCTTGAGGAACTTCTGTGCGCTCAGGCCGCCGGTGTAACGCGCAGCACCCTTGGTCGGCAGGATGTGGTTGGTGCCCGAACACTTGTCGCCAAATGCCACCGTGGCTTCTTCGCCGACGAACAGCGAGCCGTAGCTGCCAAGCGTGTCCTGCCACCAGTCGAGATCCTTGGCCTGCACTTCGAGGTGCTCGGAAGCGTAACGGTCGGAGACTTCGACGACTTCCTCACGGGTGTCGCACAGGATGACTTCGCCGTAATCGCGCCAGGCGATCGTGGCCGCATTGCGCTGAACTTCGGGCAGGCGCTCGATATGGCCCGGCACCAGCGCGATCACCTGGTCGGCGATGGCGCGCGAGGTGGTGAACAGCCAGGCCGGGGAGTCGGGGCCGTGCTCGGCCTGACCAACGAGGTCGGCGGCGAGGATGTCCGGATCGGCGGTTTCGTCTGCGATGATGCCGATCTCGGTGGGGCCGGCGAACATGTCGATACCGCAGCGACCGAAGAGCTGGCGCTTGGCTTCGGCAACGAACTTGTTGCCGGGGCCGACCAGGATGTCGGCGGGCTTGCCGGTGAAGAGGCCGTAGGCCATCGAGGCGATGCCCTGTACGCCGCCCATCTGCAGGATGGTGTCGGCGCCGGCCAGGTCCATCGCATAGAGAATGGCCGGGTGGATGCCGTCCTTGTCACGCGGCACGGAGCAGGCGATGACGTTCTTCACGCCGGCAACCTTGGCGGTGGCCACGCTCATGATGGCGGAAGCGATGTGGGCGTAGCGGCCGCCGGGCACGTAGCAGCCTGCGGTTTCCATCGGGATCAGTTTCTGGCCGGCGAAGAGGCCGGGGCTGAGCTCGACTTCGAACTCGCCGATCGAGTCGCGCTGGGCGCGGGCAAAGCTGCTGACGCGTGCGTAGGCAAACTGGATGTCGAGCTTGAGCTGCTCGGACACCTTGTCCTTGGCGGCTTCGATCTGGGCGCGGCTGACGATGATGTCGCCGTCCCAGTTGTCGAGCTTCTTGCAGTATTCGAGTGCGGCTTCTTCGCGGCGGGTTTCCATGTCGCGCAGCATCGTGGTGACGGTGTCGCGGGTCTGCTCTTCGCCGGTGGCGGAGGTCTTGCTGGCTTTTTTGATATAGGTGATGGTCATGATTTGTCTCCTCTGATTATACGAATGTAAGCGCTTACATTAAACCTGAAAAAATATTCCGTCAAGCCCGTTTTCACCGGATGGCGGGCTTCCATCCGGCGCCTGAACGGGCACAGGCTTTAACCCGGAATGCCCCACATCGAAAGCTGCGGAATGAAGGCCACCAGCAACACCACCACCAGCATGCCGAGCACGTAGGGGATGGCATAGCGCGACATCGCCATCACCGAGCAGCCGGTGAGTCCCGACAGCACGAACAGGTTGAGTCCGAACGGTGGGGTGATGAAGCCGATGCCCAGGGTGGTGACCATGATGATCGAGAAGTGGATCTCGCTCATCCCGAGCGACTGCGCCAGCGGCAGCAGCAGGGGCGACATGATCAGGATGCTGGGTGTGGTTTCCATGAACAGGCCGGTGATCAGCAGCAGTCCGATCATCATCAGGATGATCATGGTCGGGTCGCTGGAGATCCCGCTGATGGTCTGCACGAAGGACTGTGGAATGTCGAGCACCGCCATGATCTGCGCCAGGGGCAGGGACACGGCAATGATGGGCACGATGATGCCGCACACCTTGGCCGAGCTTTCCAGCATTTTGGGGATGTCGGCAAAACTCAGGCGCTTCTGATGGAAGCCGATCAGCACCGTGATCGTGACCGCTGCAGCCGCGGATTCCGTCGGGGTGAATACGCCGGAATAGATGCCGCCCAGAATCACGCCCGGCACCCCCAGCGCCCAGCGTGCCGCCCAGACTGCCTGCAACCAGCGCCGGAACGAGAAGGAGGTGCGTCCCTGCTCGAAGCCATGCACACGGTTGAGGATGACGTTGGTCACCATCACCGAGAACATGATCATGATCCCGGGGATCAGTGCGGCCAGAAACAGCGTGGAGACCGAGATGCCGAGCACGAGGCCGATGATGATGTAGGCGATCGAGGGCGGAATCAGGATGCCGGTACAGGCGCCCGAGGCCACCAGCGCGGCGGCCGCAGGCAGCGGGTAGCCACGCTCGACCAGACGGTTGATGGTCATCCGACCGACCGCTGCAGCGCCGGCAGCATCCGAACCCGAGATGCAGGCAAAGAAACCGCAGCCCAGGGTGGTCGAACAGCCGAGACCCGTGCGGACGCCGCCGACGGTGGCCTCCGCGAGGTCAAGGAGCTTGTCCGACAGCCCCGAGCGCACCAGCGCATCACCGGTGAGGATGAACAGCGGCACGGCGATCAGCGCGAAGTGGTCGATCCCCTCGAACAGACCTTCGCCAACCATATTGACGGGGATGACGCCTGTTGCGTACACCATTGCCAGCGTTCCCAGACCCAGCGATACCCAGATTGGCGTACCGATCAGGACGAGGAAGCCGAGCAGGGCAAGTGCGGCGTAGAACTCGACGCCAAGCGTCATCGCCGTCCCCTGCGTGAGCATGAAGTCCATTGCGCTTCTCCTCAGTCGAACAGTTTGTGGCCCTCGAAGGGCGGTCGTCCGGCCTTCAGGTCCTTGATATCGCGACGCATCGATTGCAACACCCGCAGCACGATGCAGGAGAAGCCGAAGGGGACGGCAAACAGGAACCACGCCTGACTGACTCGCAAGCCCGGAGTGACCGACTCAAACCTGATCGAGGTAAGGACGGGTTCGATCGACAGGTAGAGCGCGAACACCGCGAACACGAGGGTGAAGAAATCGCTCAGCAACCACGAGATCGCCCGCCCGCGGGCCGGCAGTGCCTGTACCAGGGCGTCGATGCGGATGTGGGCGCGGTCGCGCACGGCAAATGCCGCCGCGATCCACGTCAGGTAGATGAAGGCGTAGCGCGCCACTTCTTCACCCCACACGGACGAGTAGGACAGGCCGAAACGGCGCACCACGTCGACCGAGATGACGGAAATGATGGTTGCGTAGAAAAACAGCAGCAACCACCGTTCGCCGTTGCGGTCGATCCGTGCAAGCCAGCCCCGCGGGGCTGCTTGCACGCTGTTGGCGCCCCCCGTGGCAGTCATCATGACCGCGCTGCTCACGAGATGTCCTGTACGTAGTAACTGCCCTGCGTGTTTGCGGCCTCGAGCAGTTTGTCAAAGTTGGCGAGCGAACCTGCGAACTCGGCCTTCATCGCATCCCAGGCCGGCAGCTGGTGACCGCAACGCGCTGCCCATTGCTTGATGTCGTCCGCGCTCGGGATGTGGATCTTGACGCCGGCCTTGCGCAGCTGGTCCATCGCATAGGCACGGGATGCAGGCACACGGGCGAGGTTCTGGCGGAAGGTGACATCGGCGGCTTCGGTGATGTTGGCCTGGATGTCCTTCGGCAGTTCATTGAACCACTTGAGGTTGCACGTATAGATCTGGATGTCGGGCACCGAACGGATGGTCGAGATCGAGTGCAGGGTGTCGGCGAACCCATAGGTCAGCAGTGCCTGCAGGCTGGAGTCGAGCGCGTCGGCTACGCCTTGCTTGATCGCGGAGCTGGCCTCACCCCAGGCGATCGGCGTCGGATTGGCGCCGGCCAGGCGGTAAAAGGTTTGCAGCACATTTGACGACGGCACGCGAAACTTGATGCCGGCGATATCGTCGGGCACGGACACCGGGCGGTCGCGCAAGCCTTTGCGGATGGCAACGGTGCGGGGGTCGATGCAGACATACATCAGCGGCTTGAAGCCGCGTGCTTCAACCGCGGGATGCACGAGATTGCGCCATGCGGGGGACGTCAGCAGGTTCACCGCCTGCTGGTTGTTGCCGCACCAGTAGGGGATGTTGATCAGATCGGCCGCGGGCGCGAAGGGCGCGAAGTTCGCGATCGAGTACATCCCGATCGGCACGGTGCCGTTCTGTACCTTGCTCGCAAGTGCGCTACCGACGCCGAGCTGGCCGCCCGGCGAGAGCTTGACGTAGACCTTGCCCTCGGTGAAGTTCTGGATGTTTTCCTTGAGGTCGAGCTGCATCATCGGGTAGCTGCGGCTGGCACCGAGGATGTACTCGGTTGCCATGATGACCTGGATCTTGGACTTGCTTTCGCGCTCGCGCTCCTCGTTCGCAACCTGTGCCATGGCGTCGTCCGAGAACAGGGCGCCGGCACTGACACCGGCGACGGCTGCGGTGAAGCCGAAGCGTCCGCTCATCTGGAAAAATCGGCGGCGTTCCATCTGTTCCGGTGCGTTGCTCTGGATTTTTGTGTTCATTTCGTGTCTCCTTCGGTGGTGGTGTCCAGCGCGGGGGCATTGTTTGCCCTCCGTTGTTCTTCGAGCAGGCAGGCGCCGAGGCCAATGGCAAGGCCCAGTGCGAGCAGGATTGCGAGCAGGATTTCGGGGATCAGCGGGAGCTGGTCGAAACCGAAACTCATGTGCAGCTTTCCGCTGACGATGGCGGCCCAGAATGCGACGAAGGTCGCGGCCGAAAGGCGGAACAGCAGACGGGTGTGCGGGGGTTTCCCCCCATGTGTGGACGGGTTCTGCACTGCGTTGTCTCCTTCGTTATGGCGCCTGTAAGCGCTTACATTTTTGTGTAGTTAAATGCAGATCGGCAGCTTTGTCAAATAGAAATTTCCATGTCTATTCATTCGTATCATCTGAATGACTATTGATCGTCGAAGTGTTGCAGCGGGGGCTGAAAGCGCTACCATTCGTGTCTGTTCTGACATACAGGAAACGTGCATGGTCGAGGGTCGCAGGCGGGAAACGATTCGCAATGACCGGCCGGTACTGGCGGATGTGGCGCTTGCGGCCGGGGTATCGACCGCATCTGTGTCGCGGGTGCTGAACGAGCCCGACAAGGTGCGTCCCGAGATGCGCCAGCGCGTGATGGCGGCGGTGGAGCAGCTGGGTTACGTGCCTGACGGCGCGGCGCGGGCGCTGGCCTCCGGGCGCCTGCGAACCATTGGTGCAATCGTCCCCACGCTCGACAACGCCATCTTCGCCAGTGGCATCAACGCGTTGCAGCGCCGGCTGGCGCAGCGCGGTTTCACGCTGCTGGTGGCGTCGTCCGAATACGACAGCGACGAAGAGGCGCGCGAGGTCCATGCGCTGGTCGTGAGGGGGGTGGATGGTCTCGTCTTCGTGGGCGAAGGTCACGATCCCAAGCTGTACAAACTGCTCGCCTCCAAGGGCCTGCCGTACGTGAATACCTGGGTGCATTCGCCCGACCAGCCGCATCCGACCATCGGTTTCGACAACCGCAGCGCAGGGCAGCGACTGGCCGACTATCTGATGGACCTGGGGCATCGGCGCATCGCGATGGTGGCGGGTTTCACGGCCCACAATGACCGAGCGCGTGCGCGTGCAGAGGGCGTGCGCGCAGCGCTGGCAAAGCGCGGGCTGGAGATTGCGCCCGGTCAGTTCCTGGAGCGGGCCTACGATGTGCGTGAGGGACGGGAGGCGCTGCGCACCCTGCTGCGTTTGCCGGAGCCGCCGACCGCGGTCATTTGCGGTAATGACGTGCAGGCCATGGGTGCGCTGTTCGAGACCCAGGCGCAGGGTATCGCCGTGCCCGCAAGGCTTTCCATTGTCGGCTTCGATGATCTGCCGATCTCGGCCAACCTCGTGCCTGCGCTGACAACGATCCGGGTGCCGGCGGCCGATATCGGGCGGCGTGCGGCGGATTATCTGCTTGATCGCCTTGCCGGGCAGGACCCGCCGGCTCACACCGAGCTGGATGCCGAGCTGGTGGTGCGCGGCACGACCGCACCCCCGCCAGTGCTGGCGGAGGGCGGCTGAGTCGGTCGTCACGGCAGGCGACGGAAGACGGGCGTCTGCAGGCGGTTCAGGTGCGGCTGCTTTCCCCGTCGAAGCCGTCGAGCAGGCGGGCGAGTGCTTCCAGTAGATCGGGGGCTGCGACGATGCAGGATCGGGTGTCGAGTACCGACCCGGCGGGGCCTGTGTTCTGCGCGCCGCGCAAGTCGAGGCGGCCGCCTGCCTCCTCGATCATCAGGCTGCCTGCAGCAAGATCCCAGGCTTTCATGCCGACCTGCCAGAAGCCGTCGAGCTGGCCGCTGGCCACGCGTGCGAGATCGAGCACCATCGAACCCGAGCGCCTGACGCCTTGCGCGGTGTTCAGTGCGGCGCCCAGGGCCGGCAGATAGCCCGCCATGGCCGCTGCGCCCGGCTTGGGGAATACGGTGCCGAGCAGGGCGTGTTTCAGCTCGCGGCATGATGAAACGTGTATCCGGCTGCCATTGCGCCAGGCGCCACCGCCACGGACGGCCGAGTAGGAGTCGCCACGCACCGGATCGACGATGACGCCGACCAGTGCCTGCCCGCGATGCAGGCAGGCCACCGACACCGCGAAGTCCGCCAGTCCGTGCGCGAAGTTCACCGAGCCGTCGATCGGATCGATCACCCACAGGTAATCCGACTCGACGTCATCGCCGCCGGCTTCCTCCGAGAGAATGGCGTGATCCGGGCAGGCGCTGCGGATGATGCCGATTGCTGCGGTTTCGGCCGCCAGGTCTATCGAGGTGACGACATCGCCCGCGCCCTTGTCGGCCACTTCGATGCTGTCGCGCTGCAGCCAGCCCTGATGCGCGATCCTGCTCGCGGCGCCCGCTGCGTCGCGCGCCACTGCGAGCAGGCGCTCACCGTCGAATGCGGATGGCGCGCTCATTTGATGACGTGCTCGAGCAGGTAGATGCCGCCCAGCACCCACAGCGCAAGGAAGAGCGTATTGGCCACGATCAGGGCGATCGGCTGCCAGCCGACGGTGCGCAGCTCGGCAAAGGAGGTCTTGACGCCGAGGGCGGAGATCGCCACGACCAGGCACCAGCGCGACAGGCTCGACAGGGAGTCGCTGACTTCGGTGGTGAGCAGGCCGGCACTGTTGATCAGCACGAGGATGATGAAGCCGACGAGAAAGCGTGGGAGCAGCGTGACCGGTTCATCATTGTCCTTGTTCTGGCGACGGAAGCTGAGCGAGATCATGAGTACGACCGGCACCAGCAATGCGACCCGGAACAGCTTCACCAGGGTGGCGGTTTCGGCCACCTGAGGCGAGATCAGAAAACCCGCGCCCACGACCTGTGCGACATCGTGAATCGTACCGCCAAAGAACACGGCGGTCATCTCCGGGCTGAGTTCGAGCAGCTTCGCGATCAGCGGGTAGGCGATCATCGCCACCGTCGACAGGGCGGTGACCGTGACCACGGTCAGCAGCGTCATGCGCTGGTTCTGATCGTTCTTGGGCAGGGCCGCAGCGATGGCAAGCGCGGCCGACGCGCCACAGATCGCCACCGCACCGCCGCCGAGCAGACCTTCCGGCCCGGTGCGTCCGAGGCGGCGCGCAAGCAGCGAACCGAACAGCAGTGTGGCGCCCACGCCTGCCACCACGAGTGCGATCGGACCGGCGCCAAGGTCGGCGATCTGGCCGACGGTGATGCGCGCACCGAGCAAGGCCACCCCGAAGCGCAGCACCCCGCGCGCGGCGAAATCGATGCCGATGCGCGTTTTGGGTTCCGCAGCCAGGTAGTGGAAAGCCATGCCAACCAGCAAGGCATAGAGAAACTGCGGGCCGCCGTAGTGCTCCGCGATGAAGGTGGAGGCGAGCGCGATGACGAGGGCCGTCATCAGGCCCGGCATACGCGCGGTGGTGCTGCGCAGGTTGGCGGCAATGCTGGACATCGTGGCTGTGCTCATGATCCTTCCATGTGACGTGCGCTTGAGGCCGACCGGTCAGCGGATCGGGCGTAATGACATTTCGGGACCAATGCTAGCGGAATTGTAAGATATAGGTCAACTAGATGAGTTAGGTGATGTAGAGTGTTGGGAAAGATGATTCCGTGCATCGGAGTCGATGTTGCGTCGAGGCGGGGGAGGACATGATGGAACTGCACATCAGGGAATTGCGGAAGTTCGACGAACCACTCTACAAGTGGGTGAAGCGCGGGCTGATCGAACTGATCGGACTCGGCACCTGGCGTCCGGCGCAGGCGATTCCGTCGGAGCGCAAGCTGTCGGATGGCTTTGGCGTCAGTATGGGAACCATACGGCGCGCGCTGGATGAACTGGTCGATGAGGACGTGCTGGTGCGCCATCAGGGACGCGGCACCTTCGTGACCGCGCATGATCGCAACCGCTATCTGTTCAGCTTCTTCAACGTCTGCGGGCATGACGGCCAGCGGATCTATCCGGTCGTGATCCTGATCGACTTCGACAGTCTGCGTGCCGACGCCTTTGTCGCGCGCAGCCTCGGCATCAGTCCGGGGGCCAAGGTGGTGCGGGTTCGCAACCTGCTGACCCTGAAGGGTGTGCCGACCCTGGTCGACGAGATTCTGCTGCCGGCGGCGCGCTTTGCCGGGATCAGTCGCGAGCGGGTGGCAGATCGCAGCGGGACGCTTTACCAGCTATACGAAGAACAGTTCCGGCAGTCGGTGACCCGTATCGAAGAGCGCTTGCGCGCGACGGTGGCCAACGCGCAGCAGGCTGCGGACCTGGAGGTCGATCCGGGTTATCCGCTGCTGCACATCGTGCGGCGGGCGTTTGCGGTCGACGGTACGCCAATCGAATTGCGCCACTCCTTCGTCAAGACCGAACACTACGAGTACTCCCGCACCCTGCATGAAGCCGATCGAGGGCGCGGCCGGGACTGACGTTTACTGGTGCTCTTCGGCGAAATACTCGTGATGCGCGGTGTTCACATAGCTGTGCCGCAACTCCACCGCGAGATCGTTGAACGACAGTGCAAGCCTGACGATATGCAGCAAGGGTGCGCCCACTTCGACCTCGAGCAGTGAGGCCAGGCGCTCGTCGGCGAGGCAGGCACGCAGGCGCTCCTCGGTGCGCAGCACGGCGACGGCGAAGTTGTCCTGGTAGAGCTGATAGAGCGTACCCGGCCGGTTGCGTACGGTCTCTGCGGTGAGATGCGGAAAGCTGCGCTCGGGGACGTGGATGTCGTCCACGATCAGGGGCTTGCCGGCGATGCTCAGGCGGTTGGTCAGGCGGAAAAGCTTCGACCCGGTGCGTATGCCAAGGCGCTGGGCCATGTCGGCGTCGGCCTTGATGCTGGCGAAGGCTTCCAGCTCTACCTTCGGGTATTCCTTGTGCCCGTCCTGTCCAATGATGTGGAAAAACGCGAACACGTAGCGATCGTGCGTGTGGGAGGTGACGAAGGTGCCGCGCCCCTGGTGCCGGATGAGAATGTTCTCCGCAACCAGTTCGTCGACCGCCTTGCGCACGGTGCCGATGCTGACTCCGAAACGCTCGCCCAGACGCTTCTCCGACGGGATGATCTCGCCCGGCTTCCACTCGCCACTACGCAGCGATTCCATGATCTTTCGCTTCACTTCCTGGTAGAGCGGAGCGCCCAGGGGAAGGCCTGACAGTGAAATCTGGTTCATGGTGGAAGCGGCCTCGATCAAGTAGGCGCGATGGCACTAGGGGCATCAATCATACCAAATCCCGCGCGAGATCAAGGCTTGAGCGATGCATCTCATCCGTATGAGTGTGCGCCTGCGCACTCACGCCATGCCAGTTGCGACCCCCGCATTTCATCTGCACTCAAAAAAGTTAACCAAAACATTCAACTCATATATATCACTCAGTTGACACGGATGAATTGCGGTACTACGATGCAGTTGCTGTCCGCATGGACTGATCGCCAAAGGAGAAGAGAGATGATTCATTTTGTCGTACATGAAGAGGGTGACTCGGTCGGCACGATCGTGGTCGAGGGCGTCAAGAGCGGCGCAACGCTGTCGGGCTGGATCATGGAGCAGGACCGCATGACGGAAATCAAGACGCGCAGCGACATTCCGATCGGTCACAAGATCGCGCTGCAGCAGCTGGAAGTCGGTGCCACGGTGATCAAGTACGGCGTCGATATCGGCAAGGTCGTTGCCCCCATCGCGGCGGGCGAGCACTTGCACGTCCAGAACGTCAAGACCAAGCGCTGGTAAGCCCAGGCTCAGGTCGCGCCACACCCATTCCATTCATAGAGAGGCATCGCCAAATGATCAGCAATGAAACGACTTTTCTCGGATATCGCCGCGAGAACGGCCGCGTCGGGGTTCGCAACCACGTCATCGTCCTGCCGGTGGACGACATTTCCAACGCAGCAGCCGAAGCCGTTGCGAACAACATCAAGGGCGCAATGGCCCTGCCGCATCCTTACGGTCGTCTGCAGTTCGGTGCCGACCTTGAGCTGCACTTCCGCACCCTGATCGGTACCGGTTCCAACCCCAACGTGGCTGCAGTGGTCGTGATCGGCATCGAGCCGGCCTGGACCAAGCTCGTTGCCGACGGCATCGCCAAGACCGGCAAGCCGGTTCACAGCTTCTCGATCTCGCAGAATGGCGATCACGAGACCATCATGAAGGCGTCGAAAGCCGCCCGCGAGCTGGTTCAGTTTGCCTCCGAGAAGCAGCGCGAAGAGTGCCCGATCAGCGAACTGTGGGTGTCCACCAAGTGCGGCGAGTCGGATACGACTTCGGGCTGCGGCGCCAACCCGACCGTCGGCAATGCCTTCGACAAGCTCTACGGTGTCGGCGCGACCCTGGTGTTCGGCGAGACTTCCGAGCTCACTGGTGGCGAGCATCTGGTGGCCGCACGCTGTGCCACGCCCGACGTGAAGGAAGAGTTCATGAAGCTGTTCAACAGCTATCAGGACATGATCAACCGTCACAAGACCTCGGACCTCTCCGACTCGCAGCCGACCAAGGGCAACATCGCCGGTGGTCTGACCACCATCGAGGAAAAGGCGCTGGGCAACATCCAGAAAATCGGCAAGAAGTGCAAGGTCGATGGCGTGCTCGACTATGCCGAAACGCCGACCGCCCCCGGCCTGTGGTTCATGCAGTCGAGCTCGGCTGCTGCCGAGATGGTGACACTGTGTGCAGCTGCCGGTTACGTGGTGCATTTCTTCCCCACCGGACAGGGCAACATCGTCGGCAACCCGATCCTGCCGGTGATCAAGATCTGCGCAAACCCGAGGACCGTCCGCACCATGGGCGAGCACATCGACGTCGATACCTCCGGCCTGCTGCAGCGGGAAATGAACATGGATGGCGCGGGTGACCAGTTGCTTGAATGCATGCTGCGCACCGCGAACGGACGACTTACCGCGGCCGAAGCACTGGGACACCGCGAATTCGTGCTGACCCGTCTGTACGAGAGTGCCTGATTTACTGAAGCCTGACGCCGGCCGCTGAGGCCGGTTGCTGCAACGGGGGCTCTCGCCATGAGGCGATGGCCCCCGAAACCCCTTGATGGAGGAGACACATAATGAGAAAGCTTCAAAGCGCCATTACCCGCATGACCGTCGCCAGCCTGTGCAGCATCTCCCTGGGGGCCGCTGCGGCCTACCCGGAGCAGACCATCAACTACATCATCCCTTTTGGTCCGGGGGGTGAGTCGGACATCGCCGCCCGCCTGCAGGAGCCGCTGTTCAAGAAACTCAGCGGTCAGTCGGTGGCAATCCAGTACAAAGCCGGTGCGGGCGGCGCTGCAGCTTGGGCGCAACTGAACAGCATGACTGCTGACGGCTACACGATGATGGGGACGAACCTCCCGCACATCGTGCTGCAGCCGATGGAAAAGGACGTGGGTTACCGCACCGCCGAGATGACCAACGTGTACTGGTTTCACTACACGCCGGATGCGCTGCTGGTGACTGCCGACAGCCCCTACAAGACCCTGGCGGACTATCTCGCTGCCGCGCGCAAGGCGCCGGGCGGGGTGATCGTTGGCGGCACCGGCACCAACTCCGGTAACGAGCTGGCGAAGGCGCGCCTGGACAAACTCGCCAGCATCAAGACCACCTATATCCCGTTCAAGGGCACGGGTGCGGTCAACACCGCACTGCTGGGCAAGCAGGTCGCGGCCTCCTGGGGCTACACCACGGTGAAGCTGCAACTGGGCGACCAGGTGCGCTGCCTTGCGGTGGCCATGGAAACACGGCATCCGCGCATGCCGGATTGCCCCACCTTCCGCGAGCTGGGCATCGACATGGTCGGTGGGGTCTATCGCGGACTCGCCGTGCCGTCGAGCACGCCGGCTGCGGTGCAGAAACAGGTCGCCAGCCTGATTGGGCAGATCAACAAGGACCCGGTCTTTGTCGAGAAGATGCTGGATAACGGATTTACCGTCGTTGATGTCGGCCCCGAGCAGATGAAGGACTTCATGGACAAGATGAGCAAGGAATACGCCGAAGCAGCCAAGGATCTTGGCATCAAGGCGCAGTGATTTTCTCCAAAGCACGGCCCGCGAGGGCTGTGCGTGTTCGTCTGTCTGAGGAGTTCGCATGCCTGGAATCGAGTATCTCCTTCATGCCCTGAGCCCGATGAGTCTGCTGATCGCCTTCGCCGGCGTGCTGGCAGGCATCCTCATCGGTGCAATGCCAGGGCTGACCGCAACCATGGCGGTTGCGGTGCTGGTCCCCTTCACCTTTGGCATGGAGCCGGGTGTCGCGCTGATCGCGCTTGGTGCCATCTACACCGGTGCCATTTACGGCGGTGCCTATTCGGCCATCCTGCTGAAGACGCCGGGCACGCCGTCGTCGATCGCCACCACCTTCGACGGCTATCCAATGGCCAAGCGTGGCGATGGCGACCTCGCGCTCACACTGGCCTGCCTGGCTTCGGTATTCGGCGGACTGGTGGGCGCGGTCTTCCTGTTGCTGCTCGCACCGCCGCTGGCTTCGGTCGCTCTGAGCTTCGGTCCGGTCGAGTACTTCTGGCTCGCCATCTTCGGTCTCACCCTGATCGCGTCGCTCAGCGAAGGCAGCCTGATCAAGTCCCTGATCGGTGGCTGCATCGGCCTGTTGCTGTCGATGATCGGCGTCGCCGAGGTCGGTGGTGATGTGCGTTTTACGGGCGACTCGCAGGCCCTGCTTGGTGGCATCGACATCGTCTCTGCGCTGATCGGTCTGTACTGCGTGCCGGTGCTGCTTGAACTCGTGGCTTCGCCCGACCCGCACATGCGGCTCGGCAGCCGGGTATCGAGCTACCGCCTGGGTGAGGGCATGCGCCAGTGCTGGAGGTCGCGCTTCAACATTATCCGCAGTTCGGTGATCGGCACCGTCGTTGGCATCCTGCCTGGCGCAGGTGGGTCGATCGCGTCGCTGATTGCCTACTCGGAGGCGCGGCGCAGCGCCAAGGAGCCTGAGAGCTTTGGCAAGGGCAATCCGGATGGCCTGCTGTCAACCGAGTCAGCAAACAATGCGACGGTGGGTGGCGGCTTCATCCCCACGCTGGTGCTGGGCATTCCGGGCACGCCGCCGGATGCGGTAATCCTCGGTGCCCTGCTGGTGCAGGGCGTGCGCGTCGGGCCGCAGCTGTTCGGCGAGCAGAGCGAGATCGTCTACACCTTCATCTACGGCCTGTTCATCGCCACCGTGCTGATGCTGCCGGTCGGTCTGCTGGTCGGCCGCTACGCCTTCAAGTCGCTGGTGGGCATTCCGAAGGCGCTGCTCGCCCCTTCGGTCGCCTTCCTCACCATTCTCGGCAGCTATGCCGTGCATAACAACGCACACGAAGTGCTGCAGATGGTGCTGCTTGGTGGCTTTGCCTGGGTGATGGCGAGCTGGGGCTTCTCCGCCTCTCCGATCGTGCTCGGACTCATCCTTGGGAGCATCGCTGAAGGTGGATTCGTGCAGGGCTATCTGATCGGTTCGGCCAAGGGCAGCGCGCTGGCGGAGTTCTTCGGGCGCCCGATCTCGATCGGCATCATCGTGTTCATCCTGGTCGGCCTGCTGTATCCGTTGCTGACCCGTCGCTTTGGCAAGAAGGAGATCAAGCATGAGTACGCATGAGATGAAAGTGCGCGACGTGTCCGGTGTGATCGCGTCGGTGATTGCGATCGCTGTCGGTGTGATGGTGCTGCTTGCAGCGCGGGACTTCGACACTCTCGGTGCGGTGTTTCCGCGCTCGGTGGCAGCGTTGATGATGGTGCTCGGTGCCTGCTACGTGGTGCTTGCCCTGCGCAAGCCCGGGGTGAATCCCGCGCGCCTTGAAGGTTCGGGCATGCGCCGGCTGGCCTTGTTCTGCGTCCTGCTGGGCTGGGCGCTGCTGCTTGAGCCGCTTGGTTTCCTGACCACCAGCCTGATCGGCTATGTGCTCGGGCTGCTGATCGCCAACTTCGATCGCTGGACCCCGCGCATGACGATGATCTACTGCGGCGCCGGGTGCTCGATGGTCGTGGGCCTGTTCCTGCTGTTCCGCTTTGCCCTGAAGGTGCCGTTGCCCCCCGGCATCCTGATCTGATCCGTGCCGTTTCGTACGCCCAACCCCAGCAAGAGATAGAGGAAAAAAATGACAAAGGTCGTGATCTCCGAGTTCATGGATGAAAGTGCGGTGGATGCGCTGCGCGCCCGTTTCGATGTGCTGTATGACCCCAAACTGGTGGACCAGCCGGCAGCCCTGCTCGCGGCGCTGGCGCAGGCGGATGGCCTGATCGTGCGCAACCGCACCCAGGTCAGCGCCGACATGCTGGCAGCAGCGCCGGCACTGAAAGTGGTGGGCCGTCTTGGTGTGGGACTGGACAACATCGATGTGGTGCGGTGCAAGGCCGCAGGGGTAGAAGTGATCCCGGCCACTGGCGCCAATGCCCTTGCCGTGGCTGAGTACGTCATTGGCACGGCGATGGTGCTGCTGCGCGGCAGCTATCTGTCGAGCAGCGAGGTGGCTGCCGGCGAATGGCCGCGTACCCACATGTCGAATGGGCGCGAGACCGCAGGCAAGACGCTCGGTCTGGTCGGCTTCGGCGGCATTGGTCAGCTCACGGCCCGTCTGGCCCGTGGCCTCGGCATGCAGGTGGTGGCACATGACCCGATGATCGCGAACGATGCGCCGGTGTGGGCGGAGTCGGGCGTGACCCCACTGGCGCTCGATGCGCTGGTGAGCACGGCCGATGTCGTCAGCCTGCACGTACCGCTGACCGATGGCACCCGCGGCCTGTTCGGCGCCGCCTGCATCCAGTCGATGAAGGCGGGTGCCGTGCTGATCAACACCGCACGTGGCGGCATTGTCGACGAGGCGGCGCTGGCTGCGGCACTTCGCAGCGGGCACCTTGGCGGCGCGGCGCTGGACGTGTTCGAGGCCGAACCGCTGCCCGCAGGGTCGGCGCTGGCCGGTGTCCCCAACCTGATCCTCACGCCGCACATCGGCGGGGTGACGTTTGAATCCAACGAGCGCGTGAGCAGCCTTATCGCAGAGCGTGTCATCCGTTTTCTTGCAGACTGAGGAGCCGCACATGGCCAGACACACGATTGATCATCTGCTCGAACTGACTGCCGCTGCGCTGACGCGTGCCGGAGCAGGGCCCGACATGGCGGCGTCCACCGCGCGGTCGCTGGTGGCGGCCGAAGCGCAGGGGCTGGCTTCGCATGGGCTGGCGCGGGTGTCGCAGTACGCGGCCCATCTGCGCAACGGCCGCGTCAATGGCGATGCAAAGCCGAAGGTGGTGAGTGAGCGTGCCGCCGCCTGCCTGATCGACGCCGAAGAGGGGCTGGCTTTCCCGGCCTGCGATCTGGCGATCAGGGAGGCGATCGAGCGCGCCCGCAAGTGCGGCGTGGCCTTTGCCGGCATCACCCGCAGCCACCATTTCGGGGTGGCCGCACTGCACCTCGAGGCGGTGGCTGCCGCCGGCATGGTGGGTCTTGCCTTCGGCAACTCACCGGCGGCGATGCCGGCCTGGGGCGGCAAGCGCGCCCTGTTCGGCACCAATCCGGTCGCTGCGGTGTTTCCGCGTCGCGACGGGGAGCCGATCACGATTGACCTCGCCTTGTCCGAAGTTGCGCGTGGCAAGCTGATGGTGGCGGCACGCGACGGCAAGTCGATCCCGACCGGCTGGGCGCTGGACAGGAACGGCGAGCCCACCACCGACCCGAAAGCCGGGCTCGAGGGCATGATGTGCCCGGCGGGCGGGGTGAAGGGGGCGATGCTGGCGATGATGGTGGAGCTGCTGTGCTGCTCCCTGACCGGCGCCGCCTTCGGCTTCGAGGCCGACTCCTTCTTCGTCGAGGAAGGCAATCGTCCGCGCATCGGCCAGGCTTTCCTGGTGATCGATCCGGGCGCGCTGGCCGGCACCGACACCTATCTGGAGCGCGTTGAGACCCTGCTGACGGCCATGCTCGTCGATGAGGGCGTGCGTGTGCCGGGCGACCGTCGTCGCGGCATTGCGCTCAAGGCCATGAGCGAAGGCGTTGAAGTCGCCGACGCACTGCTCGCACAGCTGGTCTGAGTTTTCCCCGCGCGGGCCTTCTGTCCGCGCGGGTCTTGAATACCCGATTGTGTTGTTGAGATGCCGGGCAGGGCCTGGCAGGGAGGAGTCATGTCGTTGAAGATTGGTGTGCCGGCTGAGACTCATCCCGGCGAGCGCCGCATTCCGGTCGTGCCGGATGTGGTCAAGAAATATCAGGGCCTCGGTGCCCATGTGGTGATGCAGGTCGGCGCAGGCGTGCCGGCGCATTTCCGTGATGAAGCGTTTGCCGAGGTCAGTCTGGTCGATGACGTCGCAGCGGTGTTCGGCGAAGCGGAGGTGGTGCTGTGCGTGCAGCCGCCGACGCCGGCGTCGATCGCA
>NZ_JBYEXN010000024.1:0-79483 GCF_057621855.1 Parazoarcus sp. PS-13 R2A
GCCGACGACCAGCCTTCGGCCTTGGCTTACAAATCGTACTGGCGCTAAAAATCTTTGGCTCAAGTCACCACTGCGACGATGAGAGCGTATTTCGTAGCCACTGGAGAACCTTCGCAACCCTCGTGCAGTCCCGAAACCATGCCAAAAGATTGAGATTACCCCTACTCCCGAGACTGCACAGCTAGCTGCTTGCACTGCGTTGCTTTGGTCGTGCCAACCGCCGCCGCAGTTCGATGACTTCTGCAGCCATTCGCGATGTCCGTTCTGACTCCAAATTTGATTGAAGTTCGGCTACCTTTGCGGATAGCGCCTCCGCCTCCTTTACCTTGGCACGTAACGCAGCAGCAGCCTCGGCAGCCGTCAACGCCCGCAGCTGCCATTCGCTAAGCTCTTGCCTGATTAGCGAGAGCTGACCATCTGATTTCGACAAATGATCCTGAAGCCGCTGGATCTCCTGCTCCCTCATCTCAAAGCGGGCAAGCAAGTCCGCCGACTCCGCAAGAAGGTCCGAATTGTCGCGACGCGACGCGTCGAGCGCTAGGCGAAGCCCGGCTGTCTCACGAGAAACCTGCTCAACGAGATAGCTCTGAATCCCGCGCTCGATCTCCTCCGGAAGTGTTACGGGTGAGAGTTTCTGCCGCTCACGCACCTCGCTCCACTCGTTCAGAAACCTCAGTATGGTATCCATACTTCCCCGACCTAGCGCTGCGCGCATAGCGCGCGCGGTCGGATGCTCACCCCGTGCAAGCATCTGCTCCGCATGCCCTCTTACTTCAGCCGCTGTAATCGTCGTCTGTCGCATCTCTTGCGTCCGCCAGCGTGTGTAGTTTGTGCCCCGTTACGTTATGGAACGTTGCGATTGACCTCGTGACCCGGACCTGAGGGTAGCGGTGAGCGCGGCTTGACCCGCTGCGTCTCAAGTTTCCACTCGACCGGCCGTTTTGCGCTGCACGATATGCGCACTTCGAGGGCGCAAATGCTCTCGTCCACAACGGCACTATCAGTCAGCCATGCGGCAGCCACGCCCGGCCTAAACTCGATATAAAAAATCGAGACACGGCCTTCCCGTCCGGTCAGCACGAAGTACGAGAAAAGCTTAGATAGAACAGTTCTGACATGTGCGACCTCAAGTTCCCCATCAAGCAGCTTCCCGGCCAAATCCTCAGGTGTGAGGCTCAACTGGGCCACCAGATCTCGCTTCAGGAGCACGTCTGCGGACCCCTCCGCTCGTTTGAGCGCCTGCTCCGCGACTTTCAACGCATCCTTTGCTGCGGCGTATTCGGTCTCCGCCAGCTCGTCCGACTCGGGATCCAGGCTGATCAAGCGCAGCACCCTCTGCGCACGTTGCTTCGCGTGCTCACGGGCAAGCCGCAGTCGTTTGAGTTCGGACTCAGGGTCCTCGGCAAGGCGCTCCTTCAAGCGCTTACGAAGCTCGTCCAACCGATCAGCACTCAGCGTGTAGCTGAGGGCGTGTCGAACGACCTGTTCGATGCCTCTCTTCGAGATTGTGGGAACCGCAGCAGGTGCCGCCGGATCAGCCGCTCGCCGGTTCGAGATACACCCCCCGCACGAGAACGCGCTTCCGCCTGACGTCGCTGATAGCAAAGAACCACAGTGACCACAGCGCATCCACCCCGAGTAGATATTTCGCCCACCTCCGTACTGAGTGCGTCCCTCACCACTTCTTGAACGGGGTTGAGCTGCGTACCACACTTCATCGGAAACAATCCTGAGCAGCGGGCGATCGAACGAGACCGCCTGCGGGGCCAATTTTGCTTTTTTCCGAAGCTTCCTCGCCTTTGTTTTCGCGAATGAGCTACCGTTCAGAATGAATTCACCGCGATAAATTGTGTTCTCTAGCAGCCGCTGTATGCCAGCCGCTCGCCACAGTCGACCGTTGCGGGGCGTAGGAACTCCGCACCCATTGAGCCAAGCAGCCATGCTTCCGAACGACTCACCTTTGCCGCGCCGCGCGTACATTTCACGCACGAGGCTGGCACTTGCCTCATCTACACTCCACCTTGTACCGAGCTCGCGGCCATTCTCAAAGACCCGCTCTGATTGATAGCCGATCGGGGGCTGCGCAATCATGTAGCCGCGTTCAAGCTGCCCGCGCATCCCGCGTATCACGCGAAAGCTCGTCGCTCTGCTCTCCTCTTGAGCCATCATGCCTTGTATGTTGAAGACCAACCGCCAACCCTCAAGAGCTGAGTCAATCCCGTTCGCTGTTAAAAAGCGGACCCCGGTCGAGTCGATCGACTCAAACAGCTCGAGTTGCTGGCGCCCGTTCCGTGCAAGTCTGCTCAGTTCATCGACGATCAGTATGTCGATCCGCCCCTGCTCCCAGGCCTCCATGAGCTTGCGATAGCCCTCGCGAGACGCAGCTTTGTCAGCTCGAAAGCTCGACACTTCTTCGTCAGTAAATACCAGGGCGTTGGATGTCGGGTAACCGTGCCGATCGGCGATGTCCCTGCAACGTCGAAGTTGATCGTCGATCGACGTCGGGCTTTGTGATTCATCAGAGTAGCGCGCATAGAACGCCAAACTAGTCGCTGCCACTTGCAGCAGTGTTGCCGAAGTACTCATTCCGTATTTTCTCCAGATCTTGACGTCGCCCTCGCATGCTCAAGATCAAGCACGAGACGTTCGACGAGGAGCGAAATGAGCGCGTCGACCGGGGGCGGCAGTCCGACCAACCTGCCGGAGGGTCCATCAGTGAAGACTGCACTCCGTATAGCCAATGACGCCACTCTTTGAGATTTTTTCTGCTTCCCCATGACTTATCCCCTCAGCGCACTATTTTCGTTCCGCCCCGCGTAAACCGCGCCCTAGTCGCTAGACTTTCCGTCAGCAGCTCACAAACACGTGACGCACCCCCTTCGTCTCGCTGCTGATACGAGGAGGGTCCGTGAGACGTTGAATGAGTAAAGCGAACTACTTGACGTATGAGACCAAGCGAGAACGGTGGGTTTTTCAGATCCGGGTGCCGACTGGACTCCGTTCCAACTTCGGGAACAGAACGACGATCCGAGTCGCGATCGGCAAAGTATCGGAGGGGGCTGCAAAACTTCGTGCGCGGGAACTGTTGGTGCTTTGGATAAATCGCTTTGCCGAGGCAAGAGGCATATCCACGGTCGAGCGACAGTCTATGCGGAAGCGCGTCAAGACAGAACGCATTCACATCGACGAACGAATGACCGACCGAGTGCTTGCGTCGATTCGAGCAGTCCACCTTAGAGCATTGAAGCGGCGACTCGATGCACTTCGGACGTCCGGTGCAGACGCTTGGGACCGGGAGGAAAGCGATAGTCGCAGGACGCTTCTGGCGCTCAAGCATGCTGCAAGACGCGCAGAAACGACTGCGGCTACGTGTGCCCTTCGCGAACTGGAAGCAAACCACTCGGTTGTTTTCGACATGAGTGAGCTTGAGAAGCGGGCCTTCGTTGATGCATTCAATGCTGATCAGGTTGCAATCTCGATACACTGGCTCGATGTTCTCGACGGCACGCGAAAGTTGACGGACTTGAGCGTCAAAGCGGACGAAATGCTGCCCCTTGTCGAAGTGTTCGGTACAGATGCGGCAAAACTCGAGACCCTGTGGCGTGATCGGCTCAAACGGCTCGGCAAGCAGGTTCGGCCGAAAACAAGCGCCAAGTTTGAGCGGATCGCGCTCCAGCTTGCGGTCGTGCTGCAACGACGGCCTGTCGAATTGCTGACCGTGGCAGATCTCGAACGCCTTGCACTTCAGTGGCAAGAAGATGGAAACACGGCAACTACAATTCGCGACAAACTGACGATTTTGGCATCGTTGATAACGCCGGTTTCGGAAGCAGGGGGAAAACTGTGCAAACGCTTCGTTCCCCGGACTGCCCTCGTGCACCGCAAAAGACACCCGTTCACGGGCAAAGAGCTTCAGGCCTTCCGGACAGCCATTGAAGACCGCGAGCTTCCGGAGGACGACGTCCGCCTGGTGGAGCTCATGACGCTCACCGGTGCACGACTGGGCGAAGTCCTCCAACTGAAAGCGACGGATATTGAGCATCTCGCCGGGAATCAGTTCTCCGTGGCTTTCAGCGATGATGAGCACACTCTGAAAAACGGCACATCGGTCCGTGAGATCCCAATCGACCTCACTGGGCTCACGGAGTTTAGAAAGTGGATCGACGCGAGAGTGGCGTCCGGTGAAAAGCTCTTTCCTGATGCGACCCCTGACAAGTACGGGCACTTGGGGAACGCCGAGAGCAAGCGTCTCAACCGCACCCTCCGCATGATCACATCTGATCGCAGACTTGTTCTCCAATCCACGCGCAACACTGCCGGGGTGAACCTTCGCCGCGCTGGAGTTGATCCGCGTGTACGGCGGCGTCTCCTCGGGCACGCGGACATCGACATACACGACCGGCACTACGATCCCGCTGAGCTGTTGACGGCTGAAGACCTGATGTGTGCAGCCCCGACCCTGAACAGTCTCGTTATCGGCACTCAACCCGCCCGTTCGGAAATGACAAGCTGAGGGGGGCATCATGTACCCTCCGGGCCGTGCCAGAGCGAGGTCGGGCTGAGTAACTGAGCAAGCGTGGGCGCATCTTCGCTTCGCCCGACCCCGGCGCGCCGCAGCTGGATTCGAACGTGCTGCATGAATGCAACGACACTTCCGGGCTGTTCAATGAGCGACGCGCTGAGTTCAACGTAATGCCAGCCTCTTTGCGCTGAATCATCGCTCACGCATGCGCTGTCGAAGTGGAAGATTACGCCCCTTGAAACGAGCTCGAAGCTCACCAGGCTGCTAGCCGGATCACGAACCTCGAAGCTTTCGCTTTGGTGCTCTAGGTAACGCGCGAACATCAACTCGGGCAAGAGAAACACCTCGCCCCCAACAGTCGGCCAGCCCACGGAGCGCCGCCTGATTGCGTCAGCCAAAAGCGGGATGCTCGCGGATACATCCAAGGCACGAGACGCTTGTGCATCCAGAGCAACTAGCTGCAGGATGCATACTTCGAGATGATGCTTTGGCGGTAGAGACCCCTTGCAGGCAGCGTCGGTGCCATTCAGATCAATGGAAAGAAAATCGAAAGTCAGGTTGAGGAACCCGTGCTCGAGGTACTGCTCGCAAAGGTCTGGCACTTCAAGCCAGACCTCCAGCGCATTCTGATATCCGCGACACAAGAGGCAATCAAGATCCGCAGCAAAACCAGCTAACGAGCCAGCAAGCCCAGAGACCGCCGTATTCCAACCCTGATCTACTGCAATGTGCCGACGCACCAGCGGTTCAATACATAAACGGGTCCAGAGCCCGGGCGCGCGAAGGGCACAGTCAACAAACCCGGTTATCTGCCTTTTCAGTATTCTTTTGGTCGCTTTCCGATACAGCCGAGATTGCTCATACGACAAACATGCGAGCTCAGTCATTGCGAACACCTCCCACAATTCGCGGCAGGTTGACAGGAAGCTTGATCCGTTCAACAGCACGAACGAGTGGAGCAATGGGCATTTCGCCATACGTGCGACTGACTGAACCCGAAACATGCCCGGTCAACGCGTCGTGCACGTCTTCAGAAATTTCTGCAGCACGGCAAAGCGTCTTGAACGTGTGGCGAAATGAATGAAAGACGAGTCGTGGATCCTGAACATTCACCCCACCTCTGGAGCGCAGTTGGCGCATGAACCACTTCCCAAAGTTCGCGCCTCGGCGACCGTCGTGGTCAGGGTCAAGTGCGGGAAATAGCCACTTTTGCCGAGCTGCGCGGACGTCAGAGATGTAATCTACGAACCCGGACTGGATCAACTGAGCGTGGGCTGGAACGATCCGCTTTGAGCCCTCGGTCTTGACCCGCTGCTCGGGATCTTCATCTGTGACGCGAATCAGTACGCCGTGCTCGGGGTCGTTCAGGATGTCGATGGTACGAAGCTGTGCGATCTCCTCAAGCCGCAGACCACTTGCGAGGGCAATCATCGGGATCCAGATGCACGCCTCCCCGCCGGCGCCAGCAGGGCGAACACCCGTTCGATAGGCAGGGAGATCAAACAAGCGGGTGAGTTCGTTAGCCGTGAAGATTCGGCGCACGATTGTTGGGATGTCCGCCTTGGGTATCTTGAGGCCTCGTGCAACATTTGAGGGCAATACCCCGGCATCGAAACCGGTCTGAAGCAGCGTCGAGATCATGCCGACACGTTTCGCAACGGTCTTTCGTGCAAGCCCTTTCTTTAGCTGTTGATCGCGAAAACTTGCGATGTCTGCACGGGTCACTTCGGACCAAGGCAGTTTGCATTGGGCACGAAAGAAACGGATCGCAGCACGCATTTCCCGAACCGTCGTTGACGCGCGGTCGGGATCGATGCGTTTCCAACCAACGAGCAAGCTGTCGTCAGATACTGTGTTGGCAGCCGATGCGGGCGGCTTTCGCTTCGGTAGCGGTGAGGGAATGGATCCGATACTGACGTCGTTGTCGTTTCTCGTGGTTGAAATGTCCACGTGCTGAGGCGCAAGGGAAGATCCAATCGCTTCAACCGCGGATGAAGCCAGACCAGCGAGATCTGCTTCGAAACGAGAGAGCCAGTCGCCTGCAAGTTTGAGCGCAACTATCTTCGCGAAACGCTCATCTACGGTCTGAAGATTGGTTCGGATCAGCGGACCGTGGTGCTCAACGAGGGGCTTGGGGACGCGAAGCTGGAAGTAGTAGGAACCGTGGTGAAACGTCAAGTAACTCATCGCAACATCTCCTAAAAATCAGAAATGCTGCTGGTGCTTGTACGCCACCGAGTAACACCACGTGCAGAAGCGCTAGACGCGCTTTACCTAGAAACGGCGCCGGATAGCGCCGTTATGGTGTTACTGGCGGAGAGGGTGGGACACTCCGCACTTCGACCCTTAAGCCCAACAACCACGGCATTTGTGGGCTTTCAGAGGTATAGCGTGTGGTAACTCCGTGTGGTAACTTCACCACTCCCGAGACCTATTCATCACTGCAATGCCGAATATCGAGAAGCGTCGAAACGTCTGGTATGCAACGCTCCATGTCCCCGAAGATGTCCGCTTTCAGCTGGGCAAGTCGAAGCTGTTCCAGTCCCTCCAGACAACCGACAAGAGGACCGCTGAGAGCCGAGCGGCAATCGTGGTCGCCAAGTGGAAAGCGGAGATTGCCCAAGCAAGAGGGACGTCTGATCCCTTCCTGAACGAAGCCATGAACTGGCGACGAAGTGTCGAGCAATACGACGACAAGGATCTTGCAGAGTCCATCCTACTGGAGCATGTCGAGACCGTTGTCGAACCGGTGAAAGGCTTCCAGACCGCCAAGCAGTTCTACGACATCGCCTCAGGGCAGCGCCGAGCGTTGGCTCTGATTGTTCCCGAGTGGAAGGCAGGCCTGCAGCTGGAACCGAAGACAATCGATCAGATGGTGAAAGACGTCGGTCGCATGGTTGAGAAGTTTCCGACCACCGAGGGGCTGGACCGGAAGTCCGTCCGCAAGTGGCTTGAAGGACTGTCGACAGGACCAGAGCAACTGTCCCCCTCCTCCATCCGGCGCATTGTCGGGTTCTGTCGGAACTTCTGGCGATACCTGCAGGAGACACAGGAAGTGTCCGCCGACAGTGACTCACCGTTCGTTGTCCCCTCCTTCGCCAAGGAGTCGAAGCGGAGCAAGACCTCCTCCAAAAATGGCTGGATACCGTTCCATCCTGCAGACGTCATGAAGCTCCATCAGAAGGCCACCGAGAAGAAGGACCACCAGCTGGCCGACCTGATCCTGATCGGTGCCTATACCGGCGCACGAATCGAGGAGATCTGCTCCCTCAAGGTCTCGGATGTTGGTCTCGACTTCCTGAAGATCACCGACTCGAAGACCTCCGCAGGGGTGAGGACCATTCCGATCCACTCATCACTGATAGACACGGTCGAGAGGTTGACGAAGGAGTCGACCGACGGCTACCTCCTGTCGGGCCTGACGTTCAACAAGTACAACGACCGGTCCAACGCTGTCGGGAAACGCTTCGGGCGACTGAAGGACGCTTCAGGGTATGGCGAGAAGCAGGTCTTCCACTCGATACGGAAGACCGTGGTCACCCTGCTGGAGAACGCAGGAGTGAGTGAGAACCTGACGGCAGACATTGTCGGACACGACAAGCCACGCATCACATATGGGCTGTACTCTGGAGGGGCCAACTTGGAGGTGATGCGAGAGGCACTGGAGAAGGTCAGGTATCCAAAGGACTTTACAAATTGACGCGACTTGCTCGTCTACGAGCAGCAAAAATTTCACGAAAACGACTAGGCCTACGGCAATCCCTCGTTGACGCCCGATAGATCGATCCGTAATCTGTCAACTGGTAGCTCACTGCTACCAAAAAAAACCCCGGCCATCACGACCGGGGAACGAGGTAGATACGTTTGAAATTACCTGATGCCACCAAGGAGGTGGTGGAACACCTCCAACACTTGCTGAATAAACACCAGCAAGTGGGTGGCAGTCAGGAGCAGTTTGCTTGTTTCACTCATCAGTGCGACAAGCAACTTCAAGATGACAATAGCTTCTGTCATTTTGACTTCTCCTTTTGCTCGGTTGAATTCAGCGTTGGGCCTTGTGGGCTTCGACTGACTACCGTGCCCCACTGCACGGAGCACGATAAGCGTACATCCGGCACGCCGATTCCGCAAAAAAATTAAAGCCATTAAAAACAAACAGTTAAAATAAAGGCTTGTGCGTCAAGCTCTATTTTTGACTATATACAGGCTGTTTTTTGCGCGAAGTATCAGTTTTCCCTAAAAACTTCCGTTCTCATTTATTCCGCGGTGTGGATTCCCAACCCCGGATGGCCCAGTTTTGGTCTTGTGGACTTTAGCTGATCACCGTGCCCAACTGCAGGTGACGAAACAAGCGTACCGGACAGAGGCCACTACTGACAATTACCGCAAGATGAAGAGGCGCGAAGTTGTCCGTAGCTTTAGTTTTTCCTGAAAATTTCCGTGACCATATCTTCCCCAGCGCGGATTTCCAGTTACCCCCCGGCGGCCCAGTAGCCCCCTCCCAGCGGCACCTCTCCTTTTCCTAGGCCTACCGGCAGCAAGACCGACTGCGACCTCTCGTCCAGCCCAGCCGGGAACAGCAGCACCTCTCCAACCTGGGACACACTGTCCGTTTGAGCTACACCCTAACCTGACGTCAGACACTGCGCTCTAATGTGTGTATCTAGGGTCTGTTCTGCCATTGCTTGACACTCTGATTTGTGGGTCTTAGAGTCTATCCTGACACTTTCAGGAGGCGACACCATGAACACCAACCAGACACCCAAGGGCCAGACTGTCGGATACATCCGGGTCTCCTCGGTCGACCAGAACACAGACCGCCAGCTTGACGGGCTTGTCGTCGATCTCGTCTTCACAGACAAGGCCAGCGGCAAGGACACCGAGCGCCCCCAACTTCAGGCAGCACTGGCACACGTCCGAGCGGGTGACACCTTGGTCGTCCATTCGATGGATCGACTAGCCCGGAACCTTGATGACTTGCGGTCCATCGTGAAGGGGCTGACCGGTCGGGGTGTCGTTGTCCAGTTCCAGAAGGAGGGGCTGACCTTCACCGGGGAGAAGAACCCGATGGCAGAACTCCTGCTGTCGATGCTGGGGGCTGTCGCACAGTTCGAGCGGGAGTTGATCCGAGAGCGTCAGCGCGAAGGGATCGCCATTGCGAAGACCAAGGGTGTCTATAAGGGACGCAAGAAGGCCTTGGATGACACCAAGGTGGCCCAGCTGCTGGCCCGAGACAAAGAGAACGGAGGCAGGAACAGAGCGGCACTGGCGAAGGAATTCGGGATCAGCCGAGAGACGCTCTACACGTATCTGAAAGGCGCTCAGTAACCTTTTAGATTTCAGATACTTACGAGAGGTTGAATTAATGCAGGAGATATTTCCTGTACTGGCTTACTGACGTTGCTCCATTCCTTGGTGTGTGTCGATTCAGGGGTTGCACTTCAATGTGCGCCCCTGTTTCGCATTCTGGGCTTTGGGAAACGGTCGGTTGAGCCTGTTCCTTTTTTCAGTTCAACTCCTCAAGGACCACGCAATGTCCCTCCGTAAGTTCCACTTCCAGAACCCCGCATCCCTTTCGGCCTACTTGGTCACCCTCTATTCAGACCACACCGGCAAGATCTCCGGCCATGCCAACCGGCAAGCCCTCAAGAGCGACCGAGGTCTCAACGCTGCCGAGATCCCGACCGTCTATCTCAAGGTCGACCAGCAGATCGGCTCGATCCTCCTCGGTGCCGGTGCGACCGACAGCTACCTGTCCCAAGTTCGAGCCTTCGACGACGGCAAGCTACTGGCAGACGTCCTCCCATGAGCTTTCGAGACTCCCACCGGCAGCTGACCTATCAGAACCCGAAGTCCTTCTCGGTCTGGGCTGTCCGCATCGCTTGCACCCCTGATGGTGTGAGCAAGGCTGTTCAAATATCGCAGGACGGCGTTCGTATCGCCTCACAGTCCGGCCAGTGGCTTGAATCCAGTCCGCTGCCTCGCGTGGTCTTCCATGTCCACCCGAAGAAGCTTTCCGACATCCTCGGCAAGACCGAGAGCCTGATCCACCAGATCCCGGCCTTCATTGCCGACCCAGAAGACCAGAAGCCCGTCCGACTGGCAGACCTCCTCCCGTAACTCACTGAGACACCGAATGCACACCACACCTCACGAACAGTTGTGCGCCCTGCTTGGGCCAATTCAACCGCGTCCGATCCAGATCGCCCCTGTCCTCTCGACAGAGAAGAAGGCCCACCACCTTGGTCTCCACCTGTCGGCAGAGGAGCACGAAGCTCTTCAGAAGGGTGTCGACTCCCTGATCAAGTCGGGCTTTCCCATGAACAAGTCCGCCTTCGTGCGTCTGGCAATCATGCTGACCTCGCAGGCCTACTGCCAGATCCCCAAGAGGGACGAGGAGTAACCACCAATGAGCGACATTCAGCAGGCCGAAGCCCCCGAGATCAATGTCCAGTCCTACGAGCGACTTACGTGGTCCGAGGCTGACCTCGTTCCCGACTATGACGCGACCGGAGTCTTTGCCACTGCACAGAAGCCGGGAGGCGGACGCGCAAGGACACTGACGCCTGAGACACGGATCACTGTCGGTCGGGTACAGATGCCGATCAGGGCCGCTATCGCTGCCGGTATCGTCCGACAGGAGGCCGATGGATCCTACCGTGAAGTGTCCCAGGATGAGATCCGAGCGGAAGCCGAGCAGAAGTCGGAAGCGGAACAGAAGGCCTACAAGGAGAACCACTTCGATGTTCCCGACAGTGAGCCCGCAGCCTTCCTGACCGACCTTGACGCATCCTTCAGGGAAGCAAGGATTGACCCGATGACCGCTGCCGCTGCCTACCTCTCGGGGAGCGCCGAGTCTCAACTGAAGGCGGTCGCCATCGCTGAAGGCGTGAGTCTCGAGACCCTGCAACAGAACATCGACGCTTGCTTCGACCGCTACAAGGCACAAGCGGACGACTTCCTGTCCTCGATGGGTCTCGATCCTGAGCAGGTCTGGGAGTTCGAGCGGGACAACGTCGACCGACACCGGTCAATCGGTGGCTACCTCCGACACCTCCAGACGGGCGACAAGTCCTACTACCGGGATCTTGCCGACCAGTTCATGAAGTCCGGTAGGTTCCAGCCGAAGCTGCCCGAGGGGGTGACGATGAAGAAGACTCCTGCAGGTCGGGAGTATGTCGACATCCCCGGCTATCCGCCGATGAGCCTGTCCAACGCTCGACGACTCAAGCTGATCTGATTTCTTGCCATCCACATTCGTGGAATGTTTTCCCCCTGCCGGTCATCCGGTGGGGGGATTTTTTACGTCCCGATCCGCAGGATTACCAACGATGAGCAAAAGAGATGAAGACAAGATCCCTCCGGGAGTGATGCCAGCCCCACCGAAGTTCGACGAGGACGGTAACCCGATCTGTCAGCTGTGCGGGAGACATTTGGCCACCGGCATCAGGACCGGGGGTAACTGGTCGCGGGACCACGCCAGACGGGGAGTGCACATCTGCAGCCTTCACCCGAAGATCAAGCCAAGCAAGAAGCCCCTTGTCCTGCGTCCGAAAGGACAACTGAGCGATGCCCTTCAGGCCCACAAGCGGAGGAAGGAGGTTCGAGCCAACGCACACACGAGGCGAGAGAGAGCCTTGGCAGCACTCCGAGACGAGGTCCGACAGTTTGCCGAGTTCGTTCTCAGCTTCAGGAACAAGCGCGGCTCCTTCACTCCCGACATGAACCAGCTGTGCAAGTGGTACGCCTTCATGCTCGACAGGAGGCCCGACAACGTCCGCCGACTGATTCCGAAGCTGGCCGAAGGCGGGATCGTTGAACAAGCCCCGCACGGTGAGTGGGTGCCGACAAAGGACTTCATGTGGATACACACCAGAACCTCCCTGTCGGCAATCCACCGTGAGTACACAGCCGCACTGAAAACGCTCGACCAGATCCTGCTCCATAGGCAAGCCGAGCAAGACACCACCAACTGACACCACACACATTCAAGGAAGCAAGCAATGACGACAACCAAGAACGAAGCCAGCAAGGCACTTCACTGGCACCCCGTAAACCACAACGACGTGATCCGCTATTCGATCACCCTAAGTCCCGGGCAGATCGGCTATTGGCTGATCCTTCGGAGTCACTTCTACAGCAATGGGTGCGCCCCTTTGCCGATGCGGACTGTGTCCAAAATCCTCCGAGTGAAGGAGACCGACAAAGGCCTTCTGGAGCTACTGGAGGGAGACTTCGGGTTCCTGAAGACCGATCAGGGGCTGATCATTCCCGAACTGATTGAGCAGCAAAGGAAGGCGACAGAGATCAGCCAGAAGCGGAGAGCAGCTGGGCAGCAAGGGGGACGGAGGCGGAAGCAGAGCGAGAACCCAGCCGGGAATGTGGGTGACGACGATGAAGACTTCTAGCAAATGCTCAAGCAAATGCTTTGCAAATGACCAAGCAAATGCTTAAGCAAATGCTTAGCAAGTGAAGAAGCAAATGCTAAGCCATAACATTACATAACAAAACAAGACAGAAAAAGAGACTAGAAGAGGGACTGTAAGTGTCCTTCAGCATGACCACCTTCAGGACGGATCTTTGATCCGTCACCCCATGCTGTAGCCACCCTCCACCCTCATCACTGAGGAAGACAATCAATGATGGTCTCTCTTGATTGATGGGATGGAAGAGAGGTTAAAGGGGTCAGCCTCCCCGGTCGGATGATTACGGCTTCGCCTACATCCTCCCTCTCCAGCAGTAGGGACTGATAGTTCCCCCTTCATCCTGACTTGTCTTCCCCATCCTTGGATTGTCTTCCAGTCCACCTAGGTGGACCTACAGTCGACGATCAGCCGCTCGGGTTAACCACCCTACATCCAAGACCTTCAAACCGCTTGTAGAGCCTCCAAAGGCCTTCCAGCCATTCCTACACTTTGTGTCTACCGCTTGTGGCACCCGGGACTGTATCCGACCAGACCACCCGTCTTCCGGTCAACGGAGAAGGCCTAGGAGCCGCTTTCAGGGGCCGAGGCAGGCTACCCTATGTCGACGATATGTCGACCGCTAGAAAGCGATTTGGGGGGTCTCTTGTGTGGTCTGCTGCAGGGCGACCAAGGTATCCGGCAGTCCCACCGCCAGCACAGCCGACTGTTCCGGCTTGGTGATCGTCACCTCGGCCTTCTTGGTCAGGATGTCGTCGATCATCATGTCGCACCAGACAGCGAACTTGACGTCGAGCCAACGGGCGAAGAACACGGCCAGCTTAGGGTGTGCCCAAGTTCCGACCATCGGGGTGTTGATGTTGCCCCTCTTGGCTAGGATCACAGAACCCCGGATTTCGGGGATCTGGTCTTCGAGAGCAGCGATGTACGCCCTTGTCTCCACTGCAACAGTGAAGTGATCCAGCCGCTTCCCGAAGTGCTTCGCTGCGACGGTCATGTTGAAGTAGCCATCCTCGCGGAAGACGAAGGGTGTTCCCAAGTACCACCACCGGGACCGCGTCGGGTTTGGACAACCTTCATTTCCCCCGAATTCGGGGTATTTAGTTGGGAGGTCAATGCTTCGACGTAGGCGGCCGTGTCGATGTTGCCTCTCTTGGCTAGGATTACAGAACCCTGGATTTCAGGGATCTGGTCTTCGAGAGCAGCGATGTACGCCCTTGCGGACGCTAACGAGTCCCTTGTCACGCTGATTGGCGTGATTAAGGCCCATAGCCTGCTTGATGTCGTGACCGAAGGAGCCTCGGTCCTCATTGGAATTCCAATGAAGATACCCGGAGTTCCGGGCATCACTTCTTCAAGTGCCTTCACGTACTCCGTCGTGGAACTGTTCTCCAAGAAGTGGTCGATACGCTTCCCAAGTGCCGGTGGTTGGGTACAGGCTGGAACCCTTGCGGGCGATAACGAGTTCCTTAACCGGGAAAATCCCGGACAAGGCTTCGAGGTACTCCACCGTCCCCGGCAGACGGAGGAACTCGTAGGTGTCCTTCCCGAAGTGCTGCATATTAGGGGGAAAGCCCCCACAAGACTTCGACCTCCAGAAACAACAAGCCCCACTCGGTCTAGGACAGGTGGGGCGTGTGGTAACTGCGTGTGGTATATCAGGCTATGCTAATTTTCCTGAGTCCCAGCATTGGCGCGGGTTTCACGGCCATCAGGGTAACTGGCGGAGAGGGTGGGATTCGAACCCACGGTAGGCTTGCACCTACGCCTGATTTCGAGTCAGGTACATTCGACCACTCTGCCACCTCTCCGCTCGAAGGCCGCGATTATAGACCATTCGCGGAAAAAGTGAAGAGGTTCGAACGAATTTCAGGCTTTGGGCGAAAATTCGTCGAAAGCGCGCACGGCTTCTGCTGCATACATCAGGGCCGGGCCGCCGCCCATGTAGGTGCATACGGCAAGGGTTTCCATCAGCTGCTCGCGCGTTACACCGAGACGAATCAGCGCCTTGACGTGAAAACCGACGCAGGCATCGCAGCGCGAAGAGACGCCGATCGCCAGTGCGATCAGTTCCTTGTCGAGGGCAGACAGGGCGCCCGCCTTCATTGCAGCTTTCGACATGGCGCCGAATGCCTGCATGGTGTCGGGGATCTCGGAGCGCAGGTTGCCAAGGGCTTGAGAGACGTCACCGGTGATCTGGGTAAAGGATTTGGACATGGGGGCTCCAACAGTATTTAATGTAACGCTAATTTAACATCTCGCTCGAGTCCGTTTCATGACTTCGATCAAACCAGCATTGCGCAACGCAGCACGGCTCACGGGCTGATTGCAGATCGGAGATGCTACGCGCAGAATCCGGCGACCTCATCGAGCAAACGACGCCCTTGCGCCTTTTCCTTCTGTTTCTTTCCACGCTGCTGCTTGCCGCCTGTGAGCCCCAGCCGCCAGCCCGCCTGCCCGACTTCCGGACGCAGGGCGAGCTGCGGGTCGCCACGCGGATAGATGCGATCTCGTACCGGGAGGACGAGGACGGCACGATCTCGGGTTTTGAGCACGACCTGCTGGAGCGCCTCGGCGAGTCGCTCGGGGTGCCTGTGCACTACGTTATCTACCCTGATGCAGCGCGGGCAATCGATGCTGTACTCAATGGCGAAGCCCACATGGCTGCAGCCGGGCTCGCACGCAATGATCGCTTCCCGTTGCGCTGGTCGGCACCACTGCGGGACGTCGAATATGTACTGGTCGGCACAGCGGGGAGTCCCGAGATCACGCGTGAAAGCGATCTCGCTGGACGCACGGTGACCGTGCGCAGGGGCTCGCTGTCATCGGAGACCATCGACCGCATCCGCAGGCGGGTTCCGACCCTTACCGCGAAGTACGCGGCACGCGAGGGCGATCAGGCGCTGCTCGCCCAGCTCGCAGAAGGCAAGCACGACCTCGTCGCGACCGACCGCGTCCATTACAGCGTGGCAGCCCAGATCGCGCCCGAACTTACCGTGGCCTACGAGTTGCCCGTCAAGAGTCATGTTGCCTGGGCCCTGCCGATCGAAGGTGACGGCGGCTTGGCCGGACACGTTACCACCTTCATTGAGGAGGCGCAGTCGGGCGGCCTGATTGCCCGCATCACCGACCGCTATTTCGGCCACGTACGGCGACTCGACGAACAGGACATCACCACCTTTCTTGCCCGCATTCAGGAGCGCCTGCCCCGCTACCTCAAGCACTTTCAGGATGCCGAAGCGAAGACCGGCATCGACTGGCGCTACCTCGCGGCCATGGCCTACCAGGAGTCGCACTGGGATCCGCTGGCGACCTCACGCACCGGGGTGCGCGGGATGATGATGCTGACCTCGGAAACGGCAGACCGCCTCGGGGTGAGCAATCGTCTGGATGCGCGCGAGAGCATCCTGGGCGGCGCCCGCTACTTTTCAATGATGGTGGACCAGTTGCCGGACGAAATTCCGTCTCCCGACCGCCTGTGGATGGCGACTGCGGCGTACAACCTGGGGATGGGGCACTTCAACGGCGCGCGTGCGATCGCTCGCCGGCTGGGCAAGGATGAAACTTCGTGGTGGGAGATGAAGTCCGTGCTGCCGCTGATGTCGCGGCCAGAGTATGCGGCGCGCCTGAAGTCGGGCCCCGCACGGGGTGGCGAGGCGGTCATCATGACCGAGAACGTGCGCAACTTTCACGACATTCTGACCCGCCTGCATGTTGTCAGCCCTACCCTGTCGGGCTCACCGCAACTGCGCTTGAGCCGACAGGAGTAGGCAGAGTGGCTCAGGCCCCAGGCGTGAGCACCTCGATACCACCCATGTAAGGGCGCAGCACCGCAGGCACTTCGACCGATCCGTCCGCGCGCTGGTAGTTTTCGAGCACGGCAACCAGGGTACGACCGACCGCGAGACCCGATCCGTTCAGCGTATGCACCAGTTCATTCTTGCCTTGGGCATTCTTGAAGCGGGCCTGCATGCGGCGTGCCTGGAAGGCTTCGCAGTTCGACACACTGGAGATCTCGCGATAGGTGTTCTGCGCGGGCAGCCACACCTCGAGATCGTAGGTCTTGGCGGCAGAGAAGCCCATGTCGCCGGTACACAGGGTGATGACACGATAGGGCAGTTCGAGCTTCTGCAGAATGGCCTCGGCGTGGCCGACCATCTCCTCGAGCGCGGCATCGCTCTGCTCGGGATGGGTGACCTGCACCATTTCAACCTTGTCGAACTGGTGCTGGCGGATCATGCCGCGGGTGTCGCGCCCCGCACTGCCCGCCTCGGAGCGGAAGCACGGGCTGTGGGCCGTCAGCTTGATCGGCAGCGCATCAACCGGCTGCACCTGTTCGCGGACGCTGTTGGTGAGCGAGATCTCGGCGGTCGAGATCAGATACTGCTCGGGACTCTCGTCGTCGCCCCCGCGCAGCACCCAGAACATGTCTTCCTTGAACTTGGGCAACTGACCCGTGCCGACCAGTACGTCGCGATTGACGATATAGGGCGTGTAGCACTCGGTATAGCCGTGCTCGCCGGTCTGCGTGTCGAGCATGAACTGCGCAAGTGCGCGATGCAGGCGCGCAATCTGGCCGCGCATGAAGGTGAAGCGTGAGCCGGAAAGCTTGGCACCGGTATCGAAGTCGAGACCGAGGGCTGCGCCCAGGTCGACATGGTCCTTGACCTCGAAATCGTAGGCAGCGGGCGTTCCCCAGCGACGCACTTCGACGTTCGCGGTCTCGTCCTCGCCCACCGGAACGCTTTCCTGCGGCAGGTTGGGGAGACCCGAAAGAAAGTCGTTGAGCTTCTCCAGCACCAGCGGCAACGCCTGCTCGCAACGCTTCAGCTCGTCGCCGAGCTGGCCGACCTCGGCCATGACGGCGGAGGCATCTTCGCCCTTGCCCTTGAGCATGCCGATCTGCTTGGACAGGCTGTTGCGCTGGGCCTGCAGGTCCTGGGTGCGGGTCTGGAGTTGCTTGCGTTCTTCTTCGAGCGCGAGGAAGGCAGCGGTGTCGAGTTGAAGCCCGCGCGTGGCCAGGCGGGCCGCCACCACGTCGAGCTGAGAGCGAAGCATCTGGATATCGAGCATCGGTTATTCCTGAAGCGGTTTTGAATCAAATATTTAGACAGGGTAGCTGAGAACTTGCTGTTGCTCAGGCGTCTAAGCCAAGGGCCAAAAAGCGAATTTCAAGATTGCACCAAAATGGTACAATGCACAAATTGATTATATAAAACAATCGCTTACAACACATTCAAAGCGTAAATTTTCTTGTAAATGAAACGCCACAGCATAAAATGGAATGGGGAAACAAAGCTGCGTCAGACAGCACACAACTGGAGGAGTAAAGGATGCTATCCATTCGAGACTGCCTGGACTACTGTGATCTCACTGAAGACGAAGTTGCCTTGATTGCCGAACATGAAGGCATTCCCGACTGTGCGGCCGCTCAGATGGCCTGCGGTCTGGTGCAGACCCCCGAAGGGGTCGTACTGTTGACGCGTTACATGCTCGACCTGATCGAGAAAGCCGACGCCCGTGGCGAAACCGACAAGGCCACGGTAGCGCGTGACCTGTGCTCGAAGTTCATGACCGACCACCCTCTGCCGCACTGAGTCTCTCCGCATCAAATCCATCATTTCGCAGTCGTCAGCGTGAAGTCTGCGCCGGGTCGGGTCGCGCGTTAGCGGCCTCGTCCAGGCGGCGCAGATGTGCGAGTTTGTCGGCGATCTTCGCTTCCATTCCGCGTGGCACCGGCTGATACCAGCCCGGCGCCGCCATGCCGTCAGGTAAGTAGTTCTCGCCCGCTGCGTAGGCTTCGGGCTCGTCGTGTGCGTAACGGTAGGTCTTGCCGTAGCCGAGCGACTTCATGAGCCGCGTCGGCGCATTGCGCAGATGCAGCGGAACCGGCTGCGAACCGGACTCGGCTACATGCTTGCGCGCAGCATTGTAGGCCTTGTACACCGCGTTCGACTTGGCCGCGCACGCCAGAAAAATGGCGGCCTGGGCAAGCGCAAGCTCGCCTTCGGGCGAGCCCAGGCGTTCGTAACTTGCACAGGCATTCAGGCAGATCTCCTGCGCCCGGGGGTCTGCAAGGCCGATATCCTCCACCGCCATGCGCAGCAGACGACGGGCGATGTAGTGCGGATCGGCGCCGCCATCCAGCATCCGGCACAGCCAGTAGAGCGACGCATCGGGGTTCGAGCCACGAATCGACTTGTGCAGCGCCGAGATCTGATCGTAGAAGGCCTCGCCTCCCTTGTCGAAACGACGCAGGTTGCGCGACAAGGCCTGATCGACAAACTCGGCACCAACCGGATTCACACCGGCCGTTTCGGCTGCAACCTGAATCTGTTCGACGAGATTCATCAGGCGACGCCCATCGCCATCGGCAAAGCCGACAAGGCGTTCGCGCGCAGCCTCGTCCACTTCAAGCTCGGGGCAGGCGATCAGGCGCGCACGTTCGAACAGGCCATTCATCGTCTCCGCATCAAGCGACTCGAGTACATACACTGCCGCACGCGACAGCAACGCGGAGTTGACCTCGAAAGACGGGTTCTCGGTGGTCGCGCCGATGAAGGTGACGAGGCCCTGTTCGACGAAGGGCAGAAAGGCGTCCTGTTGTGACTTGTTGAAGCGGTGTACTTCGTCCACGAACAGAATCGTGTGCCGGCCGCGCGCCTTGGCTGCCTGGGCCTGCTGTATGGCCTCGCGGATTTCCTTGACGCCCGAGAACACCGCGGACAGGGCCAGAAAATCGGCATCGAAGCCTTTTGCCATCAGACGCGCCAGCGTGGTCTTGCCCACACCCGGCGGCCCCCACAGGATCATCGAGTGCGGCTTGCCCGATTCGAAAGCCAGCCTCAGCGGCTTGCCCGGCCCGAGCAGATGACGCTGCCCCGCCACTTCGTCCAGCGTGGCCGGGCGCATGCGCTCTGCCAGCGGCACGCTTGGCGGCGATTGTGATTCGAAAAGATCGCTCATCGGCAGTGCGTCAGGGGGTACCGATCACGTCAGCACCGGCAGGCGGCACAAAACGGAAGCGCCCTGCGTCCTGCGCCGGGTTGGCCTGCAGGCGGGTGAAGCGAATAAGCGTGGTCTGACCAAAGTTGTCACGCAACTCCATGCGCTTGAGCTGGCCGTCGAGCAAACCGATGCGCATCGACTCGAAACTGCTCTCGGCCTTGCGCGGGCTGGCATCGACCCAGGAGAGGCCGTCGCTGTCGCCACCTTCGCCAAGCACGAAGTCCTTCTCCAGATCGCCTTGCCCGAACAGGATCGCCGCAGGCGTAGCGCCCAGCGCATCGCCGATCGGGCGTACCGTAACCTGATTGAGATCACGGTCCCACGACCACAGTCGCTCGCCATCGCCTACCAGCAGTTGCTGGTAAGGCAGTTCGTATTCCCAGCGGAACTTGCCCGGCCGTGAAAACGCGAAACGGCCCGCCGCCTGCTGCGGCTTGCGCCCCGAGCGCGCCACCACGGTCTGCTCGAATTCACCTTCCGCGCTGCGCGTCACCAAAACAAACTGGCGCAACTGGGCAATCGCGTCCGCCGCCAGTGTCGAACCGGCGGCAAGCGTCAGCACCATCGCCGCAGCGAGCTTGATAGCTTTCATATTCATTCGCCTTCCTTCGGCGGCACGATCACTTCGCGGTTGCCGTTGCTGCCCATCGGCGACACCAGCCCCGCCCGCTCCATCTGTTCGATGAGGCGCGCCGCACGGTTATAGCCAATGCGCAGGTGTCGCTGCACCAGTGAAATGGAGGGGCGACGGGTCTTGACCACGATCTCGACCGCCTGGTCGTAGAGCGCATCCGTTTCGGTGTCGCCACCCTCGCCCCCGCTGCCAAGCGCAGCCTCGAGATCGTCCTCGGGCGCAGCCAGAATCCCGTCGATGTAGTCCGGCGGCCCCAGACGCTTGAGGTGATCAACCACCTTGTGCACTTCCTCGTCGGCCACGAACGCGCCGTGCACCCGCACCGGCAGGCCCGTACCCGGCGCCAGATAGAGCATGTCACCCATGCCCAGCAGTGCCTCGGCACCCATCTGGTCGAGGATGGTGCGCGAATCGATCTTGCTCGACACCTGGAAGGAAATACGCGTCGGCACGTTGGCCTTGATCAGGCCGGTAATGACGTCGACCGAAGGACGCTGGGTGGCGAGAATCAGGTGGATGCCTGCTGCCCGCGCCTTCTGTGCCAGACGGGCGATCAGTTCTTCGACCTTCTTGCCCACCACCATCATCATGTCGGCGAGTTCGTCGACCACCACCACGATGTACGGCAGGGTTTCGAGCGGCTCGGGGCTATCCGGGGTGATCGAGAACGGGTTGGTCAGCGGAGTTTCGTTCTTGCGCGCTTCCACCACAGCCTTGTTGAAGCCCGCGAGGTTACGCACACCAACCGCTGCCATCAGCTTGTAGCGCTTGTCCATCTCGGTCACGCACCAGTTGAGCGCGTTGGCCGCGTGCTTCATGTCGGTCACAACCGGGGCCAGCAGGTGCGGAATGCCTTCGTAGATCGACAGTTCCAGCATCTTGGGGTCGACCATGATCAGGCGCACGCGCTCGGGCTCGCTCTTGTACACCAGCGACAGGATCATCGCGTTGATACCGACCGACTTGCCCGAACCCGTGGTACCCGCCACCAGCAGGTGCGGCATCTTTGCCAGATCGGCGACCACCGGCTGACCGCCGATGTCCTTGCCCAGCGCCACGGTGAGCGGCGAATTCATGTCGTTGTAGGCACGCGAGCCGAGAATTTCCGACAGACGCACGGTCTGGCGCTTGGGGTTCGGCAGTTCGAGCGCCATGCAGGACTTGCCGGGCACGGTTTCCACCATGCGGATCGACACCATCGACAGCGCACGAGCAAGGTCCTTGGCCAGATTCACCACCTGGCTGCCTTTCACGCCGACGGCAGGCTCGATCTCGTAGCGCGTGATGACCGGGCCAGGATAGGCCGCGAGCACTTTCACTTCAACGCCGAAATCGGCCAGCTTCGTTTCGATCAGACGCGAGGTAAATTCAAGCGCCTCAGGCGAAGGCGGTTCGCCATTGACCGTTGGCGGGTCGAGCAGGCCCAGCGGCGGAATCGCGCCGTCGCCGACATCGGTAAACAGCTTCTGCTGACGTTCTTTCTCGAGCCGTGGCGAACGCGGCACTTCGACCACTGCGGGCTCGATGCGGAGGGGCTGCGGAGGCGCCTGCTCGACCTTGCGCCGCCGGGTCTCGATGACCGCTTCACGCTTCTGGGCCACCTCCTGGCCAACGCGGCGGTCCTGCCAGCGCTTCCACATGGCCTGGGTGCCAAACACCGCCTGCTCTATCAAGCCGCCCATGCGCTCAGCGGCAGACAGCCAGGAGATGCCGGTAAACAAGGACAGGCCGGACGCCATCAGCGCCAGCAGCAGCAAGGTGCCGCCGGTGAAGCCGAAGTTGCGCTGCACGATCTGTCCGAACTCCATGCCGAACAGGCCACCGGGCGTGAGCGGCAAGGATGCGCCATGCGAATGAAAACGGAGAAACTCGAGCGCGCTGCTGGTCACCAGCACAACCAGAAAGCCCGCGAACACGAAGAAGAAGGAGCGGCGATCAAGCGTGAGCTGCTTCTTGATCCGCCGCAGCCCCCACATCAGTGCGTAGCCGAGAAAGACGAACCACCACCAGGCCGAAATGCCGTGGAGATAAAGCAGGAGATCGGCCAGCCATGCACCGAAGCGGCCGCCGGGATTGCTGACGCGCGATACCGCAGAGGCGTGGGACCAGCCGGGATCGGCCTTGTTGTAGCCCAGCAGCACCAGACCGATATAGAGCGACATCACGCCCAGAATCAGCCAGCGAGCTTCCTGCAACAACAGCGAGATTTTTTCGGGCAGAGGCTGGGAACGGGATGACGAGCGAGACAGCATCAGGAGGATCTGCAATCGGGACAGGAACGACGGACCCCGATTATATGCGATCAGCCGGCCCCGCCGCCCCCGATGTTGCCCCGCGAAACAAACTGGCACACTGCCAACGCCCGCCGGCGTGCCTCGGGACAGGTTTCGATACTCAGATCTCGCTCAGACGGTCACGCAGGATAATGCCCTGCGAAGTCTCTTCGATGAGCCCTTGCTGGCCAAGGTCCTTCATGACCCGGCTCACCATCTCGCGCGAGGCCCCGATCATCTTGGCAATGTCCTGCTTGGAAATCTTGCGCACCACAACCGTCTCGCCATCGACATCCTCGGCCATCTCGATCAGCAGACCTGCGACCCGGCCGTACACGTCCATCAGCGCAAGGCTTTCGATCTTTCGGTCCGCATTGCGCAGACGCTCAGCCAGATTGCACATGATGCGCCATGCGACTTCGAAGTTTTCCTGCATAAGCTGGCGGAAATCCTGCTTGGAGATCATCACCAGATCAGCCGCCACCACCGCCACCACCGAAGCCGAACGGGGCTGCTCGCCAAACATGCCCATTTCACCGAAGAGTTCGCCCTGCCCTAGGATGGACAGGATGACCTCGCGCCCGTCCTCGTCGCTGACCACCACCTTGAGGCTGCCGGTCAATACAAAATAGACGTAATCGGTGCGATCGCCCGCACGGACCACTGACTGCCCGCGCGGAAAACGCCGCATCATCGCAACACGCGCGACCGATGCGAGCACGTCGTCCGGAAAACCGACGAACAGCGGGAAGGTTTTGAGAGCAGTGATTGAAACCGAAGTAGCTTGACTCATGAAGTCTCCGTCTGGCGGGCGTTTGAACGGCAACGATCGTCTGAATTTATATGATGGGCGAGAGTATAAACGAATGGGTGGCAACGCTGCTCAACATGGGCCGCGCGACCATAGGCTCTTGCTCGTCACTCGCTGCGAGGCCGCCATGCCCGCTGCCTTCCACGCCCCGGCCTTCAATTGGCGGGGGCTATCGAATCGATTGCGCTGAGTGCTGCGGCCGGTCGGCTATAATTCGCGCCATTGCCAACTCGCTGGAACGCTACACAATGACCACCAAGCATGCCCGCCTGCTCATTCTCGGCTCCGGACCCGCAGGCTACACCGCAGCTGTCTACGCGGCCCGAGCCAACCTCAACCCGGTCATGATCACCGGCCTCGCCCAGGGCGGACAGCTGATGACGACCACCGAGGTGGACAACTGGCCGGCGGACGCAGACGGCGTAATGGGACCCGACCTGATGTCGCGCTTCCAGAAGCACGCCGAGCGCTTCAACACCGAGATGATCTTCGATCACATCCACACGGCGAAGCTGACCGAGCGCCCGTTCAGACTCATTGGCGACTCCGGCGAATACACCTGCGACGCGCTGATCATCTCCACCGGCGCCACCGCAAAGTATCTCGGCCTGCCGTCGGAAGAAAAGTTCGCCGGTCGCGGCGTGTCTGCCTGCGCAACCTGCGACGGTTTCTTCTACCGCAATCAGGACGTGGCCGTGGTCGGCGGCGGCAACACCGCCGTTGAGGAAGCACTCTACCTCTCCAACATCGCCAAGAAGGTCACCGTGGTCCATCGTCGCGAGAAGTTCCGCGCCGAGAAGATCATGATCGACAAGATGATGGAAAAGGTTGCAGCCGGCAAAATCGAACTCGTGCTCGACTCCACCCTCGACGAAGTGCTCGGCGACAATTCCGGCGTGACCGGAATGCGGGTGAAGAACGTAAACACCGGCGAGACGCGCGACGTGGCGCTGCAAGGCGTTTTCATCGCCATCGGCCACAAGCCCAACACCGACATTTTCGAAGGCCAGATCGAGATGGAAGGTGGCTACATCGTCACCGAAGGCGGTCGCAACGGCAACGCAACCCAGACCAGCATCAAGGGTATCTTTGCCGCAGGTGACGTACAGGATCACATCTACCGTCAGGCCGTAACCTCGGCCGGCACCGGCTGCATGGCTGCGCTCGACGCCGAGCGTTTCCTCGACGCGCTGGGTCACTGAGCCCGGGCCGCACAAGCGCCGATGGCACGCCAATCACGCCCGGCATCCGCAAGCACGAAAAAAGCGGATGCCGGCAAACGTGCAGACAACCCTTTCAAGGCCCTCGTGGCCCTGAGGGGGCGCACCGCACCGTCTGGCGTGCCTGCCGAAACGCCAAGAAAGCAAGCCCCGCCACCGGATGCAGCAACCGACGCCGACGATCTCGAGCTTTTTAGACGCTCGCAGGCCGGCGTCGCACCGCTGGCCAGGCAGGACCGCGCCGAAATCGACACTCCTCGCCCTGCCCCGGTCCCGCGCAGCAAGACGCCCGAGGCAGCGCCCGACCCTGCCCCCGCCCGCAAGACAGGCGACCCCTTGTACGCAGCGTATGCAGACGTCACGCCGATTGCTGACAGTGGCCGCGTCGTTCTCGGACAGGCGCCGAGTCGCCGCGTGTACACGTCGGATCAACCCGAGACCACAGACAAGGCCAGCCTTGCGTCCGGCGAATTGCCACCTGTCGTGCTGCCACCGGACGCCGACCTGTCCGATCCTTCCAAACTGTTCCGCCTCGCAGCACACGGTGCGCAACAGATCGACGACCGCAATCGGGTCGAGCTACCGACAAACGCCCCGGCTCCCGCACCACTCAAGCGCGAAGCCGACGAACGCGAGGCCTTGAGCGAATCGCTCTCCGCCCCGCTGACCTTTGAAGACCGCCTGGATATGGGCGATGAGGCCGCCTTCCTTCGCCCCGGCCTGCCCAGACGCGTGCTGACCGATCTGCGCCGCGGGCGCTGGGTGCTCCAGGGCGAACTCGACCTGCATGGTCTGACCCGTAACGAAGCACGCGATGCGCTCGCTCATTTTCTCGCGCACAGCCTGCAACAGGGCCGGCGCTGCATTCGGGTGATACATGGAAAGGGACTGGGCTCACCCGGACGGGTGTCCATTCTCAAACAACTCTCGCGCGGCTGGCTCGCTCAGCGCGAAGAGATTCTCGCCTTCTGCCAGGCGGGGCCGCACGATGGCGGCGGCGGAGCCCTGCTGGTGCTGATGAGGGCACCGAACGCAGCCCGTCGCTGAACAACCCCGGCAACCCGTGCCGGGGCAAGCCCGATCAGATGGCAGCTTCGTCGGTTTCACCGGTGCGGATGCGCACCACTTGCTCAACCGAGGACACAAAGATCTTGCCGTCGCCGATCTTGCCGGTCTGCGCAGCCTTGATGATGGCTTCAACGGTCTGTTCGACCAGGTCGTTGCCGATCACGATCTCGACCTTGATCTTGGGCAGGAAGTCGACGACATACTCGGCGCCACGATAGAGCTCGGTATGGCCCTTCTGGCGACCAAAGCCCTTCACCTCGGTCACGGTCAGGCCGGTAATGCCCACTTCGGACAAGGCCTCACGGACTTCGTCGAGCTTGAACGGCTTGATGATCGCTTCGATTTTCTTCATTTCATTCTCCTGGTTGGCGCCACGGCAAAGGCCATGACGCATGCGCGCTCAATATTCATCCTGATAGCGCGATGTTATCGGATAACGCCAATCCCTGCCGAAACCGCGCTGCGTCACGCGGATACCAACCGGGGATTGCCGGCGTTTGTATTCGTTGCGTTTGAGCATGCCCACGGTGCGCCGCACGTCTGCTGCAGGGTAGCCAGCGGCGATGATCTCCCGCGGCGACTCGTCACGCTCCATGTAGGCCTCGATGATGGCATCCAGCACCTCGTACTCGGGCAAGCTGTCCTGGTCGGTCTGATCCGGCTTCAGTTCTGCCGACGGCGGACGGTCGATGATGTTCTGCGGAATCACCTCGCCGACCGAATTACGCCAGTTCGACAGACGATAGACCAGCGTCTTGTAAATGTCCTTGAGTACCGCGAAGCCACCCGCCATGTCGCCGTACAGCGTTGCGTAGCCGGTCGCCATTTCGCTCTTGTTGCCGGTGGTCAGCACGATGGCACCGGTCTTGTTCGACAGCGCCATCAGGATCATGCCCCGAATCCGGCTCTGCAGGTTCTCCTCGGTCGTATCGGCCGGCAAGCCTTCGAACTGCGGTGCAAGCAGCGCTTCAAAGCCCTTCATCACCGATTCGATCGGAATCTCGTCATAGCGTACCCCAAGCCGGCGCACCATCTCGCGCGAGTCGTCGAGACTCATCTGCGCAGTGTAGGGCGAAGCCATCATCACCGCACGCACACGGTCTGCACCCAGCGCATCGACCGCAATCGCGAGCGTGAGCGCCGAGTCGATACCGCCCGACAGGCCGATGATCACCCCCGGAAAGCCGTTCTTGCCGAGATAGTCCCTAACGCCCACGCGCAGCGCTTCATACACCTCGGCCTCCGTCCCCGGCCGCTCGTAGCGGATATCCGACACCCAGCGTCCGTCGCGCAAGGCCAGGATATCGACCCGCTCCTCGAATGCGCTGGCCTGATAGGCGAGCGCTCCGTCAGCATCGAGCGCGAAGGAGCCACCGTCGAACACGAGTTCGTCCTGCCCACCCACCATGTTGCAATACAGCACCGGCAGGCCGGTTTCGCTAACCCGTTCGCGCAGGACTTCATGGCGCAGCGCCTGCTTGTTGACATGGTAAGGCGAGGCATTGAGCGACAGCAGCACCTCGGCCCCCGCCGCACGCGCAGCATCCGCAGGCCCCGGCGCCCAGACGTCCGCACAGATATTGATGCCCAGCTTCACGCCCTTCAGGCTGAACACACAGGCATCCGAACCCGCCTCGAAATAGCGCAGCTCGTCAAAGACTTCGTAATTGGGCAGAAGGTGCTTGTGATAGGTCGCGACGATCTCGCCATTCGTGATCACGGTGGCCGCGTTATAGCGTCGCTCACCGCGCTGCTGCGGATGGCCGACCACGACACACAGCCCGTCTGCGGCCTGCGCAATGCGCTGCAGTTCGCGATCGCAGGCGCGATAGAAGTCCGGGCGCAGCAGCAAGTCTTCCGGCGGGTAACCGGCAAGCGCGAGTTCTGGAGTCAACAGCAGATCGGCCCCCGCCGCGCGTGCGCGTGCGATGGCATCGATAATGCGGTCCGCGTTGGCAGCGAGATCGCCAACGGTGAAATTAAGCTGGGCAACAGCGATCGAAAGCGTGGTATTCATGGGATATAACTATACCGCGTCGAGCCCGTGCCGCTGCGGTGCGTAGCGCCAAAATCTTCACAGACTGCGTGGGCAAAGCTGTGGATAAGAGCGGGGCACCATGCTCAAGCAGTTGCATGCAAAGCATTTTTTGCAATTGCACAAAAAACAGGCAGTCGCGAGCCATCCAACACCGCCCGACAGTAAAGACAGAAAAATGTCCGAGAAAAACGGTTTCCACCTCATCCCATCCCTCGTCGACGTCGAAGCTGTGCAATGGAACGCCATCGCTGGCGGACAGGCCTGCCTGTCCCACGCATTCCTCAGCACGCTGGAAAGCACCGGCTGTGTTGGTGGAAAAACCGGCTGGACGCCACAGCACGCCACCCTCTGGCGCGATGGCGAACTGGTCGCGGCCATGCCGCTGTACCTGAAGGTCCACTCCTACGGCGAGTACGTCTTCGACTGGGCCTGGGCCGACGCCTACGCACGCAACGGCCTCGACTACTACCCCAAATGGCTGTCCGCCCTGCCCTTTTGCCCCATCCCCGGTACGCGCCTGCTCGGACGCAGCCCGGACGACCGCAAGACGCTGCTCGCCGCGGTGCTCGCACTGGCGGCGGACAGCGGACTGTCGTCTTTCCACCTCCTGTTTCCGACCGAGGAGGAAGGCCTGTGGATGCGCGAAGCCGGCATGATGCTGCGCAACGGCGTTCAGTTTCACTGGCATAACGCCGGGTATGCCGACTTCGACGCTTTCCTCTCCCACCTCAACCACGACAAGCGCAAGAAGATCCGCCAGGAGCGCCGTCGCGCCGGAGACCACGGACTGTCCGTACGCTGGCTCGACGGACATACGGCCACTGCATCCGACTGGGCGTTCTTCTACCGCTGTTACGCCACGACCTACGCCCTGCACCGCTCGACCCCGTATCTGACCCCCGACTTCTTCACCACGCTGGCCCGCGACATGCCGGACGGCGTACGTCTGCTGCTCGCCGAGCGCGATGGCAAAGCGCTTGCGGGCGCCTTCTACCTCTGCGACGGGGAAGCCCTGTACGGACGTTACTGGGGTGCGACCGAGCCCCTGCCCTTTCTGCACTTCGAGCTGTGCTACTACCAAGCGATCGACTACTGCATTCGTCATGGCCTGAGCCGTTTCGAAGGCGGCGCCCAGGGCGAGCACAAGCTGTCGCGGGGTCTTGAGCCGGTCGTCACCCGCTCGGCCCACTGGATCGCAGACCGGCGCTTTCGCGATGCGGTCGACCGCTTTCTCGAGCAGGAGAGCACCGGCATCCAGTTCTATCTGGACGAGCTCTCCGAACGCTCGCCTTTTCGCAATACATAAGGCGTCCAGCGCCGCCGGGAATCATCACTCGACACCCTCTGAATCACACGAAGATTGCAAAAAAGCGACAAATCGCGATTCTGTGTACCGAAAAATCAATCAATCGTGTCAAAGCGCACAACATGGGCGCACTATTGAGTCGACAGTAAGTCAAGACCGGGACGCAGTTGCCGTTAGTAATAGCAAGAGCAATCCGTCTGGAATAACTGACAGAGGCCCATCATGAACAGGACGCAACTTGTCATCGTTGACGGCGATCGCAGCAACGAAGACCCCAACCACTGGCATGGCTCCATCGAACATGCCATCGCAAGCGCCATACAGGACGGCTACTGCATTGGCCGCCGGGTAAGGATCGGACAAGTCGAAGGCCGCGTAATCGGCTTCAACATCGGCACGTTCGGGTCTTATCACGGTGCCGTCTATCCCTTGCTGGTTTCAACCGACCTTGGCACTGCCAAGTGCCGCATGAGCGAGATCACGCCGATCTGAGCTTCATTGCAGAAAAACTGCCCGCGTACGAAGCAAGGCACTAGACGACCGGTCTAATGGAGCGTATCGTTCGCCCCATGGTCACCGAACACACCGACGTGCGTCAGCACATTCTCGATACCGCCAAACCCATCATCCTGGGCAAGGGCTTCTCCGCCGTCGGGCTCAACGAACTGCTGTCGGCTGCCGACGTACCCAAGGGTTCGTTCTACCACTACTTCAAATCCAAGGAAGCGTTCGGCGAAGCGCTGCTCGACAGCTATTTCTCCAGCTATCGCTCGCGCCTGTCCGATCTGTTGAACAGTGGCGGCGGATCGGCTGGCGAGCGCCTGATGAATTACTGGCAGCAGTGGCTCGACACCCAGGCCAGCGACGGCACCGACGGTAAGTGCCTCGCGGTAAAACTGGGCGGAGAAGTGTCAGACATCTCGGAGCCGATGCGGATTGCACTTGCGCGCGGCACCAGCAGCATTGTCGAACTTATCGCCGGCTGCATTCGGGCGGCACAGCAGGATGCCTCACTTCCCGCCGACATCGATGCCGATGACTGCGCCCTGACGCTTTACAACCTCTGGCTGGGTGCAACGGTACTGACCAAGATCCGTCGTGACAGCAGTGCGCTCGAAGCGGCCATGACAACCACCCGGCAACTGCTGAAACAGGCTCCCTGAGCGTCAATTCAGACACGCCATCGCTTTTTCAAACCCCACTTGGCTGTGCACCACCCTCATCAGCCAACATTGACCCCACTTCAAGACGACCGGTCTAATACAGGAAATACAGCAATGCAGAATTTCGAGTTCCACAACCCGACCAAGATTGTGTTTGGTACTGAAACCATCGCCCGGCTCGCCGAACTCGTGCCATCCGAGGCCCGCGTGCTGGTTCTTTACGGTGGCAGCAGCGCACAGAAAAATGGCACGCTGGACGAGGTCAGGTCGGCACTGGGTACGCGTGCCATCCGCGAGTTTGCCGGCATCGAACCGAACCCGACCTACGAGACCCTGATGCGCGCAGTGGAGCAGGTCCGCAGCGAAAAGCTCGACTTCCTCCTCGCAGTTGGCGGCGGCTCGGTCATCGACGGCACCAAATTCGTCGCCGCGGCCGTGAATTACAGCGGTGATCCGTGGGACATCCTCCTCACTCACGGCAAGAACGTCGCAGGCGCACTGCCCTTTGGCACCGTGCTGACCCTGCCGGCAACGGGTTCGGAGATGAACGCCGGCGCAGTCATCACCCGCAGCGAAACCCAGACCAAGCTCCCGTTCCTGAGCGCCCATGTGTTTCCGCAGTTCTCGGTACTCGACCCGAGCAAGACTTACACCCTGCCGCGCAGGCAGATTGCCAACGGCGTGGTCGACGCCTTTGTGCACATCGTCGAGCAATACCTTACCTACCCCGTCGGTGGCATGGTGCAGGACCGCTTTGCCGAAGGCCTGCTCCAGACCCTGGTCGAGATCGGCCCCCAAGCGCTCGAGACGCCGGAAGACGCCAATGTACGGGCCAACCTCATGTGGGTCGCGACAATGGCGCTGAACGGCCTGATCGGTGCCGGCGTGCCGCAGGACTGGGCAACGCACATGATCGGTCACGAACTCACCGCGGCTCACGGCATCGACCACGCCCGCACCCTGGCCATCGTGCTGCCGTCGCTGCTGAACGTCCAGCGCGAACAGAAGCGGGAAAAGCTGCTGCAGTACGCAGCCCGTGTCTGGCAGATCGACAGTGGTACCGAGGATCAGCGCATCGACGAGGCCATCCGCCGCACCGTGCAGTTCTTCGAGTCGCTCGGCGTCAAGACCCGGCTCGCCGACTACGAGCTCGGCACTGAGGCCATCGACAATATCGTCGCTCAGCTCGAGGTCCACGGCATGACGAAGCTTGGCGAACGCAAGGACATCACCCTGGCCGTCAGCCGGACCATTCTGGAAGGGGCACGCTGAAATGACTGAACAGATGAATCAGAACACCACCCGCAACCGCCGCATTCTGCTCAACTCGCGCCCTGTCGGTGCGCCGGTCGACGCCAACTTCCGCCTCGACGAAGCGCCGATTCCGCAAGCAGCAGCGGGTCAGGTGCTGCTGCGCACCCTGTATCTGTCACTCGACCCCTACATGCGCGGCCGCATGAGCGACGGTCCGTCCTATGCAGCGCCGGTCGGCATCGGCGAAACCATGGTCGGCGGCACGGTCGCAAAGGTCGAGGCCTCGCAACATCCTGACTATCAGGTGGGCGACCTCGTACTCTCCTTCTCCGGCTGGCAGGACTACGCCATCTCGGACGGTACCGGCCTGATCAAGCTCGCGCCCGACATGGCTCAACCCTCGATGGCGCTCGGCGTGCTCGGCATGCCCGGCTTCACCGCCTACATGGGCCTGCTCGACATCGGCCAGCCGAAAGCAGGTGAAACCGTCGTCGTCGCGGCTGCGAGCGGCGCCGTCGGCGCCCTTGTAGGTCAGATCGCCAAACTCAAGGGCTGCCGCGTGGTGGGGATTGCAGGAGGCGAGAAGAAGTGTCGCTATGTGCTTGAGGAACTCGGCTTCGATGCGTGCATCGATCACCGCAGCCCCGATCTGCCAGCTGCGCTGGCCGCGGCATGCCCCGATGGCATCGATGTGTATTTCGAGAGTGTGGGCGGAGCGGTTTTCGACGCGGTATTGCCCCTGCTCAACACCAGTGCACGGGTTCCGCTGTGCGGGATGATCTCCCACTACAACGACACCGAACTGCCCGCCGGCCCCGACCGCCTCGGCCTGCTCACACGCACGCTGCTGGTCAAGCGCATCAAGATGCAGGGCTTCATCATCTTTGATGACTACGGCCATCGCTACGGCGAGTTTTTCACCCAGATGAGTGCCTGGCTCAAGGAAGGCAAGATCAAGTTCCGCGAGGACATCGTGGACGGACTCGAGAATGCGCCGCAAGCCTTCATGGGCCTGCTCGAGGGGCGCAACTTCGGCAAGCTGCTGGTACGCGTCGCCGGCTCGTGAGCGCCGGCTGAGTCCCGCCGCGGGCGTTCCGTCCGCGGCAGTCGGGCCAGGCAGGCCAGGCAGCAACAGCACGCCCAAGCCGGGCCTACTGTTGCTGCCTGGCCTGTTCTTCGTATGCGGACGGACTCACACCCGCATGCGTGAGGTGCTCGCGCAGCATCTTGATGTCCTGCTTGGTGCAGGTACTGCTGTGGTGCGGCTGATGCAGAAAGAATTCAACCTTGTTCAGCACCACCCGGAATCTTGCGCCATGCGCAGGTTCGACGGAGGCGCCGAGGTTTTGCAGCAAGGACTCGACCTCGCGCCAGTGGATATTGCCGTTGACCGGATCCTGGAAGATCGTGCGCAGCAGGTTCAGATGTTTGTGGCTCATGATGACACGCCCCCTTATGGCGAGCACCACCGCAGACACTGACGGAGGCCATCGCCAATCATCGTCGTTTCAACGCCTTGATTATGATCCTTTGCTCGTCCGTCGGCGACCGTCGTGTGCAAGGCCTTTGACCAAGGACAAGTGGGCGCCCTCCAACGGACATGGCCGCAGGCGGCACCCATAAAAAAACCCGCTCGAAAGCGGGTTTTGCGCTGCGAAACCGGCCCGGGCCGGTCGCAAGACTTACTTGGCTGCAGCGGCCACGCCGTTGAGGATCTCCTGACGGGCCTCGTCAACTGTGCCCCAGCCCAGGATCTTGACCCACTTGCCGGGCTCGAGATCCTTGTAGTGCTCGAAGAAATGCACGGTCTGCTTCATCAGCAGTTCCGGCAGATCGTCGGTGGACTGCACCTTGTCGTACAGCGGGGTGAGCTTGGAGACGGGGACTGCAACAACCTTGGCATCCATGCCGCCGTCGTCTTCCATCTTGAGCACGCCCACCGGACGGCAGCGGATGACTGCACCGGGGAACAGCGGGAACGGCGTCACAACCAGCACATCCACGGGATCGCCATCGCCAGCCACCGTATGCGGCACGTACCCGTAGTTGATCGGGTAGCGCATCGAAGTACCCATGAAGCGGTCAACGAAAACTGCGCCGCTTTCCTTGTCGACTTCGAACTTGATCGGATCGGCTTGCGCCGGGATCTCGATGATGACGTTGATATCGTTCGGCAAGTCCTTGCCGGCTTTTACGAGGTCTAAGCCCATTTAACCCTCCCGTGGAAAAAGTGTCCGAATTATAAGATATAAGAGCGGGTCACGCCGGCGAGTCGAAGCCAGCATTCTCGATAGCCTGGCGCAAACCGGCAACATCGACCTTCGAAGGGTCGAAACGCACGGTCGCCGTGGCCTGTTCGAGCGATACCTCGGCGTCATCCACGCCGGCCAGCGCCTTGAGCACGCCGGTTACGTTGCGCACGCAGCCGCCACAACTCATGCCAGCCACCTTGATCGTCACTTCAGTCACCGTTCATTCTCCTTGAGAAACAACCCGCTTTCACCGCCCAGGCTTCCAGCGCTTGAGCAGCAATGAATTGCTGACCACCGATACCGAACTCATGGCCATCGCCGCCCCGGCCACAACGGGATTGAGCATCCCCATTGCGGCAAGGGGGATGCCGAGCACATTGTAAACAAAGGCAAAGAAAAGGTTCTGCCGAATCTTCGACAAGGTCGCGCGTGACAGGTCGATGGCATCGGCCACACCGTGCAGGCTGTTGCGCACCAGGGTGATATCCGCCGCCTCGACCGCGACGTCGGCGCCCACCCCGATCGCAAACGACACGTCCGCGGCCGCCAGCGCCGGCGCATCGTTGATGCCGTCGCCCGCCATGCCGACACGCTCGCCTGACGCCCTCAGCGCGTTCACCGCAGCGGCCTTGTCCGCCGGCAGAACCCCGGCGCGCCACTCCGCAATGCCCGTCTGCTCGGCAATGGCCTTTGCCGTTGCGGGGTGATCGCCGGTCAGCATCACCACTTTCACACCGTTTCGTTGCAGTCGTTCGACCGCGCCAGCAGAGTCGCTGCGTACGCGATCGGCAACCGCAATCACCCCCGCATACATGCCGTCGATGGCCACGGCGACGAGCGTCTTGCCTTCGGCGGCGAGCGGCGCACTGTCTGCGTCGGGTACAGAAACGCCCTGCGCCACCAGAAAGGCGGGCGCGCCCAGCATGACCAGCTGATCGCCCACCCTGCCCTCCACGCCTTTCCCCGCAGTGGCAAGGACATCGACCGTCCGTGCGAGCGCCAGCCCCTCGGTGTGCGCGGCCTCACACACTGCAGCGGCAATCGGGTGCGCACTGCTTTGCTCCAGCGCGGCTGCAGCCGAGAGCAGGGTCGATCGTGTCCAGTCACCAGCCGGTACCACATCGGTCACCGCCGGCTTGCCTTCGGTCACGGTCCCGGTCTTGTCCACCGCGAGCACCGTCAGCCGCTCTGCCAGCTCGAGGGCCTCGGCGTTCTTCACCAGCATTCCGGCGCGCGCGCCCTGCCCTGTACCCACCATGATCGCCGTCGGCGTTGCAAGGCCAAGCGCACACGGGCAGGCGATCACGAGCACTGCCACCGCATTGATCAGGGCCAGCTGGAAGTCGCCCGACCACAGCCACCATGCTGCGAAGGTAAGGCTGGCAATGGCCACGACCACCGGGACGAATACCGCTGCAATGCGGTCCGCCAGACGCTGCACGGGCGCCTTCGAGCCTTGCGCCTGCTCGACCAGGCGGATGATGCCCGCGAGCAGGGTACTGGCACCCACGCCGGTGGCACGGCAGCGCAGCACGGCATCGCCGTTCACCGTGGCGGCAAACACCTTGTCGCCCGGCTGCTTGTCCACCGGCAGGCTTTCTCCGGTGAGCATGGCTTCGTTCAGGGCCGAATTGCCCTCCTCGACCACGCCATCCACCGGCACGGCATCGCCCGGGCGCAGCACGAATACCGCACCCGGAGACAGGCTCTCGACCGGCACCTCGACCAGCACGCCATCGCGTTCGATACGCGCCATTTTCGGCTGCAGGCGCAGCAAGGCATCGAGCGCTGCCGTGGTGCGGGCCTTGGCCCGTGCCTCAAGCAGCTTGCCGAGCAGAATCAGGGTGATGATCATCGCCGAGGCTTCGAAATACACGTGCAGATCGTGCCGTCCCGCCAGCGTCACCACCAGACTGTAGAAATACGCCATCGAGGTGCCGAGCGCGACGAGGACATCCATGTTCGCACCGCCACCGCGCAGCGAGGCCCAGGCGCCGCGATAGAAGCGCGCACCAAGCCAGAACTGGACGGGCGTTGCCAGCAACAGCTGCAACCAGCGCGGTACAAGGTCGTGCTGCACCTCACCGCCCGGCCACAGGCCGAACATGGCCGGCATCTGCAGCGCAAGAGGAAGGGTGAGCGCCGCAGCGATCCAGAAATGCCGCAATTCGACATCCCACGCCGCCTTCTGCTTCGCACGGGCCTCTTCACGCACAATGGTGGCCGCCTCGCTCGCACCAAATCCGGCACGTTCGACGGCTGCCTTCGCCGCATCAAGCGTGAGCGCGCCGGGCTCGAAGTGGAGGACTGCACGCTCGGTTGCAAGATTGACCGTGGCCTCGACACCGGGAAGGCGATTGAGCACCTTCTCGAGGCGGGTGGAACATGCAGCGCAGGTCATGCCGCTGATGGCGAGTTCAAGCGTCGCGCTAGCGGACGCTGATTGCGCCGGACCTGCCGATGGTGTTGATTGTGCGGTCATTGAGTTTCTCCCTTGCGGGACGATTCGATAGAGCGCAGTGTAAACCCCGTACCCATGCACGGAGTCAAGCAATGAATGAGCAAACAAGCAAGGGGCTTACGATCGGCGCACTTGCAAAGGCAGCGGGCGTGGGCGTGGAGACCGTCCGCTACTATCAACGCCGCGGCCTGCTCGCAGAACCTCAGCAGACACGCGGTGCATATCGGGTGTATGGCGAGCACGAACTTGCTCGTCTGCGCGCAGTGCGCCGGGCACAGCAACTGGGGTTTTCGCTTGAAGAGATCGATGGCCTGCTGGCGCTCAACGAGGACACCGACCGCGCCCGCGCGCGCGCACTGGCGCAGAGCAAGATCGAACTGCTGGATGCCCGCATCCGGCAGATGCAGGAGATGCGCAACGCGCTCACCGAACTGGTTGGGTGCTGTCAGCGCACTGATGCCCCCGCCCCCTGTCCGATTCTTCGCGCACTGTCGAGCGAGTAAGACCTCGCGTCAGCGCTGAACCATTGCTCCGAAGGCGGCGCTCAGACCGCGCACACCACTCCGCTCCACAGTTGGCCGCCCAGCGTCTGGGCGTGGAACAGGCCAAACACGCCGAAGCCGAGCACCAGCAAGCCCGAGGCGAAGCGGACCTTGCCATTGCGCGTGATGTCACGAAAACGCTTGAACAGCATGCCGGCCAGCATCAGGTTGGGCAATGTGCCAAGCCCGAAAGCCAGCATCAGGCCCCCACCGCGCAGCGCAGAGCCGGTTACCAGGGAAGTCGCCAGCACCGAATACACCAGTCCGCAAGGCAGGAAGCCCCACAGCAGGCCAAGCGGCAAAGCCTGCTTGACCGAGCGGGCCGGCAGGAAGCGACGGCTCAGCGGCTGAATGCGGCGCCACAGGCGGTGACCGAGCTGCTCCACCGGAACGAGCAGCTTGGTGAATCCGGTGAGATAGAGCCCGAGCGCCACCAGCATGAGGTTCGCGAGCACGTAAAGCGTGATCTGGACCGGCAGCACGCCATCGTAGAGCATGCCGACCGAGCCCAGCGCGCCAAGTCCGGCGCCAATGCAGGTGTAGGTGGTGATCCGGCCAAGGTTGTAGGCGAGATGAATCGGCCACTGCCGACTGCGACTCGACGGCGTCTGCACCTGTACCGTGAGCGCGCCGACAATGCCGCCGCACATCGATACACAGTGGGTGCCGCCAAGGAGGCCGATCAGGAAGACGGCGAGATAACCGGTTTCGGGCATGTTCAATCAGCTATGAAGCGTTTGATGCGGTGCGCGCATTCTACGCTGCACCGCGCCTCCCCGCCCGGTCAGATCACCCGGGAGTAACGGGCCCGCTCGCGATCCGAGCGCAGATAGCGATCGAAGAACATCGCAATTCCCCGCACCAGCAGACGGCCCGCGGGCAGCACGCTGATCCAGTCCTTGTCGATCTTCACCAGCCCGGCCTCTTCCATTTCCTTGAGGTCGGCGATTTCGTCTGCAAAGTACTCATGGAACTTGATGAGGTGTGCAATCTCGATCGACTCGATCGACAGCTCGAAATGGCACATCAGCGCCTGGATGATCGAGCGCCGGAGGAGATCGTCGGCGGTGAGCTCGATGCCGCGCAGCACCGGCAGCTCGTCGCGATCGAGCGCATCGTAGTACTCGTCGAGCGTCTTGACGTTCTGCGAGTAGACCGGACCGATCTTGCCGATCGCCGACACACCGAAGGCCAGCAGGTCGCACTCGGCCTGGGTCGAATAGCCCTGGAAATTGCGGTGCAGACGCCCCTGCCGCTGCGCCACGGTCAGCTCGTCATCCGGCTTCGCGAAATGGTCCATGCCGATATAGACGTAGCCGGCGTCGGTCAGGCGACGGATGGCAAGCTGCAGAATCTGCAGCTTGGAGTCCGCTGACGGCAGATCGATCGGAATGATCCTGCGCTGGGGCTTGAACAGTCCCGGCAGGTGCGCGTAGCTGTACAGCGAAATTCGATCGGGCGAGAGTTCGAGCACCTGCTCCAGCGTGCGGTTGAAGCTGATCACGTTCTGCTTGGGCAGACCATAGATCAGGTCCATGCTGATCGACTTGAAGCCGGTTGCCCGCGCCGCGTCGATGACGAGCTTGGTCTCTTCGACGCTTTGCACGCGGTTGGTCGCAATCTGCACATCCTCGGCGAAGTCCTGCACGCCGACGCTCATGCGATTGAAGCCGAGGTTGGCCAGCATCTCGACGGTGTCGAAATCCACCTTGCGCGGATCGACCTCGATCGAGTATTCGCCATTCGGCACCAGGTTGAAGTGCTTGCGGACCGCATCCATCAGCTGATGCATCTCCGCGTGCGAGAGGAAGGTCGGCGTTCCGCCCCCGAGATGTAACTGTGTGACCTGACGTGCGCCACCCAGGGCCGCCGCCTGCATTTCGATCTCTTTTTCCAGGTAATTCAGATATTTGGCAGACCTTCCATGATCCTTGGTGATGATCTTGTTGCAGGCGCAGTAGTAGCAGATCGTGTTACAAAAGGGGATGTGGAAGTATAATGACAGCGGTCGGCTCACACCGCCGACGGCACGTTTTCCCAGCCAGTCTGTCAGTGCTTGTGCATCGAACGCCTCCACAAACCTGTCTGCGGTGGGATACGACGTATAGCGAGGCCCGTTGATGTCGAATCGTCGAATCAACTGGGGATCAAAGATGAGGTCTGTCTGGCTGGTCATGGTCTGGCTGCGTCGATGTGTTACTTAACAATGGCAGAAAGCCGGCGTTTTGTGGTTGACTTGGATCAACGGCAACATTCTGACTACCCCCAATCCGGAATCGGAGCAAGTTTACAGTGCAAATGAAGGCGACGGTGCCGATCACCGCGGCGGGGCTCAAAACCGCATGTTCACAATGCAATCTGCTGGAGCTGTGCCTGCCGTTCGGCATGACTGACACCGAACTCAACCGCCTCGACGAACTCGTCGGCGGACGTCGGAAGATCAAGCGTCAGCAGCCGCTCTATCGAGCGGGCGAGCTCTTCGAAGCCATCTATGCGATCCGTGCCGGTTCCTTCAAGACCGACGTTCTGCTCGAAGATGGTCGCGAGCAGGTCACCGGATTTCAGATGACCGGCGAGATTATCGGTCTCGACGGCATCAGCACCGAGCTCCACTCGTGCAATGCGGTTGCGCTCGAAGACAGCGAAGTCTGCGTCATTCCCTACGCCAAGCTGGAAGAACTGTCGCGCGAGATCGAAGGCCTGCAGCACCAGTTCCACAAGGTCATGAGCCGTGAGATCGTGCGCGATCACGGCGTGATGATGCTGCTGGGCTCCATGCGCGCGGAAGAGCGTCTGGCGGCCTTCCTGCTCAACATGTCGCAGCGCTTCACCGCTCGTGGCTTCTCGGCCGCCGAGTTTCACCTGCGCATGACCCGCGAAGAGATCGGCTCCTATCTGGGCCTGAAGCTGGAAACGGTCTCGCGTGCCTTCTCCCGCTTTCAGGAAGACGGCCTCGTCGCGGTGCAGCAGAAACATATCCGCATTCTCGACAACGACGGTCTCAAGAAACTCATTCAGCACCAGCCCGGCGCGCGCTGAGCCCCGGACTGTCGCGCTCAGGCAAAGGCGGCGAACCAGCCGCCGACGTTCTTGCTGAGCGCGACCGACACGATCCAGCTGAACACGAGCAGCGCAGCAACGAACGCAGCCCCGCGCACGGTGCGCGTTCGGCCACGTTTCAGGGCAACGGCGCCCAGCAGGATGTAGACGATCAGGCCGATGACCTTGGCGGTCACCCACGGTGCCTGCAACGGGTACTGTTCGATCATCACCGCCAGCGTGATCGCACTGCCAAGCAACACGGTATCGACCACATGCGGCAGAACGCGCGTCAGACGATGTGTGAGCAGACGGCTATCAACAAGCATCCACACTCCCCTGAGCGCGAAGCCGGCAAGGCTCAGAATCACACAGGTGACGTGGATGTGCTTGATCGCCTGATACATCTTTCGTTCCTCCTCGGGGAAAATGCTGACCGGTGCGCCCTGGTCGGGCACCGAACAATGACAGAACAAACAGGATTCGGCCACGCAGGCTAGAATCGAAAGTGAAATGCAGGAGCACGGAATGAACCAGACCGCCTCAGACATCCTTACCCAGCTCCGTCAGATCTCCCTGTTCGGGGAGCTGTCGGAGAGTGAGCTGGAACGTGTTGCACGCTATACCCGCGAACGCCGACTGGGCAAGGGCGAACTGCTGTTCCAGCGCGGCGACGTTGCCCACGGTTTCTATTTCGTCACCGAAGGACAGCTCAAGCTCGGTTTCTCGTCAGCTCAGGGCAACGAGAAAGTGGTCGAAATCGTCGGCCCGCAGCAAAGCTTTGGCGAAGCGGTGATGTTCATGAACCGCCCCTACCCCGTTTTTGCCGAAGCGCTTACCGACATGTCGTTGCTTCATATCGGCCAGAACGTCGTATCCGACCTGATCGATCAGGATCCGCAGTTTGCACGCAAGCTGCTGGCAGGCATGGCGGTCCGCCTGCATAACATGGTGCGCGACGTAGAAACCTATTCCCTGCGCTCAAGCACACAGCGCGTAATCGGTTACCTCCTCCAGCAAACCGAAGAGGACGGCACCAAGGCTTGCGACATCTCCCTGCCCACGAGCAAGCAGGTCATCGCGTCACGCCTGAACCTGACGCCCGAGACCCTTTCGCGGATCTTCCACGACCTGGCAGACCATGGACTCATCACCGTTCACGGCAAGCGCATCACGCTTCACAATCCGCAGGCACTGTCGCGCTACAGCGGGTAGCACTTCACCCGCTCAAGTCCTTCCGTCCCCCCCGAAAAGCAACGGCCTCTTGAACGAGCAAGAGGCCGTTTTTCACGATACCCGGGTGCTGAAAGCCGAAGCCTTCACGCGTCAGCGCTCAGGACTCAAGCACATAGGTTCCTGGCGCCGGTGCGAGAGAAGGAAACTGCTCGCTTGCCGCCGGCCTCGCTTCGATCAGCTCTCCGGCGTGGGGTTTGACCCAGTCCATCCAGTCGGCCCACCAGCTGCCCGCCTGCTCTTCAGTGCGATTGCGCCACTGCTCGGCCGTATCCGAGCGATGCGCTTCACCGGCCCAGAACCTGCGCTTGGGCGGCGTGACGACCGGATTGACGATGCCGAGAATGTGGCCTGAGCTCGAGAGCACATAGCGCTTCGGACCGGTGACGTGGTTGACCACACGGAAAGTCTGCAGCCACGGCGCAATGTGATCGTCCTCTGCGGAAACGACGTAGAGCGGTTGCGTGATACGGCCGAGATCGAGCGGCTCACCCGCCACCTCGAGTGCGTCGGGATGAATCAGCTTGTTGTTCAGGTAAAGCTCGCGCAGGTACCACGAATGCATCGCGTACGGCATACGCGTGGTATCCATGTTCCAGTACAGCACGTCGAATGGCGGCGGCGTTTCGCCGTACAGCCAGCCTTGCACAACGTAATGCCAGATCAGGCCGTTCGAGCGCAGCAGGCGGAAAGCGGAAGCCATTTCCTTGCCGTCGAGATAGCCCTTGCTGGCCATGTTGTCGATGATGTAGCGGATGCTGGCTTCGTCGATGAAGACCTCGATGTCGCCCGGCTTGTGAAAATCGACAAGCGTGGTGAGCAGGGTCCAGTCCGCAACCGGCACCTCGTCCTCTGGGAAATGGCGGTTTGCCCATGCCATGTACATCGACAGTGCAGTGCCTCCGATGCAGTAGCCAACTGCATGCACCTTGTCCTGCCCGGTGAAGCTTCGCGCGCACTCGATGATGGCATGTACGCCTTCGGTGAGGTAATCGTCGAAACTGCAATCGCGCATGGACGCGCCGGGGTTTTTCCAGCTCGTGATGAAGACGTCCATCCCCTGATCGAGGAGGAAGCGGATCATGCTCTTGCGCGGCACCAGGTCAAGAATGTAGAACTTGTTGATCCACGGCGTGACGATCACGATCGGCTTCGCATGCACCTTTGGCTGCGTCGGCGCGTAATGGATCACCTCCAGCAGATTATTGCGAAAGACCACCTCGCCTGGCGTCGTGGCGAGATTTTCGCCAACATGGAAATCGTCCGGGTCGGTCATCCGGACATTGCCGGCCTTGAGATCCTCGAGGAAATTCTTGAAGCCATTGGTCAGGCTTTCACCGTTGGTTTCGACGGCCTTGCGCATCGCCACCGGATTGGTCCACAAGAAATTCGTGGGGGCCATCGCGTTGAGCAGATTACGCCACCAGAATGCCGCCCGCCTGCGCTCCTTGCTCGCCAGCCCGGGGGTGTCGTAAAGCATGTCCTGCATGTTGCGGGTGAAAGCGAGGTACCACTCCTTGCTCAAATCCCAGGTCGGATACTCCGTCCATACGGGATCGGCAAAACGCGCGTCGTCGGAGTGAGGACGTATCGGATCCGAACTCGCCAGCCCGAGCATGCGATTGACCGAGTGCAGCTGCAGTTTCCACAGGTCCGTCGACAGCCGTGTGAAGCGCTCCGCCAGTTCCTGTGGATGCGCCAGCCATGCAAGCTGGGCATGGACGAGCGGCGCGGCCATTCCAAGTGGATCCACCGTACCTTCCACGCCGTCATGGAGTTCGCGCATGGCGCGCTTGACGACCTGTCCCGGGTTGAAATCTTCGGCACGCCTTCCGGTCCTGCCCGATGCAGGCCGTTTGCCTGTGCTCTTGCTTGCTCTGGCCATTTCTTGCTCCTTGAATCTCAAGCGGTAAACAGACTGGGCTGTCACCTCAATTCACATGATAGGTTTCTCCGGCGACCGGCTCGGTCAAGCCGGACCAGCCCAGCTGCTCGGTCACGGCAGCGCCAAACGCCGCACGTGCCTCGGTTTCGCCATGCACCAGAAAAGTCTGCCGCGGCTGCGTTTCAATATGATGCATCCATTCGAGCAGCGCAGGTTTGTCCGCGTGCGCGGACAAGCCGCCTATCGTATAAACATCCGCCCTCACCGGCACCTTGTCGCCAAAAAGCGTGACGACGCGTGCCTTGTCCACCAGTCGCCGCCCCAGCGTGCCAGCGGCCTGAAAACCGGCGATGATGACTGAGCACTCCTTGCGGTCGATGTTGTATCGCAGATGGTGCTTCACGCGCCCGGCATCACACATGCCGCTCGCCGAGATGATCACCAGCCCGCCGCGCTGATGGTTGAGCGCGATCGACTCTTCGACGTCGGCGACAAACCGCAGGTGAAAGCGCTCGGAATTCGCCCTCATCCAGGAAGAAAGTTCACGGGTCTCGTCATCCCACAGTGCCTCGTGCTGCATCGTGAGATCAGTGACCGCCGTCGCCATTGGCGAATCGACGATGACCTCGAGTCGCGCCACCTTCTCCGCCCGTGCCAGCTTTGCAAGGATGAACAGCACCTCCTGGGTACGCCCGACCGCAAAGGCCGGAATGATGACGTTGCCGCCCTTGCGCTGAAGCGTGTCATTGAGGGCATGAACGAGTTCGTCCTCGGTCTCGTTCAAGGGGCGGTGAGCGCGATTGCCGTACGTCGTTTCGATAAACAGGTAGTCCGCCGCGCGGACCTGATAGGGATCACGCAACACCGGGCGGTCGGGCTGACCGAGGTCACCCGAGAAGACCAGCCGTCGGGTGGCGCCGCCCTCCATCACATCCACTTCAATGATCGCAGACCCCAGGATGTGCCCTGCATCGCGAAAGCGGCAGGAAACCCCCTTTCCGGGGTGAATGAGCGCATCGTACTGGACGCGTTGAAGCCGGTGCAGACTGGCCCGTGCCTGTTCGACCGTGTACAGCGGCGCCGCGGCGGAACTCCGGCGTCCATGACGCGAGCGGTTGCGACGACTCGCCCACTCGAACTCCTTTTCCTGGATGTATGCCGAATCAAGCAGCATGACGCCGAGCAGATCGACCGTTGCATCCGTCGCATGGAGCCGTCCCTTGTACCCAAGGGCGATCAGCCGCGGAACCAGCCCCGTATGATCGAGATGCGCATGCGTGAGGAGGACGAAGTCGATGGAATCGAGGTCGAAATCGAGCGCCCGGAGATTCTTGAGCCCGGCCTCGCGCCCCCCCTGAAACATGCCGCAGTCGACCATGAAGGCACCGCCGTCATGCCGGACCACTGCGCAGGAACCGGTGACTTCACCGGCCGCGCCATAAAAAGTGATGTCCATGATGCACCTCCGATAACAGCATCAACCTTCCCGTCTGATGCGGGGTTGACCCTGATCAAGCCCGGGAGCGATGCATCGGTGGCTATAATTGGACACACACCGCGACCCATGGAGTACTTACATGTTCAAACATATTCTCGTACCTACCGACGGCTCGCCCCTTTCTGAAGGCACCGTATCACGTGCTGTGTCCTTCGCCAAAGATGCGGGCGCACGAATCACCTTTTTCTACGCCCAACCGGATTTCCCGATGCCGATTTACGGCGAAGGTGCTCTCATAGACCCCACCACGCCCGAGCTGTTCGCCAAGTCGGCACAACAGGAAGCCGAACGCATTCTGGCGAGCGCAAAAGCAGTGGCGGATGCATCCGGTGTTCTCGCCGCAACCGACACCCTGGTCAATGAGGTGCCCTATGAGGCAATCATCGACGCAGCGGAACGCCACGGCTGCGATCTGATTTTCATGGCTTCTCACGGGCGCAAAGGCATCGCGGGCCTGCTGCTCGGAAGCGAAACACAGAAAGTGCTGACACACGGTACGACGCCGGTACTGGTCTATCGCTGATAGCAGCGATCCAGCAAGAAAAAGGGAACGGCCCGCTGTGCGGGCCGTTCCCTTTTTTGCTCCACGCTTTCCTGCGGAAACCATGAAGCGCTCCAATCGGGCGCGGCTCAGATCACGGCCAGCGCAGACCGCTTACTGCTTTGACTCAAGGTGATTGATTTCCGACGCCGTGCGTTGAAAATAGACCGTTGTCAGGCTGGATGCCGCACAGATCAGCCAGAATGCAAAAAAACCGATGGAATAAGTCGAAAGCATATCTAGATGAACCGGCGACCCGAAAAAATACAGCTCCCGAGGGTTGATCACGGTAAAGAATATCGCCTCCACCACGCCAGCCACCAGAAAAGACGGCCACAGAATCTGAATCAATTTCTGCATGGAAACTCCTCCTTACCGTGCCATGAAACGGGACCTGCTCCAGCATCTGACAAGCACTGGTAGCAGCACTACGCAAGCCAGCAGGAATCGATGTGTGCCAGCCTGCGTTTGGCGACTACAGCCAGCCAACTCATTGAATTACAAATGGTGCCCCAATGTTCTCTCTTTTTGCTCATCCTCGGCAATATGCCGTTTGGCAAAACGATAAATGTACACCGCCATCGCCAGTACAAAACCGATGGTGAACAGACTGAGCAGACCGATATCGGTGCTGAACAATTCATTCCAGGCCATGATGAGACTCCTTCTTCGACGGGTTAAGAACCAGATGGATCAATCCTGATTTCCGTCTCTGTCGGGAGGTAAGCGGCCCCGTTCATGCGCCAGCTGCGGGACTCATTCTCGATTTGAAACAACCAGCGGCCCGTACTCAGGGGCGCCACAGCGCCCTCGAACACGCCACCCTGCCCGTTCAGGACCAGCTCCTGATCGGACCCGCCCTGGGTCGGATGTGCAATCGTGAGGCGAATGACACCAGGTACGTTGTCGATGTCGGCAGCCGCCACCTCGATGCGTACCGATTCGCTGCGCACCTGAACCAGGGCCTTCAGCCCCAGCTCACGTGCCCGCTCGGTGCGGCCGATCGTCTGAACGATCGCCTTGCCCTCTTTGTAGTAATCATCAACGACCAGCCCGTCCCAGGTTCTGACTGCGATCACCATGGTGATGGTACCGGCGACAACTGCGGTTGCCGGCAACGCGATCAGGAACCAGGGCCAGCCCTGCTTGTACCAGGGGTCGGGTTTCTTTTCGGACACTAATACACTCATTGTCAGGAAGTCTCAGCGAGGGAACAGGAATGTTGTCTTCTCGCGCAGCTTGAGACTCGGTTCATCTTCAGCGTAGACCTCGAAGAAGACTTCGTTCGCGCCGGGCTTGCCCGAATCATACGGGACATGGACCTGCAGGGTCACCGCTTGCGTGCCGGCAGAGCCAACTTCCATGCGATGCTCGCCACCAATGGCGATACCTTCCAGTCCGGAGGCCGAGAACACGAAGGTACGCGCCTTCTCCGTCATGTTCATCACCTGGAGCTGGTACACGTTTTCGATCATGCCGCCTTCGATCTCACGGGCAAGCGACGCGCGATCGCGGATCACGTCGACGCGCAAGGGGTCACGCGTAGCGAGCGCCCAGACGAAGGCGAGACTGATGAGGATTAGGACCGAACCGTAGATCAGCGTGCGCGGCCGGAACACATGGGCAATGATTTCCTTGTTGCCCCAGCCCTTCTTGATCGCATTCTCGGTCGAATAGCGAATCAGCCCGCGCGGATACTCCATCTTGTCCATCACCTGATCACAGGCGTCGATACAGGCGGCACAACCAATGCACTCGTACTGCATGCCCTGACGAATGTCGATACCCGTCGGACAGACCTGGACACAGATGCCGCAATCGACGCAATCGCCCTTGTCGAGTGTTTTCGGATCAGCACCTTTCTTGCGCGGACCACGCGGTTCGCCACGTGCGTCGTCATAGGTAATGACCAGTGTATCGGGGTCGAACATCACGCTCTGGAAACGGGCGTACGGGCACATGTACTTGCACACCTGCTCACGCATGACCCCCGCAAACAGGTAGGTGAAACCACCGTAGAACAGGATCCAGAACAACTCCCACGGGCCGAAGCTCAAGGTCGTGGCCGACTGCAGCAACTCGCTGAGCGGCGAGAAATAGGCGACAAAGGTAAATCCGGTCCAGATCGAGACCGCGGCCCACGCACCGTACTTGGCCAGCTTGATCCCGACCTTTTTCGCGCTCAGCGGCGCCTTGTCGAGCTTGATTCGCTTGTTGCGGTCACCCTCGATCTTCTGCTCGATCCACATGAAGATCTCGGTGTACACCGTCTGCGGGCACGCGTAGCCACACCAGAGGCGACCGGCAATCGCAGTGAAGAAGAACAGACCGTAGGCGGAAATGATCAGCAGGATTGCCAGGAAGAAGACGTCCTGGGGCCAGAACACCCAGCCGAAGATATAGAACTTTCGCTCTGTCAGATGCAGCAGGACGGCCTGGCGATCGTTCCACATCAACCAGGGCAATCCGTAAAAGAGGATCTGGGTAAACCAGACGAGCGCCCATCGCCAGTTTGCAAAGATGCCCGTAACCGCGCGCATGTAGACCTTCTGTCGTACCGCGTACAGGGAATCCTGTTCAGGTGGTGGAGGTGGGACCTTGGCTTGAGAGTTCGGGGCTGTGCTGTTCATGATCGCTTTATTAGTGGATTCTTATTTTTATGATTGAAAACGGCTCCGGGGGCATAAGCCCCCGGAGCGCACTGCTTACTTCTGTTCCTTGCTAAGACTCAACACATATGCCGCGAGGAGATGAACTTTGGCATCGCCAAGGAACTCCTGGAACGCAGGCATCTGGTTTTGACGACCGTTGGTCACGGTTTCGATGATCGTCGCTTCAGACGAACCATACAGCCATGATTTGTTGGTCAGGTTGACCGCACCCAGCATCGGGTTGCCCTTGCCATCCGCACCGTGACACGCCACGCAGTTCGTATCGAAGACTTCCTTGCCACGCTGGGCGCGCAGGGAATCGTGAGCCAGGTTCGAGAGCGAGCGGACGTAGTTTGCTACGTCCTTGACACCCTCACCGCCAAGCGCAGCACCGAAAGCCGGCATCACGCCCATGCGCCCACCCACAATGGTGGTCTTGATGGTGTCGGGCTCGCCGCCCCAGTTCCATTCGTCGTCGGTCAGGTTCGGGAAGCCCTTGGCCCCCTGAGCAGCAGAACCGTGACACTGCGCACAGTAGGTCAGGAACATGCGCTTGCCCATCGCGTTGGCTTCGGGATCCGCCGCAACCGCCATCAGATCCATGTCCTGGTACTTGGCAAAGATGGGGCCGTACTTCTCGTCGGCGGCCTTCATTTCTGCATAGTACTGGCTGTGCTCGCCACGATCGGCGTTGTGATTGCCAAAGCCGGGGTAGATCACGAGATACACGATGCCGAAAACGATGGTGATCCAGAACAGATACAACCACCAGCGCGGAAGCGGGTTGTTGTATTCCGCAAGGGTCTCATCCCACACGTGACCATGCAGTTTGACCTCGCCCGGCTCGCGCTTGGTCATGTTCGAGACCAGCACGAAAACGCAGAACAGGATGCTCAGGGTCACGAGACCCATCACGTACATGTTCCAGAAACCGCTGATAAAGTCAGCCATTTGTTTTTCCTTCCTTTTCCAGCCGGTCATTCGAAACCGGCAGATCGTCATCGGTCAGGGGCAGGCGCGCCGCCTCATCGAAACCAGTCTTGGCGTGACGGCTGTATGCCCAGGCACAAATCCCCAGAAAACAGGCAAAACCCAGGACTGTTACGATGATTCTCAGGTCGTTGATTTCCACGGCGCGTCCTCTTTCCTTACCTTACGTTCTTAAGTGCGGTACCCATACCCTGAAGGTAGGCAACCACCGCATCAAGCTCGGTTTTGCCCTCGAGGGCAGCAGGCGCAGCGGCGATTTCCTCGTCGCTGTATTTGTGCAGGCCGACCTTGTTCAGAGCACGCATCTTGTCCTGGATATCGTCACCCTTGACCGGACGATCAAGCCACGGGAAGGCTGGCATGTTCGACTCGGGCACGACGTCGCGCGGGTTCAGCAGGTGAACCTTCTGCCATTCGTCGGAATAACGACCGCCGACGCGAGCCAGGTCAGGACCGGTACGCTTGGAGCCCCACTGGAAAGGATGGTCGTAAATGTACTCACCCGCGACCGAGTAGTGACCATAACGCTCGGTCTCTGCACGGAAGGGACGGATCATCTGCGAGTGGCAGTTGTAGCAGCCTTCGCGAACGTAGATGTCACGACCGACCAGGCGCACCGGATCGTACGGCTTTACATTGAGCTCGTTGCCCTTGTAATCGATCGGTGACGTGGTGGTGTGCTGGAAGAAGAGCGGAACGATTTCCACCAGACCACCCACGCTGACAGTCATCAGCGTGAGGACGATCATGAGGAATACGTTACGTTCGATCTTTTCGTGTTTCGATTGTGCCATGTTCTTGTTCTCCGCTTAGGCGTGTGCAGCCGCAGGTGCAATCACGGGCGCGTTGTATGCCTTCTCACCGGCGATGGTTTTCACCATGTTGTAGAACATGATCACCATGCCAGCCAGGAACAGGGCGCCACCCACCAGACGGATCGTCCAGAACGGGTAGCTGGCCTTGACGCTCTCAACAAACGAGTAGGTCAGGGTGCCGTCCGCGTTGGTTGCACGCCACATCAGGCCCTGCATCACACCGGCAACCCACAGCGAGGCGATGTACAGCACGATACCGATGGTCGCAATCCAGAAGTGGGTGTTGATCAGCTTGGTGCTGTACATCTCGGTCTTGCCGTACAGACGCGGCAGCAGGAAGTACACCGCACCGATCGAGATCATCGCAACCCAGCCCAGTGCGCCGGAGTGCACGTGGCCAACGGTCCAGTCGGTGTAGTGCGACAGCGCATTCACGGTCTTGACCGACATCATCGGGCCTTCGAACGTGGACATGCCGTAGAACGACAGCGAGGTGACCAGGAACTTCAGGATCGGGTCGGTACGCAGCTTATGCCAGGCGCCCGACAGGGTCATGATGCCGTTGATCATGCCGCCCCAGGACGGAGCCAGCAGGATGAGCGAGAACACCATGCCGACAGACTGGGTCCAGTCAGGCAGCGCGGTGTAGTGCAGGTGGTGCGGACCCGCCCACATGTAGGTGAAGATCAGTGCCCAGAAGTGAACCACGGAGAGGCGATAGGAATAGACCGGACGCTCAGCCTGCTTGGGCACGAAGTAATACATCATGCCGAGGAAGCCGGCGGTCAGGAAGAAGCCCACCGCGTTGTGGCCGTACCACCACTGGATCATGGCATCCTGGACACCGGCATAGGCCGAGTAGGACTTCATGCCCATGAAGGACACCGGGATGGCAGCGCTATTGACGATGTGCAGCAGCGCGACGGTCAGGATGAAGGCGCCGAAGAACCAGTTCGCCACGTAAATGTGGCTGATCTTGCGCTTGGCGATCGTACCGAAGAACACAACGGCGTAGGACACCCACACCACGGCGATCAGCAGGTCGATCGGCCACTCGAGCTCGGCGTACTCCTTACCCTGGGTGTAACCCAGCGGCAGGGTGATTGCGGCCAGAACGATGACCAGCTGCCAGCCCCAGAAGGTGAAACCGGCGAGTGCAGGCGCAAACAACTTGGTATGACACGTACGCTGCACAACGTAGTAGGACGTTGCAAACAACGCGCATCCGCCAAAAGCGAAAATGACCGCGTTGGTATGCAGCGGACGCAACCTGCCAAAGTGCAGGAACTCGTGCACGTTCAGTTCAGGCCACACGAGCTGTGCTGCGGCAATGACACCGACCAGCATGCCCACGATGCCCCACACCACCGTCATGATGGTGAACTGGCGCACGACTTTGTAGTTATAAGTCGCTTGCGATTGCATGTGAAATCACCTCTTTGATTAAAAACCCCTTGGTACAACTGTTCAGATCACGGCATGTAACTCGTCATCCGCGGCAAGGATACCGCTCGACCGGATCTACAATTTGACACAGATCAACATTGTATTGCACCGCACGGGTCGGGGAAAGCACGCAGGCACCGGATCGGGGCATTTCAGCGGTACACGGCAGAATACTGCGCACCGATCGGGTACAGGCGAAAAAAAAGGGTGCGTCTTGAACGCACCCCCAACCCCAACAGAGAGACAAAAATACCCTTTCAGATCACCGCAGTTCGTCACTGCGCACATCCGAAAACCATGGGGGCATTATGCCTACTGCCTCAAAGCGGCCGTTGACCTAGATCAAACGGGTAACGCTTAATGCCCCTGTTTGCTGTCGGTTTTTTCGGTCTTGCCATCAGTGCGAGTCTCTCCCTCTGTTGCTGCATTGCAACGTTCATCCGGAAGTTCGTCCTTGTCGTCCATCAGCAGTCGATAGGCCGGCCCTTCAAGGTCGTCATACTGCCCGTTGCGCAGAGACCACCAGAACAGCATGCCGATGACAAAGACCAGCACCACCGACAGCGGAATCAGGATGTAGAGACTTTCCACGCTTACCTGCCTTTGCTCTTGTGCGACCGTCGCTGCAGCCGCAATGCGTTGAGTACCACGAGCAGCGAACTGCCAGCCATGCCGATGCCCGCCATCCACGGCGTCACCAGTCCGGCCATGGCCAGCGGGACCGAGGTGAAGTTGTACGCAAACGACCACCACAGGTTCTGACGGATGATGCTCAGCGTGCGGCGTGCAAGATCGGCACCCTCGCCGAGATCGGCCAGATTTTCGCTCAACAGCACGATGTCCGCCTGGTTGCGGGCCAGATCGGTCCCCCCGCCCATCGCTACCGAGACGTGCGCCTGTGCCAGCACTGGCGCATCATTGACGCCGTCACCCACCATGGCCACGACCACACCCGGGCGCGACTGCAGGTCGGCGATGAAGGCCTGCTTGTCCTGCGGCGTCATGCCGCCATGCGCCTCGCCAATTCCGAGATCATGCGCCACCGCGCGGACCACCTGGGGTGCATCGCCAGACAGCACGGTCATCGGAACGTGCGCGTCGCTGAGCTTGCGGGTCAGTGTTGCGGCCTCTGCACGCGGAACATCGGCGAGGCGGAAAAGGCCCAGCCAGCCGCTGCTCCCCCCCAGTGCAATGACAGTACCACCCTTCTGCTCAAGCGCATCGAGTGCAGCAGGCACGGGCAAGCCGAGACAACCGGCAACGTAATCAGGGCGTCCGATCCACGCTTCGCCCTGCGCGTACCGGCCGGAAAGCCCCTGCCCGGTGATTGCCACAACGTCGCTGACCGCCGGCAACACGGCCTCGCCTGCGCCATCGCGCACGCCGGCCGCGATCGGGTGCTCAGAGCCCTGCTCCAGCGCCGCGCCGAGCGCACAGAGTTCGAGCGCTGACATGGACGACAGCGAAACGACCTCCTCCAGACTCATCTTGCCCTGAGTCAGCGTACCGGTCTTGTCGAACAGGTAATGATTGGCGCGGGCAAGCGTCTCGATCGCATGCCCTCGGGTCACCAGCACCCCCATTCGTGCCAGGGAATCGGTTGCCACCGTCAGTGCGGTCGGGGTTGCAAGCGATAGCGCACACGGGCAGGCCACCACCAGCACGGAAACAAACACCCACAGCGCGCGCTGCGGATCGATGAAATACCACGCCACGCCGGTCGCTCCCGCGAGCACGAGCAGGGTGACGATGAAATACACCGCAACCCGGTCAGACTGGGCTGCGATCGCAGGCTTTTCGATCGCGGCCCGCTCCATCAGGCGACAGATGGCGGCGAGGCGGGTTTCGTCGCCCACATGCTCCACCTTCACCACCAGCGGGCTGGAGATGTTGATACTGCCCCCGGTGACGAGATCACCCAGGCGCTTGGATACCGGTCGGCTCTCGCCAGTCAGCAAGGCTTCATTTGCTTCGCCCTGCCCGTCGATCACGACACCATCGGCCGGAATCACTTCGCCCGGGCGCACCCTGACGCGATCGCCCGGCACCAGTTGCGACACCGGCACCCGCTCGGCGGCCGGCGCCGGCCAGTCCGGCAAGCGCTCGGCAAACACCGGCAGCACCTTGCCCAGCTCTTCCACCCCGCGCACCGCCTTCTGCCGCGCCAGCATCTCCAGGTAGCGGCCACCGAGCAGGAAGAACACGAACATCGTCACCGAATCGAAATACACCTCCGGCCCATCGGAGAGCGTGGCCCAGACACTGGCGAGAAACGCGCTGCCAACCCCCAACGCAACCGGCACGTCCATCCCGAGGCGGCGCAGCTTGATGTCCCTGAGCGCACGCTGGAAGAATGGCGCAGCGGAATAGAGCACCACCGGGAGTGTCAGCAGCAGGCTTGCCCAGCGCATCAGCAGATCGATATCCGCCGTCATGTCGCCTTCGGTGGCGATGTAGGCCGGCAGCGCGTACATCATCACCTGCATCATACCGAAACCGGCCACGAACACCCGCCACAGCATGGAGCGCCGCTCCTTGTTGGCGATCTGCTCGGAACGTGTCGCATCGTAGGGATAGGCGCGGTAGCCGATCGCCTGGATCGCGGCGAGGATGTCGGAAAGATGGATCTCGCGCTCGTCCCAGCGCACTCGCGCACGACGCGTCGCGTAGTTGATCTCGACCGCCGACACCCCTTTCTGATGCGCCACATGCTGCTCGTTGAGCCAGACGCAGGCCGCGCAGGTAATGCCTTCGAGGATCAGCGAAGCCTCACGTTCGTGCTCACCGATGGGGCGCACGAAGCTTTTTTGGAACTCGGGGTGATCGAACAGGCCGAGCTCCTGCAGCTCCGAGGGCATCGCCTCGCGCCGGGTCTCGGGCATCGCATCGCGATGACGGTAGTAGTCGACCAGACCGTTATCGACAATGGATTCGGCGACCGCCTCGCAGCCAATGCAGCACATGCGCCGGTTCTTGCCGTTGATACGCACGTAGTGACTGGTCTCTGGCGGGATCGGCAGGCCGCAGTGGTAGCAGTCGCGATCTTCTTCCACCGCGACGGGAGATGCTTGATCTGAATTCATGAACAGCGGGAACGCCGGTGACGGCCCCGGCAAGCCCGGGGTACGCTAAAGAGAAGCGCTCTTTTAGCACATTTGCCCTGCTCCACCAATGCGCTCGCGCAGAGGAAAGTGAAATGAGGCTGGCGCGACTCCGGCACCGCACCAGCCCCGGCGAAACGACGCAGCTTACTTGGCCGCCATGCGGATGGCGCCGTCGAGGCGAATCACCTCGCCGTTGAGATAGGCATTCTCGATGATGTGGCGCACGAGGCTGGCAAACTCGGCCGGCTTGCCCAGACGCGAGGGGAAAGGAACCATCTTGCCCAGCGAGTCCTGCACCTCCTGCGGCATCCCCATCAGCATCGGCGTTTCCATGATGCCCGGAGCGACGGTCATCACCCGGATGCCGAAACGCGACAGTTCGCGGGCCACCGGCAGGGTCATGCCCACAACGCCGGCCTTCGACGCAGCATAACCGGCCTGCCCCACCTGGCCGTCGAATGCGGCCACCGAGGCGGTGCTGACGATCACGCCACGCTCGCCGCCGGCATCGGGCTCGGCCTTGCTCATGACATCAGCAGCCAGACGGATCATGTTGAACGAACCGATCAGGTTGATCGCGACGGTGCGCGAGAACGACTCCAGACGATGCGGCCCCTCGCGGCCCACCACCTTTTCGGCCGGCGCCACACCGGCGCAGTTGATCAGGCCGTTCAGGCCGCCGTACGCCGATACCGCCAGATCGATCGCAGCCTTTGCGCTCGCCTCGTCGGTCACGTCGGTGGTCACGAAAGTTGCAGCCACGCCGAGTTCCGCTGCCACCGCATCGCCCGCTTCGCGATTGACGTCGGCCAGCACCACCTTGGCACCCGCCTCGACCAGCATGCGGGCCGTTGCCGCACCCAGACCCGAACCACCGCCAGTAACCACGAACACGCCATTCTCGATCTTCATTGTCTGCTCCCTCTCTAATCGGCCTGAACCGGAATATCCAGCCCCGAAACATAGTTCCAGTTAACGTAAACGTCAACCTGACAGACGGGCCCCGGCCACTGCTCAACCCGGTGCCGACACACGGTATTCCGGACGCATTGCAAGTGCATCACGCAGATAGTCCACCAGCAGGCGCACCTTGGGCGACAGATGCCGCTGCTGCGGAAACACGGCCCACACAGCCGTGTGCGGCGGCTGATTCTCGGGCAGCAAGGCCCGCAGGCGCCCGTCCTGCAAGTGGGAAAGCACATAGTAGTCGGGCAGCTGACACAGGCCGAAGCCACGCAAGGCCGCGTCAAGCACGGCCTGGCCGCTGTTGCAGCGCCAGTTGCCGCGGACCTTCATGGTCAGCGCTTCACCCCCCGCCTGGAACACCCAGTTGTCAGAGGTGCCGAGCAGGCAGTCATGGTCGGCGATGTCCTCCAGCCGCTGCGGCGCGCCCCTGCGCTCGAGATAGGACGGCGCGGCGCACAGATACATCCTGCGCGGCGCAAGCCGCGTCGCGACCAGACGTGAATCGGCCAGACGCCCAAGCCGAACCGCCAGATCGAAGCCCTCCTGCACGATGTCCAGCGTGCGGTTGGTCAGCTCGATATCGACCTTTACCTGCGGATAGCGCTCGATGAAGTCATTGACCAGCGGCACGATGAAGCGCTCGCCATAGGTCAGCGCGCAGGTCATGCGCAGCAGCCCCTTGGGCGTGCCACCGAGATCCTGAACCGCATGCAGGGCCTCGTCGAAACCGTCCTGCAGACGGCGGCAGTGCTGCAGAAAGGTATGCCCGCTTTCGGTCAGGCTCACGCGTCGCGTGCTGCGGTAAAAAAGCCGCGTCTGCAGCCGCTCCTCCAGCCGCGCCACGACACGGCTCACGTGCGAGGTCGACACCCCCAGCCGCTCTGCCGCTGCAGCAAAGTGCCCGGCTTCGGCCACGGCCACAAACGCATCCACCCCCTCCCATCGACTCACAGACCCACTCCGGTCATTGTTGACCATGAACAACAATGAATTGCCATAATGGGGATTATCCCCGACTCCCTGTTTCCTACAATAGCGGGTTAAGTCACCAGTGGAGAACACACCATGATCAAGTCCCGCGCCGCCGTAGCCTGGGCTGCCAAGCAGCCGCTCGAAATCACCGAGGTCGACGTCGCCCCGCCGAAAGCCGGTGAGGTGCTGGTTCGGATCGTGGCCACCGGCGTCTGCCACACCGACGCCTTCACCCTGTCGGGCGCAGATCCGGAGGGCATCTTCCCGTCCATCCTCGGCCATGAAGGCGGCGGCATCGTCGAAGCCATCGGCGAAGGCGTCACCTCGGTCGCCGTCGGCGATCACGTGATTCCGCTGTACACGCCGGAATGTGGCAAGTGCAAATTCTGCCTGTCGGGCAAGACCAACCTGTGCCAGGCCATCCGCGCCACCCAGGGCAAGGGTCTGATGCCGGACGGCACCAGCCGTTTCAGCAAGAACGGCAAGCCCATCTTCCATTACATGGGTACCTCGACCTTCTCCGAGTACACAGTGCTGCCGGAAATCTCGGTCGCCAAGATCCAGAAGGACGCGCCGCTGGAAAAAGTCTGCCTGCTCGGCTGCGGCGTCACTACCGGCATCGGCGCAGTGCTCAACACCGCCAAGGTTGAAGCCGGCGCCACCGTCGCGGTGTTCGGCCTCGGCGGCATCGGCCTGTCGGCCATCATCGGCGCCGCCATGGCCAAGGCCTCGCGCATCGTCGCCGTGGACATCAACCCGTCCAAGTTCGAGATCGCAAAGCAGCTCGGCGCCACCGACTGCATCAACCCGCTCGACTACGACCGCCCGATCCAGGAAGTGATCGTCGACCTCACCGACGGCGGCGTCGACTACTCCTTCGAGTGCATCGGCAACACCAAGGTCATGCGCTCGGCGCTCGAGTGCTGCCACAAGGGCTGGGGTGAATCGATCATCATCGGCGTGGCCGGTGCCGGCGAAGAAATCTCCACCCGCCCCTTCCAGCTCGTCACCGGTCGCGTGTGGCGCGGCTCGGCCTTTGGCGGTGTGCGCGGCCGCACCGAACTGCCTGGGTATGTCGCCAGGGCGCAGGCGGGCGAGATTCCGCTCGATACCTTCATCACCCACACCATGGGGCTGGAGGACATCAACAAGGCCTTCGACCTGATGCATGAAGGCAAGAGCATCCGCACCGTGATCCGGTTCTGACGATGAGTACAGCCCTCGAGCAGATTGGCGCCAACCGCAGCGTCGGCGGTTGGCACAAGCGCTTCCGTCACGCCTCGGCCACGCTCGGCTGCGACATGGTGTTTGCGGTGTACCTGCCACCGCAGGCCGAGCACGGCCCGGTGCCGGTGCTGTACTGGCTGTCGGGCCTGACCTGCAGCGACGAGAACTTCATGCAGAAGGCCGGCGCGCACCGGGTTGCGGCCGAACTGGGCGTTGCCATTGTCGCCCCCGACACCAGTCCGCGCGGCACCGATGTACCGGGCGATCCGGATGGCGCGTGGGACTTCGGCCACGGCGCCGGCTTCTATGTGAATGCCACCGCAGCCCCCTATGACCGCCACTACCGGATGTACGACTATGTGGTGAGCGAACTGCCGGCGCTTGTGGAGGCACACCTGCCTGTCACGGCCGTGCGGGGTGTTTCCGGGCATTCGATGGGTGGACATGGCGCCCTGATCTGCGCGCTCAAGAACCCCGGGCGTTATCGCTCGGTGTCCGCCTTCGCACCGATCAGCCACCCGGTGGACTGTCCCTGGGGCCAGAAGGCCTTCGCCGGCTACCTCGGCGCCGACCGTGCGCAATGGAAAGCCTGGGATGCGGTGGAGCTGATCGCCACGGCCAGCGAGCGCCTGCCGATCCTGGTCGATCAGGGCGAAGCCGACGGATTCCTCGCCGAGCAGCTCAAGCCCGAAGCCCTGCGCGAAGCCTGCGCAGCGGCAGGCCACCCGCTCACCCTTCGACTGCAGCCCGGCTACGATCACAGCTACTACTTCATTGCCAGCTTTATCGAAGACCACCTGCGTCACCACGCCACCGCACTGCTGCGCTGACCGCGCGGATGCGCTCAAAAGAAAACGCCGGGCAGGACCCGGCGTTTTTTCGGCTGAGCGCGCTGAATCAGGCTTTCAGCAACCCGTCTAACATCTCGATCATCTGATCGATCTCGGCCTCGGACACTGTCAGCGAAGGCATGAAGCGCAGCAGGTTCGGACGCGGTGCGTTGAGCAGCAGCCCGGTCGGCGCCGCATTGAGCGCCGCCTTCACCAGATCCGGACCGCGATCGCGATCAAGCACCAGTGCTCGCAGCAGTCCCACCCCGCGCTCGCCCCCCAGCCCGTGCGCCTGCGACAGTTCAGTGAGGCGCCGCGACAGGTAGTCTCCGCGCGCGACCACCGCCTCCATGAAGCCGGCTGACGTCAGCCGCCGCATCACGGCCACACCAACCGCGCTGATCAGCGGGTTGCCATTGTAGGTACCGCCCTGATCACCGGGCTCGAAGCAGCTCACCGATTCGGTCGCCATCAGCGCCGCCAGCGGCACCCCGCCGCCGATGCCCTTGCCCAAGGTCATGATGTCGGGCTCGATGCCGGCGTGCTGATGGGCAAACAGGCGCCCAGTGCGCCCCATGCCGGACTGGACTTCGTCGACGATCAGCAGGATGCCGTGCTTTTCCGTGAGCTCGCGCAGACCTTTGAGGAAGGCCGGATCAGCCGGAATCACACCACCCTCGCCCTGCACCGGCTCCAGCATCACTGCCACGGTTTCGGGGCAGATCAGCGCCTCGACCGAAGCCAGGTCATTGAGCTTAGCCTTGGGGAAACCCGGCACCTGCGGCGCGTAGAGCGTATCCCAGCCCGGCTTGCCCGAAGCCGACATGGTCGCGAGCGTGCGCCCGTGGAAGGAATGATCGAAAGTGATGATCTGCCACGCGCCATTGCGCTTGAGCCGCCCCCATTTGCGAGCCAGCTTGATCGCGCCCTCGTTGGCCTCGGCGCCCGAGTTGGCAAAGAACACCCGGTCCAAGGTCGAATGTGCCGTGAGCATCCCCGCCAGTTCAATCATCGGCCCGTTGAAGAAGGCCGGACTGGGGTTGATCAGTTTTGCCGATTGCGCGACCAGCGCGTCGCGAATCTCGACTGGCGAATGCCCAAGGCAGTTCACCGCCCAGCCCTGAATGAAGTCCAGATAGGCCTTGCCGGTCGAATCGAACAGCCACGACCCTTCGCCACGCTCAAACAGAATCTCGGGACGCTGAGTGATGAACATCAGGGCATCCGAATCAAACTCACCATACTTCATGCAGCAACTCCGCAAACTGAACCGGTTGATGGAAAGACGCAGCACACCCTGCCACGCCTGCCTTGCAAATCAATGACCATCGCCCGCACGCAGGCTCACTTCGGTGCGCAAGCGCCCGAAGATTCGCAGCGTCCAGATGAAGAACAGCACGAGCACGGCACCTTCGATCAGCATCGCCATCTGCACGCCCGTGCGCGCCGCGAGCAGACCGGCCAGCAGGCCACCGATGGCATCAAGGCCGAAACGGGTCGAACTGAAGAAGGACACCACCCGCCCGCGCAGGTGATCGGGCGCCATGCTCTGCAGCAGCATGTTCACACCCACGTTGCACACCGAGATACCGAAACCCACCGCAGCCATCGAAGGCAGCGCAATCAGCAAGGTCTCGTTGTGGGAGAACACGAGCAGGCCAAGCGCGCTGATGCAGGCCCCGCCGAGCACCACCTTGATCAAGCCGAGCATGTGTTTGCGGGTAGCCAGAAACACCGTTCCCAGAAAGGCCCCCGCCCCGGCTGCACCCCACAGCCAGCCCAGCATGCGCGCGTCGCCGCCGAACACATCCTTGGCAAACACCGGCAGCAGCACGGCATAGCTCGACGCGGTGAGGTTCACCGTTGCCAGCACAAAAATCAGCATGCGCACCGGGTATTCGGTCCACACGTAGCTCAGCCCTTCGCGAAACACCTGGCTCATCGAGCCCACCGCGCGCGGTACTTCCGGCACCCGAATGCGGCTGACACCAAAGGCGAGCGCCGAAAACGACACCGCGTTGATCGCAAAGCAGACCGCTTCCGAGGTCAAACCGAGCACCAGACCAGCGAGCGGCGGCCCAAGAAAGCGACCGGAGTTGAACAGCATTGCGTTGAGCGCCAGCGCATTGGGCAAGTCGGCGCGGTTGGCGACGAATACCCCGATCTGCGATTGACGCAGCGGCGCATCAAATGCGTTCAGCAGTCCGAGCGTCGCCGACATGGCCACGATCAGATTCGGGCCGATTGCGTCCATCGCGGTAAGCACCGAGAGCGCAGCCGCCTGCAGGCCGAGCAGCCCTTGCACCAGGATGAGCAGACGCCGTTTGTCGCGACGGTCGATCCACGCACCCGCGAGCGGCCCCACAAGCAGCATCGGCAGCAACGCCGCGAAGGTCGTCACCCCGAGCAGGGCAACGGACCCCGTCAGGCGGTAGATCAGCCACGATAGCGCCACCTGCTGAACCCACGAGCCCAGCACCGACACCGCCTGACCGAAGAAGTAGTAGCGGTAGTTGCGGTGACCCAGTGCCCGCATCGAAGAGGGCCAGGTCCAGCCCCCCTGCGGAGACGGCGCCGAGCTCGTGCTCAAGCCTGACTAACCGTGGCGAAACGCGTGATTGCCGTTCCTCCGGCTACACCACCTCTCCGGCAGGTCCATTGGCAATCGCCAGCGAAAAAGCACACGAACAGTTCCGGCCTTATCAGTACGGGCAAGGCGCCTCCTTGGGCGAAACCTGCAAAAAGCACACAGGCCAGTCCGCTGGACTGGCCTGTGTGCATGTTCTGTTGCTGACCACGAAAACACGTTGCGCCCACGGGAACCCGCAAGCATCAGCAAGGGGGTGAAATTTTAACCACCGTTCCCCCCGCAATCAAGGCTGATGCTGCATTGCACACAGGATGAACCGTCAGCCGGCACTGCAGCTCCGGGATTGGCTGCCGCCCCGGCGGCCCTCCGATAGTCCGGCGCAAGCTCACCGGAAAGCGCATCATGGCTTGGTGATAGCCGGGGCCTGAACACCGTTGCGCCGGAAAGCGAGGAGCCATGACGAACAGAATTTCGATCCCAGCATCCGAAGTCCAGCCCGAGGACCACATCTACGACGGTCCGGGTACCAACCCCCACCCCACATTTGCATGGGAAACCATCACCCGCGTCAATCAGGTCGATGGACTGATCGTGCTGACCATCGGCCGCTTCGACCCGCCCAACAACGAGTTCTGGTTCGAGCCCGACGAAACCGTCACCGTCATCCGCTACCCCAAGGCGGCGCCCGAACAGCCCGCAGCAAAGCCCGACCACAAGCACGGCCACGGCCACAAGCATTGAGCCCGGCCTATTGCACCCGACACCAGCACAGCCGCGTCCAGCCGCTCGCCGACCGGGCGGGCGAATACCCTGGTCGCGGTATGGAACTCACCCACAACATTCCCTATCGTGAAAGTGTCGGACGTTGCATTCCGCGGCGGTCGGCCGTGCGGGGGAGGATGAACGCATTCATCGGATCAAGATTTCAACACGCATAACGATGCCTCTCCGCGCAATCAGGATCACTTCGAGATTCTGGACAACGAGGAGGATGAACGGTGACTCAATTCAATACGGCAAAGCGCATTGCGAAGTCATGCGGAGTCGGGCTGATTGCCTTGGTTACGCTCGGTGCAGGCAACGTCATGGCGGAAGAAGAAACGATTGGTTCTGACGAATACCGCATGTCCTGTCTTTCGTGCCACGGCGTAGGCGGCCGGGGGGACGGCCCACTGGCGAAGTTTCTGACGCCGAAACCGACGGACCTCACGGCAATTTCGAGGAACAGCACTGCACTCTACCCAAGTCGCAAAGCCGGCGAGTTTCCTTTCCTGAGGGTCTTCCAGGTCATCGACGGCAGAGCGGCCATCGAAGTGCACGGTGATAGAGCCATGCCTGTGTGGGGCAATCGCTACCTGATGGACCAACCGGGCACGCCCCGTGGCTATGCTGGCGAGTACGAAAAAGTCGTACGCGGCAGAATCCTCGAACTCGTCTACTACATCCAGTCCATCCAGCAGTGACTTGAGGCAGGAATTCCTTGCTGGAGCGCTCCTGAAACGAAGAATCCGCAACAAACCTGGGCGCCGCAAACGCGACCAGGCTTGTTGCGGATCTGCATTCTGCCGCAACTAACTCAGCGCGCGGCGCGCAGCATCGCCTTCGTATTGGCGTCGACCGGGAGTGCATAGTCGTGCACCGCGAGCGCGACGTTCGTACCGGGGTCAATCACCTTCAGATTGACGAAAATGAAATCGCTGCTCTCGCCATACGTACCGACGATCACGGCTTGGGCATCATGTGACTTTGCGATATCGCGGATCTCACGCGTCAGCATCATCTCGCCCTGGTCCCGCACCATGTAGACATTGTTGCGGAACTTCATCTCCACCATCTTGTGCCCGCCTTGCGAGAAGCGCGCCGAGACGTGCTCCGACACAAGGCGACCAAGCGTCGACGAACGCTCAAGCGCATCGATACTGACCACCGTCGCGATGATCATTGGCTGATCGGGCGAAAGCTTGCCCTGCAATTGCCCCAGAAGCGCTTCTGCCGCGCGGTAGTTGGCCGGAACGAACGGATTGTTTGCAGCCTCCTCGTAGGTCGCGGCCTTTCGTGCAACCGACGTTTCCGTTGCACAGCCGGCAATTGTCAGGCTCAACGCCGCAGCACATGCAGCCTTGAGGAATGTGCGTGGCGCCATCATTCAGCCCCCTTCACTTCAAAGGTCTTCATCCGGGCTGCACTATCACTGCCAGCGCCGTACAGCGAACTGTGCGCGCCGTGATCATCCTCGGCGATGTAATAGACGCTGGTCGTGCGTGCAAGGTACTGATTCGCGTTGGAAACGCTCGCGCTGACAATGATCTCGGTCCGCGGCGCTGCGCCGGACGACACCTCTGACCTGAACCAGGTCATTGCATCGATGGCTGCAAAACCGAGCATCGCACCAGCGCCCGGCGAGGTATTGATCACGACATCATGAATAGCCCAGAGACCGGCACCAAGCGTCGTCGCGGTACCGGCATACTGGTGACGGGGCCGCTCTGCCGAGAACTTCACGGCCTGCGTATCCACCTCGACCAGCAGAGCACCGTCCGGGTACTTCATCACTGCATAACCGGCATTGGTCAGCGAAGTCGTCAGTTGGCCAGAAAACGCCTGTTCGAACGGTGTGCTCTTTGCGGGCACCTTCACATAGACCTTTGCCTTCTCAGGAAGACGGGCGGTCAGCTGGTTCGCGACGTCCTGCGCGATCGTCGTCCAATGCCCAGCAGTTCTAAGCTGGAGTTGCTTGGTCGTCGGAAAGTTACTCGATATCGGAGCTTCGGAATACGGTGTGGCGCACCCTGTCATCAGCGCGGCCACGGCAAAAAGGCCGACCAACTGCTTATTCATCTTCTCGTTTCTCCTGAACATGGGATAGCGCAGGCGCCCTGACTGGCACGGTAAGTAACCATTCACATCGCTTGCATGTGCTGTGATCTTGCCAAGCAATGCCAAACTCAACCAATTTGGCTATGTCATAGCGATTTGGAACCTACCAGAAACGTATCATTGGTTCAAACAATATTATGCAAATAACACATTGACTCTCCATCGGCATATTGATAAGCACTTTATGACGGTCGCACTTGAAAACACGATCACAAGCCGGAAAAAAGCGCCCACTCACTGACTCATCCGGACTGAAATAGGCATTCCATTTGCACATGAACGCCCCCGTCGGGCGCCTGGAGACACCTCGACGGTTCCGGGCGCGATAGGAATGCCGCCGCAGCGACACATCACTGCACTGTGGAAAGCTTGCGAACTAGATCCTCGTTAGCAGGAACAATCCTGCCAGGATCAGTGCGGCACTCGAGGCGCGCGTAAGCATGCGCGCGCCGGGGAACACCTTCTCGACGAAGACGAAGGCGGCGATCAGGGCGACCCAGATCAGATTCATGACCCCGGCCACGAAGAGCAACAGCATCAGCGCCCAGCAACAGCCGACACACCAGGCGCCGTGTTCGAGCCCCATTCTGAAAGCACCGCCTGCCCCGTCACGCCAGCGCGTCATGAAAAACTGGAGCGGGTTGCGGCACTTGCCGAGGCAGGCCTCCTTGAACGGTGTCAGTTGATAGATCCCTGCTGCGATCAAGGCCGCTGCGCCAAGCCCTGCGCTCGCAGTTGCCATCTCGGGCGTGAGCAGCGCAGCGTATTCGAGCCCCGTCTGCAGCAGCGTGGCCACGATGCTGAACAACGTCCACATCAGCAGATAGCCTGCAGCGAAGACCCACACCCCCGGCAGGACCTTGCCCACCGCACCGTTCTTTCGGACCAGGGTGCCGTACATGAGGATGGTGGGGGCTGCGCTGGGAAGCATCATGCCGGCCATCATCACCGTCCACATTACAAAGGTGAGCAGCAGCGCAGTGGCGTCCGTGGCGCGCGGCATGCTCTCCATCGCCATGCCTGCGTGATCCATTCCCGCTGCGCTGTGCCAGAGGTAGAGCCACGACAGCAACACCACCGCACCCAGCCCAAGGATCGCCAGCCAGCGATCCTTGCGCAACACGACTTCGATGCCGTCACTGTGGCAGGCAGCGCTCAGGCTGTCCATGCGAAGGGCGCAAAGTGGGCGTTACGCGTGCCGGAGGTATCCGACCAGTTGATCCCGAACACGTTGAAGATGGAGCGTGTCGCCTTGGCCAGCGCCAGCCGGCTGTTGACCGGATGCACGGTGTTCTCAAGGAAGAGCGGCTCGTCCGGGCGCACGCCGCTGGCGACCCCTTCGCAAGCCTGGTCGACCAGCTCACCGGCCTTGACGGCAAAGTTCATGCCATCGACGTCGAAAGTAACCGGCCGTCGCTCAACCCCCGCCATGCTGCCGACCAGGGGTGCCAGGTTTGCCATCGGCCCACCGGCAGCACCGGTCGCGATGGCGCTGATCGCTTCGACCTGCGCGTCCGACGCACTCTCATCGACGATCAGGCCCACCACGATGTTGCCCTCTGCCATCGCGTGCGGCGAATGCAGCATCACGACGAAGGACAGCCCGTCGAGCTTGAGCCCGTCCTTCTGCCCTTTGGTGATGTGCATCGCAATAGCGGCCTTGCAGTCGCCTTCAGTGGGCTGCGCGGTCAGGTTCGACGCGGCGCAGGGGCACAGATAGGTACAGTTGCATGTCTCCATGTACTGCCCTTCGATCTGCCAGTTTGCCATGATGTCCTCCTTTGCAGGTTTGGGTTATCAAGCGGCAATTGACAGCCAGAAAGTCAGCCTGCAGGCTCGACCGGCCATACCAGATTCAGTGTGATCAGATGCGACAATGCCCTTCCGACCCGATACGTACGACAGGTCTGGCACCTGTCCGAGTTTCAGCAAATTTGCTGAAAGATCATCGAACACACACTACTGAGGCTAGTTTGCGAAAGGAGCAGGGTCAAGGCGGCCATGTCCCCGCAGGCATTCGGAAAAGTGCCCGCGCTAGTCCCAGCGCTGCTGGTAGGAGAAGGTGGGCAGGCGCCAGCTGAACTGGATCGCAAGCATGCGGAACATGAAGCCACCAACAAAGCAGATCGCGGTATTGAGGTCGGAATCGAGCCCGGCTGCGCGCAGCACGAGGAACAAGGCGCACACAGTGAGCGAAACGCTCGCGTAGAGTTCGCGCCGGAACACGACCGGCACCTGGTTGCACAGCACGTCGCGCAGAATGCCGCCGCAGATCCCCGTCAGCATGCCGGACATCACAACGACCACGATCGGGTAGTCGAGGTTGAGGGCGACGTTGCAACCAATCAGCGAGAAAGCAATCAGGCCCATTGCATCGAAGATCAGGAAAGCGCGCTTCATGCGGTGAATGTAGGGCGCGATCAAGGTCGTAAGCAGCCCCGCCGAGATCACCAGATAGACGTAAGCGGGGTGTTGCGTCCAGCCAATCGGGTAATTGCCCAGCACGACATCGCGGATGGTGCCGCCACCAAGCGCGGTCACGAAGGCAATCACGGCAACACCGAAGATGTCCATGTTGCGGCGGCCCGCAGCAAGGGCGCCAGACATGGCCTCGGCGGCGATGGCAATCAGATAGATGAAAAGCAGAAGATCAACCTTTTGCGCAGCCAGGGGCTGGAAAAGGCTTGCAAGGCTCGGGTACATCAGGGGGCGACTCCGTTGGAAGACGAATCACGCACGCGTGCGTGGTCCGTTGCGCCTCTCCCCCTGTCCTTTTACCTGAGAGTTTCAGCCCTTTTCAGGACCAGCCCCTTCGGTGAGACGAAAGCCACCGGGGTGACTCTCGACTGCTCTCCAGTCGGCGAATGATCTCTGCGGTTCCGTATGCCTGAGCGATTATGGGAGCTTGCGCCTTCGGCGGAGACTGCATGTTCGCAGCTCTCTCTCCCGCAGAAGGCTTGGATTATCGTGACACCTCACACTGCGTGTCAATCTCAGTCCGCATGCTCCGGCAGCGCCCCCAGGCAAACGGGCATACGCGCGTTCCTTGCGCAGCACCGAAAGTGACCGATGCGGGCGCGCTCGATGAATGGAATGCGTGCGACCCGACGGCTCGAAGAATCGGGCTCATGTATGACAAACTAGTGCGCAATGATGTTTTTGTCTTCCGGGAGTCAGCATGGAATTGAATCGGGGCCATCTCAAGGATGCGACCACGCAGGGCCTGATTACCGAGCAGCAGGCAGACCAACTCTGGACCTTCCTGCTCGCGCAGGGCAGCAATTCCCCGAGCTTTCGCGCCACCCACATCCTTTACTACCTTGGCGGGCTGATCGCGATCGGTGCGATGAGTCTGTTCATGAACATCGGCTGGGAGCGCTTCGGTGGATGGGGTCTGTTCTTCATTGCGCTGGCCTATGCCGGTGCAGGCCTGTGGCTCACCGAGTCCTTCCTCAAGCGCCACCGCCTGCCGATCCCAGCCGGCATCACGGCGACCTTTGCTGTCGCCCTGACACCGCTGGCGGTCTATGGACTGCAATCCGCCCTCGGCTTCTGGGCTGATGGCCGCGTCTTCCGCGAATACCATACGCACATCGACTGGCGCTGGATGCTCATGGAGTTCGCCACCCTGGCGACCGGAGTGATCATGCTATGGCGCTATCGCCTGCCCTTCCTGGTGATGCCGGTTGCCGTCACGCTCTGGTACATGAGCATGGATCTCGCCCCTTTCCTCGCGGCAGACGCCGACCACGGCTGGGCCTTGCGCAAGCTGGTTTCGCTCTGGTTTGGCCTGCTCATGGTCCTGCTCGCATTCTGGGTGGACGTACGAACCCGACACGTCAGGGACTACGCCTTCTGGCTTTACCTGTTTGGCGTCATCGCGTTCTGGGGCGGGCTGTCGTCGATGAACTCCGACAGCGAGCTCAGCAAGTTCATCTACCTGTGCATCAACCTGATCATGATCGCCGTCGGCGCCACCCTCTCGCGCAGAGTCTTTGCCGTGTTCGGCGGACTCGGCGCGGCGGGTTACCTCGCGCACCTGGCAAACGAAGTGTTCAAGGACAGCATGCTGTTTCCGGTCGTCCTCACCCTCATCGGTCTCGGCGTCGTCTATCTGGGTGTCGTCTGGCAGCGCCACGAAACCACGATCAGCCATCGCCTGCGTGCCCTGCTGCCCGCACCGGTTCGGGAACTGGTCGAACGGCGAACCTGACCAGAGCATGCTGCGTTTGCAGGCACACCTCCGGCGAAAAAGCCGGGGGCGCGCTTCTCTGATCAAGGTCAATTTTAGCGACCCGTCATCTGCTAGAATCCATTTACTCAAAAGCAAAAGCGGCAGCCCCCAAATGGCACTCGAGATTGAACGCAAGTTCCTCGTGCGCGACATCAGGTTCTTGCAGGATGCTCAGGGCGAAAACATCGTTCAGGGCTATGTCGCCAAAGAGCAAGGAGCAATGAGTACGCGTGTCAGGATTCGCGCAGACCGTGCCTTTCTGACCATCAAGGGGCCACGCTCCGGGATCACGCGTGACGAGTTTGAATACCCCATTCCCATCGCCGATGCTGTCCGCATGCTGTCGGCCTACTGCAACGATCGCATCGTTCGCAAGACACGCTACCTGGTGCATTTCCACACGCAGACCTTCGAGGTAGACGTCTTCGAGGGCAAGCATGCCGGACTCGTCGTCGCAGAGATCGAACTGCCGCACGAGGGCGCGTCGATCGTGCTGCCCCACTGGATCGACAGGGAGGTCACCTCCGACCCGCGATTCGGCAATTTCCGGCTTGCACAGACTCAACAGATTCCGGAGAACGTCGATCTCCACTGGTGGCCAGGCCCCCGCCACAGCACAGGCGGCGCAGCCAACATGACCGGCCTGAAGCTCATCGCCTGAAAAGCCTCGCCAGCGACGCCCTTGGTGCGACTGCGCAGCAGATCGTGGTCTGAGCACGGGATCGCGCTGACGCTCGGCGCACCGTGCAGGCAATCTACCGCAGATCCTCCAGCGCGATCTCGTACACCTGGTGCGCTTCGTCAAACGCAACCCGATACGACGACGGATAGGCACCGGGCCAGGAATACCTCGCCGGCCGTGACACCGGCAGCGAAACCGACGGTTTCGATTTCAGATACGCCAGCGAGACCATCGGCTCGATGAAGGTCAGCCGCTTGTTGTAATAGCCGTAGATGAACGCCGCGTTGAATGGCTGCTGCTGAAACTCCCCGCTTGCCGGGTTGACCGCATGCACCCCCATCTTCGACTTCGCAGTACCAGGCGGCAGAATGTAACCGGCCGCCATCAACTCAGCGGGCGGTTGCTGATCCGGGGCTCCCGATTCATCCGGGTTGGCAAACACGATCCTTTCCACCTCCCCGCGATCGACCACGTAGAAATGGAAGTCAAAGTGCGGCACGTCGTAGACCTTAGACGGCGCATGACCGGTCGGCTCCCAATTCACCACCACGTGATCGACAACGGTCTTCGGCCCGCTCGCCGGCATTGGCAACAGGTAGGGAACGTCAGAACGCTCGCCTGGCACCCTCGTCGGCAAACCGTCTAGCGCTGCTGCCGTCATCACCACGCCGATCGAGGTCACCGCGCCGTTCGCGCCGGTCCGGACCATGGCGTATGCCTCGCCCTTGCCAATCGCCACCGCCGATCCGGCATGGGTGCCCACCTGCCCGAATGCCGGTCTCAGGCCCAATGCCGACACGAGGGCGATCGCAATGATCAGCCCCGGAAATCGTTTGCTTGTCCGCTTCATGATGCCCTCCCGATTGAGGTCAACGAACAGATCAGGCGCGCGCACGATCGTCGCCCCCCTGCATCTCAATCTAGCTGATCGCAGGCGGAGTGCAATGAGCGCTGCGGATGGGGTCGGCTGCGCTGGCGCTCAAGGTCGCACAACGCCCCACCGCTGGCCCTTCCTCACAAAGGGTGAGCCGGGCGCTGGCCAGGGCCGCAGATCCCATCTGCGTTTGACATTCTGTACCGGCCGTTCCACTATGAAAACATGGCTCGCACAATCGAATTCAATCCGGCAACGGCGCGCAACAGTGCGCTCGTGCTGTTCTGGCGCAAGGGTTACCAGGCAACGTCGCTGGCAGATCTGCTCGACACCATGGCGATCAGCCGCAGCAGTTTCTACGCCACGTTTGTCGATAAGCGCAGCCTGTTTCTGGCCTGTCTGGACCTGTTTGCCCAGCGCTCGATCGACATGATTGCCCAGTCGCGCACCGAGATGCCGCCACTCGAAGCCTTGCACAGTTTCTTCGTGCGCAATTTCACTGCCCCTCGGGGCAACAGATCGCAATGGGGCTGCATGCTGGTGAGCACCGTTCTGGAAATGGCCGACGTGGACGACGAACTCAGCGCCCGCGCAAGCACCCATCTTGATGCATTCAAGGCAGCCTTCGAAGGCTGCCTGATCGACGCGCATTGCGAGCCGAAGCGCGCGTCGGACCTGGCCGATCTTCTGATGCTGCTCAATGAAGGCGTGCGCGTGTCCAGTCGTCGAAATCTCCCGCCGGATCAGATCACCGCGGCAATAGACACCACCTTTCGCCTGATACGGCGTGACCTCGGTTGAAACGGCCCATGAACAACGATTGCCCCGTCAAAGGGCAGCGCAGTGCGCGGCCTGCGACCTCAGGTGAAACGCACGCTTCGATGCATGACACACGGAATGGAGCCCAGCCATGAACCCTCACCCCACCCCCACCGAAGTCTGCCTGGTTGTCGGCGCAGGCGATGCCACCGGCGGTGCGATCGCAAGACGCTTCGCACGAGAAGGCCTGCATGTGGTGGCAAGTCGCAGGCGCGGGGACCTCTCCCGGCTTGTGGCAGGCATCGAAGCCGCCGGCGGCAGCGCAACCGCCGTGCACTCGGACGCGCGCGATGAGGATGCGGTCAGGGCGCTGGTGGCAAAGGCCGAACAGATCGGCCCGATCACGGCCTGTATCTTCAACGTCGGCGGCAATGTGCGGTTCCCGATCGAGGAAACAAGCGCTCAGGTTTACCGCAAGGTCTGGGAGATGTGCGCCTTCGCGGCATTTCTGGTCGGACGCGAGGTCGTCGAACCCATGCGCAAACGCGGCCATGGCACCATCCTCTTCACCGGCGCCTCGGCCAGTCTGCGCGGAAACACCGGGTTCGCCGCCTTCGCCGGCGGCAAACATGCCTTACGCGCGCTCGCACAAAGCATGGCGCGTGAACTCGGCCCCGAGGGCGTGCATGTCGCCCACGTCATCATTGATGGCCTGATCGACAACCCATCAACCAAGGCACTTTTCCCCGACATCTTCGAGGCGCGCATGCCAGACGGCATCCTTCGTCCCGACGATATCGCCGAGGCTTATTGGCAACTGCACAGGCAGCCACGCAGCGCATGGACCTTCGAAATGGACCTGCGTCCCTATAAAGAACAATGGTGACCCCGGGAACAGGAGACAGATCATGAGCAAATCCTTCGATTTCTATTTCGACTTCGCCTCGCCCTTTGGCTTCCTTGGCAGCCGCAAGGTCTCCGCCCTGGCCAAAGCCATCGGGCGGGACGTGAACTGGCGTCCGTTCCTGATCGGCGCGGTATACAAGGCACACGGCGGCCTGCCGCTCGACCATCCGCTGAAGAAGGACTACGTCTTCAAGGACTTCTTCAGGCGCGCAAAACTGGACGGCATTGCCGAGGTCAGGGTCCCTGCCAACTTCCCCGCCAACCCGATCCCCCCGTCGCGCCTGGCCTACTGGGTTGAACGCGAAGCCCCGGAAAAGATGGGTGCCTTCGTCGAGGCCGCCTACCGGGCCTACTGGATCGACGGCAAGGACACCTCCGACCCAAACGTCGCGCTGGATGTCGCTGCAAGCCTCGGATTCGACCGCGACGCGGCTGCAGCTGGCGCGCAAGAGCAGGACATCAAGGACCGGTTGAGACACGAAACCGAGAATGCCCTCGCGCGCGGCGTGTTTGGCTCGCCCTTCATCCTGATCGACGGCGAACCGTTCTGGGGCACCGACCGTTTCGACGACATCGAGCGCCTCTATCGCTGAGCCGCAGGTGGCCGTTTGTCTCCGGTTCGCGTCCGCTTAAAGTGTTAGTCTGGAAGTCCTTCAGGAGGCCGCACCGCCGTGACTCAAATTCGAATCAGTCATACAACGGTCTATCACTATCGCACCGCGGTCAGCCTGAACCCGCATCGGCTGATGCTGCGCCCAAGAGAAAGTCGCGAGCTGCAACTCATGTCGCACACCTTGAATGTATCGCCCGACGCGTCAGTCACCTGGGCGCACGATGTGTCGGGCAATGCGGTTGCGACGGCGTCCTTCGCCGGCATGACCGACACGTTGCAGATCGAAAGCAACATCGAACTGAACCTCACCGGCAACCCCTGGCCGATCTTCAATATTGCGGCGACGGCCATCAACTTTCCCTTCTTCTATTCGAACGATGATCGCGCCGACCTCGGCGCCCTCGCGATCCAGCAATACCTCGATCCGATGGGGCGCCTCCAGAAGTGGGCCCGGTCATTCGTGCGGGGTCCGGCGCCCGACACGCTGGAACTGCTGAAGGCGATCAGCCACGGCGTATCCGAAGCCCTGCAATACGAGGTGCGCGAAAGCGAAGGCACCCAGACACCGAACGAATCGCTCGACCGCGGGAGAGGGTCGTGCCGCGACTTCGCCGTACTGTTTGCCGAAGCAGTGCGCAGCCTCGACATGGGCGCCCGCATCGTGTCTGGCTACCTGTACGACCCGCAAAGCACGGCTACGGGCTCCTCGGGCTCCGGCTCCACCCATGCGTGGGCCGAGGTCTATGTGCCCGGGGCGGGCTGGATCAACTTCGACCCGACCAACCGCAGTATCGGCGGATTCAACCTGGTTCCGGTCGCCGTCGCCCGCGACATCAGGCAGCTGATGCCGGTGTCGGGCAGCTACCTTGGCGCGCCTGACGCATTCGCAGGGATGGAGGTCGAGGTCCGGGTAAGCTGAGCGGTCGGCCCCGGGAAGAGCACTGATCCTTGCGTCGCAAGGCTGATGGCGAGCCCTCCACCCACAGCGGAATTGTCGCCTGAATAGCTGGACCTGACAGATCGAGCTGCTAGAGTTCAAGCTGACTTGCGTCAGGGGCATGCGATGAGACGCGCGCTGGGCTATCTGCTGGTCATCCTCTCGGTTTGCGTAGCCTTGCTCGGCCTGTCGGCGCAGCTCGGCCGGGACGCCACCTTGACAGCGGCGACCGTGGATTCGATTGCAGCGGTGGATGAAGCGCGTGACTACCTGTCGGTGACGCGCGGGGTGATCGCCAGCGAGGGGCGCTGGCTGATGCGCCGGATTGACGACAACTATCTGATCCCGGTCTTCGCGCAAGGCGACGCACTCACCCCCCGGCCCGCACCGCGTCTGTTTGCCCTGGTGCCGCTCGATGAACTCCCCGGTGTTTTCGTGTTGCCAGACGCACCCAATGGCGCGATACGGATCGACATCGCGGGTCAGCGCAGCAGCCAGTGCGCCTCGCCCGCAACCCGCATGTATGCCCCGGACGAAAGCCCGGCGACAGCGCTTGAGTCAGTGCCCTGCGTTCTGCATGGGCGGGTGCCCGCGCCGCTGTACGCGGTCGTTATCGGTCTTGTGATCATCCTGCTGCCATTTGGCCTGTTATCCATCTGGTTGCTTCGGCCGCGTCAGGCAACGCAGAAATCAGCCCCGCGCGAGGGCTTCACCGTACCGGACTGGATCAGTTTCAAACTGATCAAGCCGGTGGCGATCATCACCTTTGCCATCGTCATGGCCTTTGCCAAACTCGGCGACGAGACCGTGCCGATCATCGTCAAATCCGCACCGGAAGCCGCGTCGACCATCGCCAAACAGCTCCCCGAAACGCTGCCGCCCATGGCTAAATACACGCTGACCGACGCAATGAAAGCGCTCCTGGAGGATGAAGAGCTGCCACTCAAAGTGATGAAGACGGGCAAGGACGCTGCGGACTGGTCCAAGCGCATCGAAGCACTCGATCTCGGACCAGAAGACAGCCTCGCCCGGCGCATGGTGCAGCTCGACTCGGTATCGCTGCTAGAGCAGGGAACGGATGGACGGTATCGGCTTGTCCGGGTCGAAGCCCTGCTGGAAGACAGCGTGATCCGCAACGGCGACAACGCGCTCAGCCGCATCGTTTCTCGTCGCGGCTATCAGCACTGGAAGGAAGTTCATGTCTTCGAAGCGCCTGAGGGCGCAATGGGATTCGACGCCACCACCAGCCGCGATGCCCTGCATCAAACAGGCACGCTGCGCTTCGTCGAGGGCGACTGGGCCACCTACCGCAATGGTCAGCCGGTACTGCTGCGACTCGTCGAAGTACCAAGAGGTCCGGGGCAGAAGGCTCCTGAACACGAACTGAAAACAGCGCTCCTATCACTGAAGGGCCCTCGCATGCTGGTACGCTCAGTTGGTGCAGCACCACTGGAGCACCAACTGAGCGTTCCAGAACAAGCGCGCTGACTTGGTGAGGCTGCGACGCATCTTTATTGACGTCACCAAAATCCCGTGCAAACTCGACGGGAAGACCGCAGATGACCCTGTTCGCGCACCGCCGCAGATCAAAGGGGTCAGAGTCAATCGATCGATGAAGAATCCTGCAACTTCAGCCATCCGTCGAACTCAGCCCGTCATTGCTCGCGAATGAAGACATTCATCCGAAGGCAGGAACCAATGCCCTGCACAAGGACTCATGCTGATTATTCAACTGAAGCCACGCCATCATTACGAGCGGGAGATCATCATGAAGCGGATTCGTTGCCTGTGTTTTCTGCCGTTCTGTCTTGCACTGGGAATTGCGGCGCCAACATACGGCGCCGACGCTGTGACCGCGGAAACCACCCTCCCCGTTTTTGATGCGCACCTGCACTACAACTGGGAACCGGCACCGCATCTGCCGCTTGAGGGTGTGCTGGCCTTGTTCCGGGAAAACAGGGTTACGGGCATCCTCGCGACCAGTCGCCCGAATGACGGCACCCGTGCGCTCTATGAGGCACAGTCGAAAGACCTGTGGGTAGTGCCATTCATCCGCCCCTACCGCGTACGTCCGGACATCCAGACGTGGATGAGCGATCCGCAGACCGAAGAACTGATTGCCACCGAGTTCAAGCGCGGCTATTACCGCGGCATCGGCGAGTTTCATCTCACCGGTCGTGCCGCCGAAGCGCCCCAGGTCAAAAAGACCGTCGCGTTCGCAGTGGAGCACAAGCTCTATCTGCACGCCCACGCCGACGACGAAGCGCTGGAGATTCTCTACCGCCACAGTCCAGAGGCACAAATCATCTGGGCACACACGGGTTTTTCCACCGACCCGGCCAAGGTCGAAGCCTATCTTCAACGTTATCCCGGACTGTGGTGCGAGCTGTCCTACCGCTACGGGATCACCGAAGGCGGGCAACTGACGCCGGAATGGCGACGCCTGTTTGAAAAGTACCCGGACCGCTTCCTGATCGGCTCCGATACATGGGTGAACGAACGCTGGGACAACTACGCCAGCATCATGGCGACTTACCGGGGCTGGTTGAAGCAGTTACCCGCCGAGGCAGCAGAGATGATCGCCTACCGCAATGCCGAACGGCTGTTCAGGTGATGAGCCGGCCCACTCTGCTGGACCAACCTCTACGCCACCTGTGAATGAAGTTTCGACGAACCGGATATCCGCACGGCTTCGAAAAATGAACAAGGGCTTAGAGGAAAACCTCTAAGCCCTTGATTTTTGGTGCTGCTGACCGGAATCGAACTGGTGACCTACTGATTACGAATCAGTTGCTCTACCAACTGAGCTACAGCAGCGAAGAGCGCGGAATATACAACAGCTCGCGGCTGTGTTCAAGCCTTTGAGGCCGCAAAAACGTACTCCGTGACATTCGTGCCCGCTTTTACATCAGTTTGGTGCTGGCGGCCGCCTGCTGATAGCCCCAGATCGACTGCCAGTCGTAGGGCGGAAGGCGGGGCTGGTCGTCGTGGGCGTAGCCCTGGATGCGGCAGTCGCGCGGGCCGATGCGGCGTGGGCGCGGCACGTGCTGCGGGCGGCCGCTGGGGTCAAGGAAGGCAAGCACTTCGCGCGGAGTTCCGTCGGCTTCGGCGGTGCGGCGGCTGATGATGCCCATCTCGCCATTCGACAGGCGCACTACGCTGCCCGGCGGGAAGCTGCTGAGGCGGCCCATGAGCAGGCGCGCGAGGATGTGATCGAGGCGTTCGAGGTCGGGGCCGAACACGTGCTGCAGCAGACGCTGCGGGTCGCGGGCCTGGTGCAGGCTCCAGAACAGCGGGCCGCGGCGCTTGCGTTCGCGCAGGCGGGCGGCGAGCACGTCGGTCACGCGCAGCATGCGGCCCTGCAACGAGACCTCGGTGCGGATCAGGCCCAAGGGATAGCCGCTACCGTCGAAACTTTCGTGGTGCTGCAGGACGGCAGTGCGCCAGGTTTCAGGGATGCCACCGATGCGGTCGAGCAAGTGTGCGGCCAGCGCCGGGTGTGCATCGATGTCAGCGCGGGCTTCGGGGTCGGGCTGGCCGACGTGAGCGAACATGCGGTCGTGCAGACGCAGACTGCCAAGATTCATGGTGAGGGCCGCGCCGATCAGGTCGATGCTCTCGTGCCGGGTGAAGCCGTGCGCAGCCGCGAGTTCGGCCGCGAAAAGCGCGGCAAGGATGGCGTGACAGACGCTCGGGCGGTCGTACTGCTCCATTCTTGCGAAGCCGATGCAGGCGTCGGGGTCGATCATCCAGGTGGCGTAGGTTTCGCTCGCAAGCGACAGAAACTCTCCGCCAGTCACCTGCTGCCCGCTGATGATGAGTTCGTCGAGCATGGCCAGTGCAGTGCCGATGTCGCGCAGAACCTTGAGCGGCTCAGCATCGGAGACGCGCGGGGCTTGCGACGCACGACAATACAGGCGGCGTTCGCTCGGCCCCACGCTCATCGACGGGCTGATCTCCACTCCTTCACGCAGCAGCAGCGTGCCGCGCACGTCAAATAGATCGCAGGGCGCGGGTTTCCCGACCAGTCCGGGCGCGAGTGTCACCGGGCGCAGTATCGAGTCAGCCATCGCAAACCTCCGTTTGATGCAGGCAGACCACAACGGTCTGCATTCAGACACAACATTGCGAGTTTCGTGCCAGGGCTGCAGTGCGCATTCGACTTGGATGAATACCCGACAGAACACCGTTCAAGCGCCTGTTTTTACGCACATTGATCACATACTCTTACCTACCCAGCCCTTTTGGGCGCGTAGACCTTTTGCGCCAGCACCGGCAACATCTGCCGCTTTTTGCCGGCACCGTCCGGCTTGAGCTGCGCCGCGCAAATCCCAGGCTTGAGGCCGAGCCTTGCAGTTGCAGGGTATTAAGCGCTGCCACAGGTTTCGGCCTGCGACATTTGCTGCAGCGCATATCGCTTATTGCAATTTTCGGGTTTCGCCGCGCGCCAGCCCCCTTAAACTCCGGTTAACGACGGCTTCAGGAGATTCCGACATGGGACGACTCACCACACACGTGCTCGACACGGCAAATGGCAAGCCCGGCAAGGGCATTGCGGTCGCAGTATTCCGCCTCGACGGCGAGCGCCGCGAAGTGGCTCGCGCCGTCACCAATGACGACGGTCGCTGCGATCAGCCGCTGCTGGAAGGCGCGGCGCTGGAGACCGGTCGCTACGAGATCGTGTTCGGCGCTGGCGACTACTTCCGCCTCTTCGACACCACACTGCCGGAACCCCCTTTCGTGGATGAGGTGGTACTGCGCTTCGGCGTCGCCGACCCCGCCGCGCACTACCACGTCCCGCTCCTGGTCTCGCCGTGGAGCTACTCGACCTACCGCGGCAGCTGACCCGGCGATTGCCGGCACACGGAAAATCACAACGATGGAAGCTTACCTTCTCGACTGGGCCAACCTGCTGATGCGCTGGCTCCACCTCATCGCAGGCGTGGCATGGATTGGCGCGTCCTTTTACTTCGTCATGCTGGACACCTCGCTGCAGCCGCCCAAGAAGCCGCAGGATGCAAAGCGCGGCGTATTCGGCGAACTGTGGGGCGTGCATGGTGGCGGTTTTTACTGCAGCCAGAAGTTCCTTACCGGCCCCAAGGACGAGCCCCTGACTGAAGACCTGCACTGGTCGAAATGGGAGGCCTACACCACCTGGCTGTCGGGCATGGGCATGCTCGCCATCGTGTACTGGATCGGTGCCTCAAGCTACCTCATCGACAACCAGGTGATGGCGCTCGAACCGGCCACCGCCATCCTGATCTCGATCGCCTTTCTCGCCGGCGGCTGGGCGGTGTACGACCTCATGTGCCGCAACCTGATGGGGCGCGACACGCTGCTGGCCGCGCTGGTATTCGTGCTGGTGATGGTGTGCAACTGGGTGCTGCATGAGCTGTTCTCGGCCCGTGGCGCATACATCCACGTCGGCGCGATGCTCGGCACCATGATGGCAGCCAACGTGTTCTTCCACATCATTCCGGGCCAGAAACGGATGGTGGCGCAGATCCGCGCCGGCCAGCCGGTCGACCCGCGCCCGGGCATGGTGGGCAAGCAGCGTTCGGTGCACAACACCTATTTCACTCTGCCGGTGCTGTTCATCATGATCAGCAACCATTACCCGATGACCTATGCCAACAAGTACGGGTGGCTGGTGCTCGCGGTGATCATGATCGCCGGCGTGCTGATCCGCCAGTTCTTCGTGCTGCGTCACCGCGGCCAGGTGAAGTGGTGGCTGCCCGCTGCCGGCGTGGCGCTCATCGGCCTGCTGATCGTGCTGATGGCACCCAAGGCGGTGAATGCCGATGGCGACAAGGTGAGCTTTGCGACGATTCAGCAGATCAGCGAAAAGCGCTGCGTCACCTGTCACGCCGCACAGCCCACCTGGGACGGCTTTGCGCAGGCCCCCAAGGGCGTGATGCTGGAAACGCCCGAGCAGATCGGTCAGCATGCAGCAAAAATCGCTGAAACCGTTGCAAGCGGCTACATGCCGCTGGGCAACCTTACCCAGCTCACCGACGACGAGCGTACCCTGATCGCCACCTGGTTTGCCCAGGGCGCCCGGCTGACCGACTGAACGAACCCTGAACACCCCCTTCAACCCCTGCCCCTTACACCGCCCGACTGAGTACCCGATGCAAGCGACACTGATCCGGAAGCAAGCGACCATGACCTCCTCTGCCGACGCCGCCATGACCACTCTATCCGCACTGTCTCAGCCGGATTTCGTTGCCCGTCTGGGCGACATCTTCGAGCATTCTCCCTGGGTTGCCGAGCGCAGCTGGCATGCCCGCCCCTTTGCCACGATTGACGCGCTGCATGCGGCAATGGTCGACGCGATGACCGGCGCCAGCGAAGCCGAACAACTGGCACTGATCCGCGCCCACCCCGAACTGGCAGGCAAGGAAGCCGCATTCGGCACGCTCACCGCGGCATCCACCGGCGAGCAGCGCGGCGCCGGTCTCGACCAGTGCAGCGCCGAGGAACTCCAGCGCCTGCGCGCACTCAATGCAGCCTACCGCGAGCGCTTCGGCTTTCCCTTCGTGATCGCGGTCAAGGGCCGTTCCCGCTACCAGATCATGGAAGCCATCGAAGCACGGCTGCAGCACGACGCGCAGACGGAGTTCTCCACCTGCCTCGGGGAGATCGCAAAGATCGCCCGCTTCCGGCTCGACGCGCTGTTTGCATAAGGTGCTGCCTGCAGGCTGACCGTGCAGCCCGGTAGACATCGGGCCGCACTGCATGGAATATCCCCGCTCAACCCCGCTGCAGCGAACACTCAGAAGAACACAAGGAATCACAGCATGGCCAGTCACACCCCCGGCGCCCCCGTCTTTGCCCAA
>NZ_JBYEXN010000025.1:0-59021 GCF_057621855.1 Parazoarcus sp. PS-13 R2A
CTACGCCTCCAACGTCGTGCCTCTTGCAAACGAGCTCGTATTAGCTGACCCAGTCGGAGCGTGGGATACTGTGAAAACGCACTTTGAAGAGTCGCTTCCAAAATGGCGCAGTGATCTTTTTCAGTGGCTCAAGGGTGGCCTATCCGGATTCGATGAAGAGGCCCCGAGAGGAGCAATTGCTGACCTGCCGGTTCCCGAAATGCTCGAATGGATTGAAGAAGACCCCGAGCACAGAGCAGGGCTAATGGCTCATGCGGCACCGCGAACGCTTGATGACGAACATGGCGGTCGATTAACTCGAGAATTGTTGTACAGATATGGACAGTTCGATGGTGTGCGAAGTGGCATCAGTGCGACCTTTCACTCCGGAGGATGGACTGGTTCAACAAGTGCCTACCTGAAGCGAAAGCGAGAGAAGTTTCGTCGATGGCTGGCGGCAGGCTTCGAGTTCGAGATAACGCAGTGGATCGAGGCCGAGATTGAGTCCCTGGATCGAAATATCGAGCGCGAGGAAATCGAGGAGGAGCGTTCACGATTCGATTGATAAACCACTGGTTCGGATTGCCTTAGGGTTGGAAAACAACTGTGCTGAACGAGTCGAATAACAGCTTGGAGTCCGAAGTGCCCATCTAAGGTAAGTGGAAGCGGTCATTGCAGAGTGACCGCTGCGGTCAGCCCACGACTGACGGCTTTGACCGACCTGCTTCCGGTCGGGAAAGACTCACCACTCAATGGCGACCGTCGCCTGCTGAATCGAACGCGTTCACGGGTTATTAACCACGTCCATCGTCCCAAACGAATTCACCCGGATGCGGTCCGGCCGTTCTCGACTTCAACAACCTGGAACCGCAGTTCCGCAAAAGCCATCTCCAAATGAGATGGCTGGCATGGCAATTGACCGTTATTCAGGCTTTCCCATCTCTGCAAGTATTGCGTCACCGCAATGGATCGCATGACCTGGAGCAACGAGAATGGGAAAGACCCTCTACGAAAAAGTGTGGGACGCGCATGTCGTCAAGCAAGGCGACGACGGCAGCTGCCTGATCTACATTGATCGTCACATCATGCACGAGGTGACCAGCCCGCAGGCCTTTGAGGGGTTGAAGCTGGCCGGGCGCAAGGTGTGGCGCACGAGCAGCGTGATTGCTACGCCGGACCACAACGTGCCGACCACCGAGCGCTCGAAGGGCATCGACGACGAGATCTCGGCGCTTCAGGTGTCGACGCTGGTCGATAACTGTGCCGACCACGGGATTCCCTTCTTCAGCCTCGAAGACCGGCGCCAGGGCATCGTGCATGTGGTCGGGCCGGAGCAGGGCGCAACCCTGCCGGGCACGACCATCGTTTGCGGCGATTCGCACACCAGCACGCATGGTGCGTTTGGCGCGCTGGCCTTTGGCATCGGCACGTCCGACGTTGAGCACGTGATGGCGACGCAGTGCATGCTGATGAAGAAGTCGCGCAACATGCTGGTCCGGGTGGAGGGCACGCCTGCCGCGGGCGTGACCGCCAAGGACATCGTTCTCCACATCATCGGCGCTATCGGCACGGCGGGCGGGAGCGGCCACACCATTGAATTTGCCGGGAGTGCAATCCGGGGCTTGTCGATGGAAGGGCGCATGGCGGTGTGCAACATGGCAATCGAGGCGGGTGCCCGCGCCGGCATGATCGCGGTGGACGATACGACCATCGACTATCTGAAAGGCCGTCCCTATGCCCCGGCTGGTGCGGACTGGGATGCGGCGGTGGCGTCGTGGCGCGGTTTGCATTCCGACCCGGACGCGGTGTTCGACCGCGTCGTCGAGATCGATGCCTCGACAATCGAGCCGCAGGTGAGTTGGGGTACTTCGCCCGAGATGGTGCTGCCCGTCAGCGGGCGGATTCCCGACCCGGCCGCCGAGCGCGATCCGGGCAGGCGCGAAGCCATGGAGCGTGCGTTGAACTACATGGGGCTCGAGGCCAACACTCCGATCGCCGACATCGCGATCGACAAGGTCTTCATCGGCTCGTGCACGAACTCCCGCATCGAGGATCTGCGCGCCGCGGCCCGTGTGGTCGAAGGTCGCCGGGTTGCGGCCAATGTATCGTTGGCGATGGTGGTGCCCGGCTCCGGACTGGTGAAGGCGCAGGCTGAACAGGAGGGGCTGGACAGGATCTTTGTGGCCGCCGGTTTCGAGTGGCGCGAGCCGGGCTGTTCGATGTGCCTGGGGATGAACAACGATCGCCTGGCTGCGGGTGAGCGCTGCGCATCGACCTCGAACCGCAACTTCGAAGGACGCCAGGGTGCGGGTGGACGAACCCATCTGGTGAGTCCGCAGATGGCTGCGGCGGCTGCGGTGAGCGGCCATTTCATCGACGCACGGACCCTTGGCTGAGGAGGCATCATGGAAAAATTTGCTGTTCTGAACGGATTGGTCGCACCGCTTGATCGCGAGAACGTCGATACCGACGCGATCATTCCCAAGCAGTTTCTGAAGTCGATTCACCGCACCGGATTTGGCGCGTTCTGCTTCGACGAGTGGCGCTACCTCGATCGCGGCTACATCGGCATCGACCCGGCGAGCCGCAAGCTGAATCCGGACTTTGAGCTCAACCGCGCGCGCTATCAGGGCGCCAGCATTCTGCTTGCGCGCAAGAACTTCGGTTGCGGTTCGTCGCGCGAGCATGCGCCATGGGCGCTCGAGCAATACGGGATTCGGGCGATCATCGCGCCCAGCTTCGCCGACATCTTCTTCAACAACTGCTTCAAGAGCGGGCTGCTGCCCATCGTGCTGCCGGAAGCAGTGGTCGGCCGCCTGTTTGCGGAAGTCGGAGCGGAGGAGGGCTACCGCCTGACGGTTGACCTTGAGCAGCAGGCAGTGACGACCCCGTCCGGCGAGTCGATTCCCTTCGAGGTCGATCCCTTCCGCCGTCACCGTCTGCTCAATGGCCTCGACGACATTGGCGAGACCCTGCTTGAAGCGGATGCGATTGCAGCCTTCGAGCGCGCGCATCTGGCGCGCTCGCCCTGGCTCGATTACCGGCTGGCAGACTGAGCCCGGCCCAGCCTGTCCCCGCCTTCGGCATCGCTCGGGCCGAGGGTGGGGACAGCGTGTTGCCCAATCCATAACGGATTTAGATAACAGCCATTGCGCATGAGCGCTTTCGCGCGTGGCCGGGCTCGTGGAGAATGTGCCCGGGCCGATACCGGCGCCAGCGCTTCACCTACCAGATTCCCTCGCGGCGGCGCAGGCCAGCGGGGCCGCCGGAGTCATGCGTGCTCGAAATTCTCTCCATCACCAGCCCGATCTTCATCCTGATCGGCCTTGGATACTTTGCCGTGCGTGCGGCCTTGTTTTCGCGGGCGGACATGCGCGTCCTTGGCACTTTCGTCATCCGGTTTGCCTTGCCCGCGATGCTGTTCAGGGCGCTATCGGAGCGTCCCTTTGACGAGGTGATGAACTCGGGTTACCTGATTGCGTATGCGCTCGGCTCGCTGGCTGCGATGGGCGTTGCAATCCTGCTCGCGCTGAAATGGCGCAAGCGCGATTTTCTGAGCAGCGTCATCATCGGCATGGGCGCTTCATCGTCGAACAGCGCCTTCATCGGTCTGCCGGTGGCCGTGCAGGTGCTGGGGCCGGTTGGCTCGGTGGCAATGGCGCTGTGCCTGCTGGTGGAGAACCTGTTGATGCTGCCCCTGCTGCTCATCATGGCGGACCGCGCCGGGCACAAGCGCGCGAGCATTGTGGCCATGCTGCGGGGAACGCTCGCAAGCCTGTTCAGGAATCCGATGCTGGTGGCCATTGCGATCGGCTTTGCCTTTGCCCTCTTAGGTCTGGCACTGCCGGCGCCGCTTTCCAATGTGGTCGACATGCTGTCGTTCGCATCGGGGCCGCTGGCGCTGTTCGTCATCGGCGGCAGTCTTGCCGGAATGGGCGTGAAAGGAATGGTCGCCGATGTCACGCTGATCACCGTGGCCAAGCTGCTGCTCCATCCTGCTGCGGTGCTGATTGCCGTGTTGCTGGTACCCGGCATCGGTCCCGAACTGCAGGCCGCCGCCGTGCTGATCGCCTGCGTGCCGATGTTCAGCATCTACGCCATCATGGGGCAGAAGTACGGACTCGAAGGCATGTGCTCGGCTGCGCTGGTAGTGGCGACGGTGGCGTCTTTCGTGTCCATCAGCATCATCATCTGGGTCATGGAGCTGACGGGCTTCATTCCGGCACTGAGTTGAGCGCGGCAGGGGGGCTCAGGCAGCGGGCCCTGCGTCATCGAATACGGGCTGGTGAAGGCGGGTGATCCGGTCAGCACGCTGCGCACTCTCAGCCGCAACACCGGCAAGGTGGTCGACGCCATGGTGCAGACGCCTCCCCGTTCATCATCGAGCCATGACCTTCACTTGCCGCCAAGTCGGGCGAGCTCAGCCTCCAGTTCGTCACACCGTGCTTTCGCTTTCTCGAAAGCCTTCTTCAGCTGTGCGACCTTCTTCAATGCTTCTTCATCCTGAATGGCAGTGTAGCTTGGGGTGCCGTCTTCCTTGCTTTCCTTGTAGATTGCTCGGGCCTGGCAGCTTGGGCAAATACGGACGTCGGACATGGGGCTGGTTCTCCAATGAGTGGGTTCGGGGCACTGGCGACGGTGGGCCCGCCGCAGCGGAACGTCGCCAGTGCGAGGCGAATCAAAGGCCGAGCTGAGCCACAAGCGCGGCTTCCACCGGCATCGCATCGCGACCGAGCAGGCGGGCAAAGTCGCCCGTCTGGATGTCGTAGCCGCCGCGGTCCATGGCGGCGAACATCCCTGCCAGCGCGTCGGCCAGCCACTGCGGCATGCCTGTCGCTTTCACCAGTATCGACGCATAGTCGCTCGTCGGCAGTGCGTGATATGCAACCGGCCTGCCGGTGCGCGTTTCCAGCACGGCAGCGATGTCTGCCATGTTCAGCGCGGTCGGGCCGGTCAGTGTGTAGGTCTTTCCCGAATGACCCTCCGTCGTGAGCACCTTGGCAGCGGCTGCGGCCAGGTCGGCGCGGCGGATGAAGCGTGCCTTACCGTGCTGGTTGGGCGAGGCGACGCCGCGTTCGGCATAGCCATTGAGGAAGGCGGGCAGAATGTCTGCATAGACACCATGGCGCAGGATGGTGAATTCGAGGCCGCTTTCCGCGAGGGTGCGCTCGGTGTCGGCGTGGATGCGTGCAAAGCCGAATGGCGAATCTTCTGCGGTATCAACGAAGCTGGTGTAGACGATCCGCTTCACCCCATTGCGTGCGGCCGCTGCGATGGCGTTGCGGTGGTGCTCGATGCGGACGTCGATCGGCGCGTCACCTGACACCAGGTACAGGGTGTCGATACCCTTGAAGGCGGCGTCAAGGCTTGCGGGATCGGCGTAGTCGGCCTTACGCAGCTGCACGCCTTTCGCTTCGAGTGCCGCGGCGGCGTCTGGTTTGCGCGTCCCGGCAACGATCTGCGCTGCGGGAGTGCCATTTTCGATGAGGGTATTGATGACTGCGTTGCCGAGTTGGCCGGTGGCGCCAGTGATGAAAATCATGATGTGCTCCTGAGGTGGTTTAGGTCCCGATGGGATGGGACGCATATTGCCTATCCTCAGGATGTAGATAAACGCCGGGAATATCATATGATTGATACGTTCAGTACATAACTAGAGGTCAGGATATGGATCGGCTGCAGTCCATGAGGATTTTTGCCTGCGTGGTCGACAGTGGCGGCTTTTCGGCGGCTGCAGATCAGCTGGGTCTGTCGCAGGCTCAGGTCACGCGCCATGTTGCTGCGCTGGAGTCCGACCTGGGATTGCGTCTGCTCGAACGCACGACGCGACGCATGCATCTGACCGAGATCGGCGAAGCCTATCTGGATCGCTGCCGTCGCATCCTGGCGCTGGTCGAGGAGGCCGACACGATGGGTGAGGCACACCGGGGTGAGCCGCGGGGGGTGCTGCGGCTGACCAGCTCGGTGTCGTTCGCGCGCGCGCATCTTGCGCCGGCGATTGCCGAGTACATGCAGCTGTTTCCGGAAACGGGCTTCGACCTCATTCTCAGCGACCGCACGCTCAACATGGTGGACGAGGGCATCGACCTAGCCTTCCGCATCACCCATGCGGTTGACCCCGGGTTGGTCGCACGCCCCCTGGCACCCTGTCGCGTGGTGGTGTGTGCGTCACCGGCCTACATCGAGCGCAATGGCCGCCCTGAGCGCCCTGAAGACCTGCGCCATCACGACTGCCTGAGTCACAGCTACTTCAAGCGCAGCATCTGGCCGTTTCGCGGTGCGGGCGGGGAGCAGAGCATCGCGGTGCGAACCCGTGTGGCCGGTGACGTTGATTTTCTGCATGCGCTGGCATGCGCCGGAGCAGGGGTGGCACACCTGCCCTCATACCTGGTCGGCGATGACATTCGCGCCGGCGTGCTCGTCCCCTTGCTGGAGGATTACGAGATGCCGTCGCCTTCAGTCTATGCGGTGTATCCGAGCCGCCACTATCTGCTGCCAAAGGTGCGGAGCTTTCTCGACTACTTTGCCGAACGTGTTGGCGACCCGCCGCACTGGGATCGCGGCTGGTCGGAGAGCTGATCGCAATGAGTGCTTGTAACGCAACAAACGGTGTCGATAGTTCATTTCCGCACTCAAGCTGACCGGTGGTATCCACACCGCCGGCGACGACGGCAAGCCGGACAAGACCGGACGACTCAATGGTGTGAAGGAAGACGAGATCGATCATCGCTTCTACATCGATTACACCTACCGCTTTTTCTGATTGAGCGGTCTCCTCTGGCACCGTGGGGTTCATCCGGACCGCCCGGTGCTTTTTTGTATCCGTTTGGACAAAGGGCTTGATGGCGCCTTTTGAGGCAGGGTTTTAGTCCGTATCATGCGGGGCATGGGATGCGCGGCTGTGCCATGGAGCTCGCCGCACGCATCGCCGACACGCCAGCGCCCCAGGATACCAATTCATGATTCCCCCCAATGCCGAACCCATTCAGGATGAGTTGACCGACCTCGATGCGCGTATCAGCGCGCTCGGTGCGGACATCTGGATTGGCGCAGAGCCGACCTTTACCGACCGATATTCTGAATCTGCAGAGTGGCTGCAACTTGCACTTGGCGGCGAGAAGGAGGCGCGTGCGGCGGAGTTGCTGCGCGATTTCTCCACCAGCTTGCCTGGCTGCGCACTGCTGCGGACGATCGGGCGCCAGTATCCGGGCGAGCCGAGCGCGCGCTGGAGTCTGGGCGTGCTTGCCCGCCGCGACGGTGCCGCCCTGTGGCAGGGGCCGCCAGACCCCTTGCTGGTGTCAGAGCCCTGTGCGCTCCACGACATCGAGCATTTCAGCCTGTGTCTGCTGGAGCACTGCGCTGCACGTGGATGGGCTGCCGAGACACGCTTGGGTACGACCGACTGGCGCGTGGTCACGCGGTGCGACGAGCATCCGATCGGCATTGATGAAAGCTCCGCGGCGCTGTGCTTCAGACCCTCGCTGCATTCCGCCCCGATTCCCGCCGAAGGCCTGCGCGACGAGCTCGCCGAATCCGGTCATTTCCTGCTGCTGCTTGCGAACCTGCCGGATGCAGAGGGTGGCTGGCCGGTGGTCGAACTCCCGGCGGTGACCGACCCTGCAAACTATGCAGCGCTGCTGGAAGTCGTGGCTGAGGCCGCCAAAGCCGCCGGCATCAACGGTCTGGTGCTGCGCGGCCATCCGCCACCGCTGGACGCCGGGATGCACTGGACCAGCCTGACGCCTGACCCCGCGGTGATCGAAGCCAACCTCGCCCCGGCAACCGATCTGGAATCCTTCTATCGCGTCAATGCCGCGCTGTTCTCTGCGGCAGAGAGCCTCGGCCTCTATCCCTATCGCCTCTACTACAACGGCGGTGAGGCCGATTCCGGGGGTGGGGGGCAGCTCACCCTGGGCGGCCCAACTGCGCAAAGCAGTCCGTTCTTTGTTGCGCCGCATCTGCTGACCCGGCTCGTCCGTTACCTGAACCGGCATCCGGCGCTGTCGTACTGGTTTGCACCGGACTCAATCGGCAGTGGCAGCCAGGCACCGCGCGCGGACGAAGGCCCGCAGGAGCGGCGGGTCGAGCTCGACGTGGCGCTCGAGCAACTGGAGCGCCTCGATGCGCCCGAGCCTGGCCTGCTGTGGGCCAGCCTGGCACCGTTTCTCGCGGATTCGGCGGGCAACAGCCACCGCAGCGAGATCAACATCGAGAAGTTGTGGAACCCCTATCTGGGCGCGCGCGGGATGGCCGGCCTGGTCGAATTCCGTGCCCTGCGCATGGCCCCGGATGCCGAAACCCTTGCAGCTGAAGCTGCCTTGCTGCGCGCCCTGATCGCGCGCCTGATGCACTTCCCTTACGACAAGCCGCTGGTCGACTGGGGCAAGCAGCTGCACAACCGCTTTGCGCTGCCGTGGTATCTGGAGCAGGACCTGCGTGCGGTGCTGGCGGATCTCGAAGCCCACGGCCTTGGGCTGGGTGCGTCGATCACTGCGCGTCTGGTGGACGATGCCCGCCGGGAGCTTGGCCATCTGGAATGGGAAGGGCTGCAGGTACGGGTGATGGGCGCACTCGAATTCTGGCCGCTGATCGGTGATGTCACCACCCAGCAGCCCTCCGATTCACGCCTGGTCGACGCCAGCACGACACGCATCGAATTGCGCGTCGTCGCGCCCGAGGCCGAAGGTCTCGACGGGCTGAAGCTCCAGGTCAATGGCTACGCCGTGCCGCTGCGGGCCGAGTACGATGGCGCCGCACCTGTGTGTCTGGCCGGTGTGCGCTATCGCAGTTTTGTTCCGGTGCATGGACTTCACCCGGCCCTGCCTGCGCAGGACGGCGTGGAGCTGGTGCTGACGCATCCGCGCAGCGGAAATGCGCTGCGCCTCAGCCTGTTCGACTGGCATCCACGGGGTGAGGCATACGATGGACTGCCGGACAGCCGGGTCGAGGCTCGGCGTCGCCGTGCCGAGCGTCTGGTATCGGAAACCGTGGATGCGCAGACGCTGCCGGAAGTGCGCGAGGCGCCTGCACCCGCGTATTCCGAATACTGCTTCGACTTGCGGCGGGTGTAGGCGTCTTTCTCAGCAGCAGGTGTTGTAGTCAGGGTCGATTGCGGCCATGTATCTGGCAACGTAGTCGGCGAACGGGCCGGTCTGTTCGGCTTCGATCTGTGTCTGACGCTCGAGCGAGTCGCGCGCCGACTGCTCGAAGGCCTGATGCGTGGCGTTGTCGAGTGGGCGGGCGCGAAACGCCTCGGCGTGCATCCGCGACTGCTTCATGGCGAACTCGAAGAAGCTGAGGTGATCCTTGCTCAGACTGCGCAATACCCGTGCAGACGGGGTCAGTTCGGGGTTGTGCAGCTTGGCGCGCTGCGCTTCGAGCGCGTCGCGATGAAGCGTGCCGCCATGCGCGGCGTCGAGAATGGCAGCGCAGGGCGCCATGCACTCGATCAAGGCGATGCCCCATTCAACCAGTTCGCGCGGGGTGCCGTTCTGATGCAGCGTCAGGCCCGGACGGCGGCCTTCCTTGACGGTGTGGCCGAAGTTGTCGGTGCATTCGCGGCATTCCTCGCCCGGCATCACGGGGCTGTCTTCCAGCGCGCAGTAGAGCAGGAAGGTGTCGAGAAAGCGCGAGGTGGTGATGTCGATACCGAGGGGCAGGAAGGGGTCGATGTCCAGACAGCGGACCTCGACGTACTGCACGCCACGCGAGCCGAGCGCCTGGATGGGCCGCTCGCCGGGACAGGCGACACGCTTGGGCCGGATCGTCGAGTAGTACTCGTTCTCGATCTGCAGCACGTTGGTGTTGAGCTGAACCCACTCCCCGTGCTGCCGGGTGCCGATGGCGACGTAGGGTGGGTAGGGCGTCGACACCGCTTCGCGAAGACTGTCAAGATAGCTCTCCAGACCGTCATAGCACGGCTGGATGCTGGCCTGCGCATTGTTCTGGTAGCCGAGGTCGCTCATGCGCAGGCTGGTCGCCCACGGCAGATACAGGGTGTTCTCGTCGAGGGTGTCCAGATCGTGCAGGCGGCCTTTCAGGAAACCCTTGCACACGGCCGGTGAAGCGCCGAACAGATACATCAGCAGCCAGCTGTAGCGGCGGAAGTTGCGGACCAGCGCGATGTAGCTTGACGACTGGTAGTCCTGCGCCGGGCGGGTGTCGCCTTCGGCCTTCTGCAGCAGGGGCCACAGCGCGTCGGGCAGGCTGAAGTTGTAGTGGATGCCGGCAATGCACTGCATCGCCTTGCCGTAGCGGACTGCGAGCCCCTTGCGGTAGACGTGCTTGATCTGCCCGGTGTGGCTGCTGCCGTACTCGGCGATGGGAATGTCGGCCTCGTCCGGCAGCTTGCTCGGCATCGACTGGCACCACAGGATCTCGTCGCCGAGCTGGCTGTAGGCGTAGCGGTGTATGGTGTCGAGTTCGGCAAGTGTTTGCGCGGGGTCTTCCTCGGCTGCGGTGATGAACTCCAGCAGGGCCTCTGAATAGTCGGTCGTGATCTGCGGGTGGGTCAGCGCCGAGCCCAGCGTCTGCGGGTGTGGTGTCAGCGCCAGCTGGCCGCTGGGTGCCACGCGCAGGCTTTCCTTCTCGAGCCCGTGGCGGCAGTGACGCAGCTGGTCGAGGTGCTCAGGCTTGTCGAACAAGGCCAGACGGCGCGAAAGTAGATCGTTCAAGAGTCGAATTCCTGTTTTTCTGTCCAGCCACAATGGGGGCGATAAAGCCCGTAAACAAGGGCTGGCGCAATCTAGGGTGGCAGGTCCGAAAACCCGCGCAGACCACTGGCAGAGGGGTGTCTGTCGGACCCCGGTGTCTGCTTCTTACAGACGCTCCGGTTAACGGCAAGGCGCGACGTCATGCGTCGCAGCCCGGTCCGGATCGCACAGACGATCCTTTGCTCCAAAAATGAATGCCGAACTCTACCGTCGAAACCGGATTCGCGAAACTGCAACCGTGAGTAGGGTCATGTGCGGCGGGCGCGCGATGCGACCGGGTTCAAACGGGCGTGATCGTCAGGCTTCCATTTCCGAAGTTCTCCGGCGCAACCGCAACTGCATACAGCCTGTGCTTGTTGCGCATGAAATTGCCGATGACTTTTGCCTGGGTGGCGACGATCATGCCGACATCGTCCTGAGTCTGCAGCGTATTGCCATTGAGGGCGCAGTTGACCCCTGCATAGTGGTCAAGGTCACTGTCGATGTGGTTGTCGGTGACCCGCAGGTTGGCACAGACCGGCAGAATGCCGCGCGCGTTCGCGACCACATCGTTCAATACCCTCTCGCTCAGACGCAGGCCGCCGAGGTGATTGCGCTCAAGGGTCAGGTTGCCGGCGGGTTCAAGGCCCACCTCGGCCTGGTTGATGGCGCCACTGAGCCGGCCGAGCAGGTCGCGACCCGGGAAGGGGCTGTCGTCACCTTCACCGTACAGGGTGATACGGCCGCGCAAGGTGTTGTTCACCAGACTGGCATCGCCGAAGTCACTCAGCGTGAGGGCGAACACCGGCGTACTGGTGAGCATCGCGTTGCCCAGTTGCTCAAGCTGTGCGGCGAGCGCGAATGCGCTTCCGTTGGAGATGCCCAGGCGCATGGCGTTCAGGGCGACGAGTTCGCGCTGACTGAGGCCGGCGTTGGCAGTGCCCGATACGCGGATCAGGTTGGCGATTGCCCCGGAGATCCGCTTCTTTTCTTCGGCGCTGAGCCTGGACAGTTCCGCGGCGAACTCAGGCAGCTGGCCGTCAATGATGGCCGTCGGTCGGAACGCGCCCTTGAAGGCGGCGAGATCGCCGACCTGTTCGAGCAGGCGTTCAAGTGTCTTGCTGTCGTTGTTGTCAGCCAGCACGCGGCTGTCTTCGATGATCAGGCGCTGGCTGCCGCCAATGCGCAGCAGGCTGTTGCCGGGTGTGGCACTGCCGACACAGTCGAAGCGGCTCATGCGCAGGTCTGCACAGTCGGAAAAACTCAGGCTTTCCAGGTTCCCGGTCCTGATCAGGGTGAAGTCCTGCAGCGCGAGGGCGCCGAAGGTATTGAACTGGAACACCTGATCGCGCACCAGAAGGCGGCTGGCGGGGCCGCAGCCGTGGATCAGCACGCGGTGGCGACGGCTGCCGGTGACGCTGAGGTCGTCCTCCAGCGTGTGCTGGCCCGGGAGCAGGCACAGGCAGATGTTGAGCTGATCCTTTTCCAGAAGGGTTCGCAGCGCCTTGTCCAGTGACGAAAACTGCCCACCTTCGCCCACGGTAAGGCAGCAGCCACCGCCGCCGCCCTGGGGTCGTTTGCACAGGGCATCGATGGCTTCCTGCACGCTGAAGGCTTTTGCGCTGAGGAGATCGGCACAGCCGGAAGGGTCGTAGGCAACCTGGCTGGCGAGTGCGAGCTGGGCGCTGAAGTGCACCGGCAGGTAGCGCCCGACAACGGGCTGGCCGGCCACCAGCAGTTCCGCCTTCGCACGCTGCACCGGCTTGGCGGGATCGCAGGCGAGTGACCACACGATGGAGGCGACGCCGTCGGCCTGTGTCGTGGCAATCTCGGTATGGGTTCCGTTGGGCAGCGTGCCGGCGTCGACGGTGAAGCGGACCTGCGCGTTTGCGACCGGGAACTGCCCGTTCGACACGCCGACGCGCAGCGGGCTGGGGAGCGCGACCGTGGCCGGCGTGTTGAGCGAATTGGGCTTGACGCTCTGGCCGTCGCCGCCAACATAGTCGAGCCGGGTCAGCTCGGTGAGTGCCGGGAACAGCGGACGGCAGTCGGCAAGCGCGCTCCAGGCGCCGCCCTGAAAGCCGAGCAGGGCGAGGCGGGCGAATGCGCGCAGCACCCCGGCTGGGGCGACAAAGGCGGGTTTGCCGCTGTCCTGCGGCCATTCGATGCCGGCGGTGGCCGTGCGTGCGGGGATCAGCCAGTAGTCGCCGATGCGGTAGCTGCCGGTGGCAAACTTGAGCTCGATGCCGTCCTGGGCGAGCTCTTCCCAGCCCGTGTTCGGATTCGCGACCGCGCTGGTCTTCAGTTCAGCCACGCCGTCCCAGCGGCGCACGCGCGGATTGTCCGGAAACAGTGCCGCGTCGAGCGCGTGGCCGATGCGCTGCGACAGGTCAACGGTGACCACATTGCCTTCGGTGCGGATGACCGGCACCAGCGGGCCGGGCTGGCCGAGCAGCTCGTGTGTGTCGTCGATGAACTCCACCCAGCATCCGGCAGTGATTGCGAGCACGTCGTCGCGGCCGATGCTGGCGACTTCGAACTCGTCGGCGATCGGGTCGTCGAGCCAGCGCACCACCCGGCTGACCAGGCTGCCGTTGTCGCGCGACCACTTGTAGCGCGCCTTGCCGGCCACGCTGCCGTCGTCGTGGATCTCGACCCGGTAGAGATGGTTCTCAAGCAGGCGGTAGCCGGCTTCCGGTGGCAGCTGGCAGGGTGTCTTCGGCGGGATCGTGGCTTCGGCGCGTGCCGCGAGGCGACCGTCGGGTGGCGTGGTGAGTGCGGTCCACGCCGGAATCGCCGACAGACAGCTCAGTGCCGCGCCGACGTCGCCGGCACGCAGCAGTCTGACCTGCCACACGGTTTGCTCGCGGGTGCAGGTGTCCGGTCCGCCGAGCGCCACTTCGCGCATGCTGGTGTCGCCAGCGGGCAGGTCGGTGGTGCTCAGGTGGCGCTGCCACACCTCCAGATAGGCGAGATAGGTGCCGACAGCGGGCGCGGCGGGGGCGCCATTGTTGTCGAACACCACCACGCCGTCGATATCCGAGGCCTTGATGCCTTTCGGTGGCAAGGGCAGCAGCGTGGCGCTGCCAGGCAACACCGCAGAGGCAATGGCAGGCAGATCCGGCTGCTTTGCGACGCTGGCGGCAGCGCTGTTCTCGCACAGCAGGCCGTCCACATACAGGTGCCCGGCCGAGATCGCGAGGTCCTTGCCCGCAGGGGTGATGGCGAATCCGGGTTTGGCGATCGGTATCGCGACCGTGCCCAGACTGTCGACGGTTTCGGTCTCCAGACGGCGGTTGAGGATGTCCTGCTGCTCGTTCCAGTCGGCATCGAGCTGCACGCGCCCCTGCTGCATGCGCACTGTGCGGTAGCGTCGTGCGGGGTCGAAGGTGCTGCGGCTCAGATCGGCTTTCATGATGTCTCTCCCGGTGGTCGGGTGTGATCGATTGACAGGTTTGCGGTGTGGCTCAGGTCACGAACAGCGGTGCGGCCTCGAGGCCGAAGCGCAGATATTCTTCAAGCGTCAGGCGCAGGTTGGCTTCGCGCTGCGCCTGTTGCAGCAGATGCCACACACCCATCTCGGCGCCGTCGTCGGCGCCGCGGCGGATCTCGGTGGCGGTTCCCTGTGTGAGCTGGCCATAGGCCGGGGTGCCGAAGCGGGTGCTGGTGAAGGCGGGGCTCACACGGCGTGTTTCGCGCTTGGCCTCGGCGGCGGACAGCCCGTCGATGACGAGGTCGGGCTGGCAGCGATGGCGGCGCGGCGTGGCGGATTTGGGTGGCAGGTAGCAGTAGCGCACGCAGCCCTCCTGACGTCGCGCGATGCTGACCAGTCCGTCGAGAATGCTGTTGGTCGCTTCCAGCCGGCCGGCGGTGGTGGTGCCGAACAGGGTGCTGGCGCTGACGGCAAGCGGGCTGTCGTCCGCATCTACAGCAGCGCCGCCGCTGCCATCCACCAGGCAGTCGCGCAGGCTCAGCGCAGCCATGGGTTTCTGGCTGCGCACCGGACCGCACAGGCAGCGATACAACCCGAGCTTCAGATCGGTGGCGGTGCCGCTGTGGGCAATGCCGCCGCGCGCTGGTACCAGACTGCAGTGGCGCAGACTGACCGCGCGCAAGGCGCCTTGCAGCTGCAGCTTGCCGTCGATCAGCAGACCGCCAAGACTGAGCCGCGTGCTGGCGTTGCCCTTGAGCTGAATGTCGCCCACCAGCACCGGGCGCCGTCCCTGTGCCGCCTCGATGGCGAGATGGGTGTCCGGGAGGTCGAGCGCGGGCGAGAGCGTTTCGGTGGCGTCGGTGTCGAGCGTGATCAGGGTGCGGCGACCGGGAAGCACGCGGTTGGCGGCATCGGCCGGGTTGGCGGGGGCGGCGAAGGCGGCGGCCAGCGTCGGTGTGGCGGCACTCGGAATGTGCAGATGCACGTCGAAATCCGCCGGGTTGCAGAGCACGGCGAGCGGGTCGGTTTCGGTCGGATCGGGACGGGGGTCGAAGGGACCGGCGCCGACATCGCCCGGAAAACCATAGGCGTACGCAAGCTCGACCGCGCCTGCCGTCATGCCGGCGGGCAGGGCAAGGCGGCCTCGCTGCGGATCGATGCCGATCAGCATGCCGCCGGCCGCGGGGAAGGTCCGGTCCGGCCGGCCGGGCTTGTTTGCGCGCACGGTGATGCTGGCCGGCGGATGGCGCCAGTCTTCGGGGGCGACGCCGGGGATCGGTCCGAGGTCGCAGATCACCAGGTGCTCGACCGCAACGGCCTGTCCATCAACCCACACTTTGAGCACCGGGCCGCCGGCCTCATCGGCAAAGTAGCGGTCGTCGGGCTCTTCGCCGTCGGTCAGCGCCTGGCGGCGCGCTTCGAGTTCGGCATGCAGGTCGCGCCAGCGCAGCGGTTCGGGGACGTTGATCGCTTGCGCCAGATGGCTGATGTCGTCCTCGGTACGGGCGCGGTTGAACAGGGGCTGGGCCAGCCCCAGCGGATCGAAGGTGTAGAAGCCGGGGCGTGTCGTGGCCGGGCGTGCGCTGCAGCGCTGCAGTGGATAGGCCTGAAGCCGCCACAGGAACAGTCCGATGTTGGGCAGGTTGTAGCGCCCGGCAGGCAGCGCACGTACGTCCGCGGTATGGGCTTCGACCCCAAAGGGGCTGTCCACCCGGTCGAGCAACAGTGGCCGGCGCAGGTCCGGCGTGCGCAGGGCATGAGGGCGCGGGTGGTTCATGTGCTGGGTGGTGGCGACCTGCTCGAAGAACTCCACCGCCCGCGCGCGCCAGCCGGTGCTGTCGTAGGCAAGCTCTTCCAGCACCAGCGCAGTGCCTTTGCGGCGGCGCAGGCGCAAGGTGTTGGCGACCAGTGCGCGCGGCCCGAACGCAGCGGTGCCGCTTACCGGGTACAGCGCCCGCACGCCAAGCAGATCGCCGATATAGGGCACGACCCAGTCGTCGCAGGTTTCGATGAAGGCGTTGTCGTAGAGCCGCTGCAGGTCGGCCTCAAGGAGCGCGCCCTGGCCGGCGATCACGCCGAGCAGCGCGCGCAGCGGGCCACCGAGTTCGGCGTCGCGTTCGCGATAGAAGGCAGGCAGCAGGTCGAGCAGGGCGTCGGCGTCGAGTTTCATGATCCATGCTCCAGCAACGTGACCGCAGCGGGGTCGATCAGCAGCAGATCGGCCGGCTGCAGGGTGTTACCCTGCCAGTGCGCGGTGCGTGCGGGCAGTTGCCCGTCGGGGCCGGCGACGGTCTGCGGACCGAGGCCACCGCCGATCCGGGTGATCCGGTCGAGGTCGGCGCCGGTGACACCGCTCACGCGCTGCAGGCTGGCGAGGATCTCGCTGCCGCTTACCGGCTGGCCGAACTGGCGGGCGGCGAAGCCGAAGTCGCGCGCGAGTGCAGCGGCTGCCGCAGCAAGGACGGTCGGCAGTTCATGCTCAGGGTCGATCCACAGGCTTGCGCTGAGACCGAAAGTCAGCATGCGGCAGGGGCTGACCCTGAGTGGCTGATGCGGCGGGCGGGCGGCGTCGATGGCGTCGAGCAGGTTGCGGTACAGCGTGTCGCCAGGCGCGAGCGCGGCGCCGTCGGCACCGGCCACGGTGAGATGAACGCGGCGCTGCTCGCCGTCCCACAACCACACGGCCTGCGCCTTGCCGATTCCGGTGTAGGCGGCGGCGAAGTCCTCGAAGTCGCGCAGCGAGACGATGCGGTCCAGGGTGCGCACCGTGAGCGGCGCGTTGCTGCGTGCGGCGTCGCCGGCCTCGGCATCCGTGCCGCCGCTGGCCTTGACCGGGTTGATGACGGCTTTCAGGCCGGGCGGGCGGCTCAACAGCAGGCTGATCTGCTCTGCAGCCACATTGCCCGCTTTGCCCAGACCGACCCGGTAGCGCGCCTCCACGTTGCCGCTGCCGCTTGGCAGACGCGCACCGTGCACGCCGTCGCCGAACTGCACGCTGGCACCGCCGTTTTCGTCCAGGCGCACGGTGTAGCTGCGCTGGTCCGGGCCGGCGGCGGTGAATCGTGGCACCGGCTTCCACAGCAGGCCGTCCACCCTGACTTCGAGGGTGCTCGCGGTGCCGCTGGGGGTGGCCGCTGCGATATGGGTGAGTGGCGGCTGGCGCAGACTGAAGCGCTGCAGGCTGCGGCTGGCGTCGCCGCTGCCGAGCGCTTCGGGCTGGATGCGCATCTGCTTGCTGTCGCCCTGACTGGCCGGCGCAAGGTTGGCATTGATGCGCACCGTGGCCGGCAGATAGTCGTGGGTGAGGTCGGTGTCGAGATGCAGAAGGGTGCGCCCCGCGCTGCTGTCGTTGCGCTTGATGCGCGCGACCTCTGCAGCACTGTTCAGGCTGACGCGATAGCGCTTGAAATCCTCGAACTCGAGTTCGGCGCTGAGACGGTCGCGGGCGATCCGGATGGCAGCGAGGGCATCGCCCTGTTCCAGCCGCTGGCGCGCCGCGCTGTTTGCCGGCACTTCGGCCAGCACCAGACCGGACAGCGCAATCCAGCGTTCCGCAGGCAGATCGGTGTGATAGTCCGCGAGTTCGATGAGATGGCCGCGAACGAAGCCGGACAGGGGGCGCATCGCCCAGTTCATTTCCTCCGACTGTCCGAACAGCGTGGTTGCGCGCAGTTGATCGTTGAAGAGCTCGGGGATGCTCTCTCCCTGCAGGGTGAGCCGGGTGGATGTGGCCGACAGGGTGAAATCGGCGCGGGCGTCCTCTTCGGCCGTCCTGATGCGGTAGGCCTCCTCGTAGTTCGGGATGGACATGACGACCCAGCCACCTGCGAGCCATTTCGGATAGCTGGCGTCGAGATGAACCGAGTGGATGTCGCGCGGGTACAGGCGCTGCGTCGGAATCACCGCCTTTGACACGCCGCTGGCAGACCATTCCAGCCTGATCGAGGCCGCGCCGCTGGCTTCATAGTATTCAAGGAGGATGTCGTGCTTGTGGTCGGCGCTGAGTTCGGCCTGACCCGTGCGTTCGGTCGGGCTCTGGTTGATCCAGAAGTCGACGATCAGTCGGCCGTCGATCCACAGTCGCACACCGTCGTCCGCAGTGACATGGAAGGTGTAGACGCCGGTTGTCGGGGGTGAGACCCAGCCGCTCCAGCGCACCGAGAAGTTGTCGGCAGGCAAGGCCGCATCCGGCGCGCCGGCATGCCAGTCGAAGTTCACCACTGCGTCGGTGCGGGTGAGGACGCGCTGACGGAAACCCTTGCCGCGGTAGTACTCGCCGTAAAGCCCGGTACCGCTGGCCGTCGTGGTGGGTGAGTCGGAAATGTCGGACAGGGTAAAGCCGGGCCATTCCGGATGCTGGCCGATCGGCGGCTTGCTGTCTTCGGCGAGGCCGAGATAGGTGGCGCGCAAGCCCGAGGGCATGGCCCGCCAGTCGGGCGCGTTGTGACCGAACAGGTGAGCGCGGCCACGCAGGACAAAACAGCGCGGATTCGTCGCTGCCGGACGCACCCCGCGCAGCGGACTGCCAAGCCCGTGATCGAGGGTCACAACGGTGTAGCCGATGTCACTGGTGTCCGCCGGGTCTGCGGGCAGCACCTCGCGGATGCGGGTGACGCGGCGGAAATCCCAGTTCTCGTTGCCCGGGTCCTTGCTGCGCTCGTCGCCGACGATCAGCAGCGCATCGCCCTGCTGCAGACGGGTGGCGGTGCCGGCAAGGTAGAGGTGGCGCCCGCCCATGCGTGGCGGCACGGCCTCGCTGGCCAGCACCGGCAGGGCATTCCAGCGCGCCTGCGCATCGACCGCCTCAAGCGTCTCGAATACCTGCGCGCTCTCGTCCTGGGCGGGAATGCTCTGCGCCCGGGTGCCGACGTCGATGCGGGTGCTGGCAGGGGCGCCGGGCGCAGTTTCGAGGGTGAAGGCGAGCCAGGTGGATGCAGCAACGCCGGGGCGCAGTTCGTAGCCGATGGCGCGCGCCAGTTCGAGGATCGAGCGGCGTTCGGTGGCGGTGCGCAGGTAGTGCTCGTTGCCGATACGCTCCAGGTAGAAGGCGAGCACGTCGAGGACGGCCGCCCAGCTGTCGAGCAGTGCGATGGCGGGGTCGTCGCTGGCACGGGTGGTCAGCGCAGCCAGCGCCGGTTCGCGCGCGAGGTCTGCGAGCAGGCTCTGGCGGAAGCGGCCGTGGGTGCCGATGCGCAGCGCAAGCGCCGGCTGGCCGGGGGGCTGAGCGGTGGCGTCCGGCGTGAGCGGGACGAGACCGGTGCAGCAGCCGCAGTTCTCCGGGGTGCTCATGATCCGCCCTCCACGATGAAGCTGATCTGGCCGTTCTCGGGAAAGCTCGGGTCGCTGTCGGCACGCAGGACTTCCAGTGATCCGGTGCTGATCAGGCCGGCGTCGCGCTCGCCATTGGGTTTGCGGCCCCAGCGCTGGAAGCGCTTCACCTGCACCGACGCCACGCCGGCGATCGCTGCCGCCTCTGCGACCACGGCCGAGAGATAGAGCGGGGTGCCGAAGGTGAAGCGGTCGGGGTGGAAGAAGCCGGGGGCGCCATCCCGGGTCTGGCCGGAGGTAAAGGCGGCAATCAGCGCGGCCTTCACATCTGCGGCGAAGTAGCTCGCGCGGGCACAGACCTGCAGCTGGATGTCGAGCGGCACGTGGACCGGGTCGGCGAAGGCGAGATCGTGACCGGCAAGGCGGAAGCGTTCGAGAAAGGCGCGCAGCTCGATCTTGAACGCCTGGTCTACCGGCAGGCCGCCACGCCGGTCCACCATCAGGAACACGGTGTGCCAGCTGCCGGTCCAGCGCAGGCGGGCGGCGGCGCGCTGCACCGCGGGGTGACGCTCGGCAACGCGGGCGTAGTCGTCGGTGGTAACGGCGCGTTCCTGAGTGCGGAAGGCTTCGGGGGCGTTGAGCCGGATTGCGTCGAGCGCTTCGGCTTCGGCACCGCCTTGCGCCGGCAGCGGATTGCGCAGGCCCACGATGCCCAGCTTCAGCGTGGCATCGTCGCTGACCAGCGCAGTGATGGCGTCGGCGCCGACATTGCCCTGGCTGCCTCCGCCCAGACGGTAGCGTGCAAGCAGGCGCTGCCCGGCGGGCGGCGCGGCGCCGAACCGGTTGTCGCCAAAGCGCAGCCATGCGCTGCCGTCGTTCTCGGTTTCGACCACGAACTCGCGCGCGAAGCGTTCGCTGCCGAGCAGGTCGCGCACCGGTGTCCATGCGCTTGCGACCGGGTCGGGCTGATCGCCGAACACGGCGGCATCGTCGGCCTGCAGGCGCATGTTCGACGGCCGGGCACGGCGTGCATCCTGACGCAGTGCGGCGCTGGCCGAGATCGAAGCGGACATGGCGCGGTCGTGATCGTAGGGTTCGCTGAAGGCGAGGCCGCCATCCTTCAGCCGCGGTCGCCACGGGCGGCGCAGCGCGCTGGCGCCGCCATCGGCAATGGTGTCGGGCACGACCGCCTGCCACGGGCGCGTCAGGCCGTGATCGGTCAGCACCACGTTGCCGCGGGCAAGGGCAATCGCCTCCTTGACCACGGCGCCACCGACATCGAACTCGTGGCTGACGCACAGCGGGAAAGGCAGCGCATCGTCCTGATGCCAGCTCACCAGCAGCAGGGCGGTATTGGTGAGATCGTCGTGACCGGTGCCGACCGAGGTCAGTCGCACTGGGTGACGGTGGCTGCGGTCGGCATCGGCCGGCTTGCCGGTGACCGGGCTGAGGATCTCCTCGAGAATCAGCACATCCCCCGGCACCAGCGCCAGCGCCGGTGTGTTGACCAGGGCGGCTGCGGTGGCGCCGCGCGCAAGGCAGTAGCCGGGGTCGGCGAAGTCGTGGATCGCGATGCGGCTGTGCGCGGCGTGCAGTACCTGATCGTGCAGGGTCTCGAAGACCTCGATGCCGGGCAGCGGGAGTTCATCGAGCAGCGCCGTGCGCCGCACCGGCGCGCCACCATCGGCGAGCGCAAGCAGGGTGGTGCCGGCTGGCAGCACGCTGCCCTCGGCTGGTGCGCCCGCATCAAGGGTGACGAAGGTCCGTGCATTGCAGCCGTCGTGAATGGCGTAGTCGAGCAGGCGTGCGTGGCGGCGCAGGGAACTGCGGCGGCGGGCGGTGCCGAGATAGGCTTCGGTGGCCACCGCGTCCTGGGTGTAGGACAGGTGATCGCCGACGTAGGCGAGGGTTTCAATCAGGGCCACGGTGAAGTCGGCCGGGCTGCGCTCGGTGAAGTCGGGCACGAGCTGCGCCATGCGGTCGAGCATCAGCTTGCGGAAGCTGTCGTAGTCCTTGGCGAGGTAGTCGAGGCGAGGCTCAGGGGGTGACCCCGGCGGGCAGGTGGCGTCGTCTGCACAGTCGAACTCCGACGGGCAGCCGGCCTTGAAGTTGATGCGGATGCTCGACAGGCAGATGTCGAAGCCGGGCGCTGGCACATCGGGCTCGGCGGGGTTGATCAGCGACAGGGTGTACCAGGAGAAATCGCCCGCCTTGTCCACCGTGATGCGGATCTCGTTCCCGGCGAGCACCGGGTCTTGCGCGAGCCGGATGCCGGTGATGCGCACACCGCCGTCGATGCGCACGTTTGCGCGGGTGATGCCAGCCACCGGATGCACGCACACCACGCGCAGGCTGCGCTGGTCGACGGACGCGATCTCGACGTAGTCGATGCCGTTCCTGCCCGGCGGCTGCTGATCACGCAGGCGTTGCAGGCGGCGCGGGTTGTCGCTGCGGAACTGGCGTTTCATGGCGCACCCCGGCTGAAGCGTGCCAGGCGGCGATCCTGGCCGCTGCGGCTGACGTACTGCACCTCGACTGCCAGTAAGGCGTCGTCATGCTCGACGGTGACCGCTTCGACCACGATGCGTTCGCCCAGCCATTGCTGAAGCGCACTATGTACGGTCATCTGCAGGGCGGCGGCCAGGGTGTCGCTGTTCGGCGCGAACACCAGTTGCAGCAGGCCGCAGCCGAAGTCGGGGCGGTTCACGCGTTCGCCCGGAATGGTGAACAGCACCTGCTCGATCATGTCGCGCAGGTGGGTGTCCTCGTCCGCTTCGGCGCTGCGGCCGCGGTGGTCGGGCTGGAAGGGAAAGTGAAGGCTCATGTCACATCCCCGTGACCCGCGTCTGCGTCGTCGCCACCGTCATCGGCGTGCCGGTGGGGGCGCAGATCGAAGGCGAGCTCTGCAGCAACGCGGGCTGACCGCCAATGAATACCCGTGTTGCGCCCATCAGCCATTGCCCGCTCACGCACGGACCGTTGCCGGCGGTGGGCGGCGGCATGGCGCAACCGGCGATGACATAGGGCGCGCCGAGCGTGGTCGCGGGCTGGCCGGACAGCAGCACCCGTGGATTGGGTGAGCTCGGTGTGGCCTGACCGCCGTGGGCACAGAGGACGGTGGCACCGAGGTGGAGGAGGAATCCGGGCATGTTCGTATCGTCCTCGTCGTTGTTGTCAGATCACCGTGAGGGCGCCCTGATTGATGCTCACCGTCGGGCCGGTGAGCATGATAGTTGCGCCCTGGCCGTTGGAAATGGTGATCCCCACCTCGTTGATGGAGATCATCGCGCCGGTCATGGTCTTGAGCAGGATGCCGCCGGTGGGACCGGGCAGATCGGAGATCATCAGTCCGTTCTGGTTGCCGGTCTGCAGCACGATGCTCGGCGAAACCGGCAGGCCGGCCAGTGCCAGCGCCGGGACTTCGGCCGCAGAGCCCCAGAAGCCGCCGACCCAGATCGGATAGTCGGCGTCGCCCTGTTCGAACTCGACCCACACGCCGGCGCCGATCTGCGGCAGCACGAAGGCGCCGCTCTGCATGCCGGCGAAGGGCACGCAGGGCATGGCCCAGGATGACAGCGCCGGGCCGAGCACATCGGGCACCTGAACCTGGATGCGGCCCATCTGCATGGGGTCGATGTTGTTGACCACGACCCCGCGGAACTTGCCGAAATGACGTGTCTTTTCACTCATGCGGGCACCAGTGGCAGGGTGGAGACAAGGCCGTTGCGGGCCAGTGAAAAAGCTTGCTTGAACTCGCCGGCCTTGAGGCTGCTGCTGACGCGTTTGACGTAGTACAGGCCGTCGAAGGCCATGCCGGCACCGCGCACGCCCACCAGCTGGCGAGCCTTCAGGATGTGGCCGTAGCGCAGCACGTCGAGGCTGCCGTTGCCGGTCACGGCGTCTGCCGAGGAGGCGGCCGCAGCAGCCAGGCCCTTGCCCAGGGCCGCAATCGGGGACAGCTTTGCCGTCTCCTTCATAAGCCTGAGGCTTTTGACCATGGGCGGAATCAGGCCCAGCGGCGGGTTGGCCAGGCTTACGTCGGGCACCGGCAGCGGAATCGGAAACTTGGTGATCGGGTTCTGGATGAACACGATCGGCATTTCGGCATCGGACTGGTTGACCGCGAAGGAGAGCGACTCCACGTTGGTGTGCACGTCCATGCCGGTGTTCAGCGCTGGCTGCACCGGGCCGAGCCGGATCTCCGGCCCCCAGTACGCAATGTTGGCGCCCGGCAGCGGGCCGGGTTCGATGTAGAACACATGGCCTGCCTCGCGGGCGAGCTGGCGGGTGTAGGCGAGGTCGGTGCCTTCGTGGGTGGGAATGCGGTCGACCGGAATCGGCACATCCTCGAACACCGAGGGGATGATCACCGGCAACATGCCGTACAGCCCGTAGCGGGCGACGATCAGCGCCACGCGCGCGGCGGGTGGCATGGCCGGATAGGGCAGGCCGCTCATGTCCTGCTTGTCCATGGCCACGGTCAGATCCTCACCGGTAATGGTGAGGCGTCCCTGGCCCGGCTCGTTGCCGCCGCTGATCTCCTGGCGGGTGATGAGTCCGTCCATCAGTACCGTGGGCAGGCTGTTGAGCGTGGCGACCAGGATGACCCGCAGCCAGGGGACCTGCCCGCCGGCGATCAGCAGCAGGGTGTGCAATGGCGAGCGGCTGTCGATGGCGAAGGCGAGCTGGAAGCCGCTCGGGCTGCCTGCCGCCGAGGTCACTTCGACGCTCTCCAGTGCGTCCATGACCGGCTTCGGTGCGGGCACGGGCACGCCCGGTCCCACCAGCAGCGTGAGCTGGATACCCTTAAGCACCGCCGCCACCATTGCCAAAATTGCCGCCGCCGCTGAGTCCGGCAGGCAGGGTCAGGCGCAGCACGCGGCCGGGTGTTTCCAGCTCGTCCGGAATCTGCGCATCGTTGCCGTCGGCGATGCGCCAGAACTGCACCGGGTCGCCCAGATTCGCGGCCGCAATGCGATCGAGGCGCTCACCGGCCTCCACCCGCACTTCGCCCATGCTCACCAGGCTGGCCGGGTCGGGGATGAAACGGCGGCGCAGAAAGACGCGCTTCTCGCCGTCGGCGGTCGTCAGTTCGCCCGTGGCCACGCCGGCGTAACGGCTGTTGGGCGGGAAGCGTTCGATGCTCATGGCAGCGACGCCAGGCCGACGGAGGACAGGCTGCCGGTGGCAGCCCCCGCGGCGAGGCGTTCCTTGCGTTGCTGATAAACCATGTACAGATGTCCTCCCTTGTCGCCGAAGCCCAGGTCGCCTACATGCAGCACCCGCAGACCCAGCGACACCCTGGCGCGGATCGGGTTGAGGCTGGCGTCGAAGGCTTCTTCGGTAATCGAGAAGTCGGTGATCCGCACCGGCACCACGCGTTCCCGGCTCCACACGAACAGGGTGAGCGGTGCGACGGTGGGGGCGATTTCGAGCGTGCCGAGACTGGCCAGCAGGTTGTTGTGGATCAGCGCCGCGCTGTCCGGATAGACGATGGTCTCAAGGGCGGCGAGCTGGCCGTGGATGCCGGACGCGGTCACCGTTGGATGCTGGTCGGGAAACTCGAGCTGGTCGGTGGCGTCGATCTCGGCGTCGAGCTTGATGGTCTCGGTCGGCGGTCCTTTGAGCCGCAGGGCTTCGGAAAACGTCCCGCTCTGTTCCGCGGTCTGCGGCTGCAGCGTGCGGCTCAGGGTCTCGGGGTTGTACTGCAGCGAGATCACCCGCTGCACCGCACCGCTGGATGGATCGATCAGGATCAGGCCGCCGCGCAGCAGGCGGGGCGAGAGGGGGCTGCTCATTTGCTCAGACTCCCTTGGCGGGTCTTGCTGTCCATGTTCGCGAGGTCGTCGGGCAGGGTGCCTTTGGCATCGCAGTCCATGTAGAAGATGTCGTAACCCGTAAGCGGGCGGTTCGCGTCGTAGGCTTCCTGAAGACCAAAGTCACGCAGTTCCTTCAGCGCATCGTCCTTTGTCGTCGCGGTCAGTTCGGTGGAGGCGCTGTTCGAGATTGCCTGGTAGGTCTTGCCGTGCTTCAGCAGGGCCATCGCGTGCGCCGCACGGCCGTTGTCGCTTGGCTTCACCGCCATGTAGCCGATCGGCGTGAAGCCGCTTGACGTGAGCAGGCGCACGCCGTAGGTCGCCAGCACATCGCAATCGACCTTGAGCTGCGAATTCCGCGGGCCCGCTGCCGTGAGCTTGGTAAGGTGCCCCGATTTGTCAGGCTTGATGTCCTCGGACGCATCCGGTGGCACATGCCAGGTGAAGGCCTCCGTGATCTGCTTGAACAGCGCCTTGGCTGCTGCCGGGTTTCCGGGATTCTGCTTGTCTACCGCCTGACCGATCTTCTCGGTGTTTGCTTCAAGCCAGGCCTTGAGGACACCGATGCTGCGCGATGCGGGTGCCGGGATCGCAATGCCGGAAGCCTTCGACAGCGCGAGAACGTCTTCGACCGTGACGCGCTGTTTGTTGCCGATGGACCACGCCAGCGTATTCGCATCCGGATTGATCGTATTGCCGTCAGTCTGGATCTGTGCACCCTCGACGAAGTAAGCCTGTTCCGACACGGCCCGCAGCAAGGCGCTGCGCTTGTCAGTCATCATCCATTCGGTGAAGTCGGTGCGGCTGGCAGGATGGTAGAACATCACCTGGGCAAGCTTCAGTGGCAGATCAGCGTCGGTGGCATAGGCCTTCACGATGACCTTGAGCGCTGCATTGACCTTTGCCGCGCCCAGCTTGGCCGCATATTTGCCCTGATCGGTCGTCAGCCGGGTGAACAGTCCATGATCACCAAGCGAACTCGCGTTCGCTGCCTGGAACTGAGCGATGGTGGTGATCTGCGCATCCGATACCTTGGCGGGGTGGCCGAGTACGGCCTGATAGACAAACTTGCGCACGCCTGAATCGGTGATCTTCGGGGCGAGTGCCATTGCCTCGTCGATGAATCCGGCAGCTGCGAGGTCTGTCGCGAGCATCTGCGCACGGGATTCCTTCTGGAAGACTTTCGGGCCGCTGTTATCCAGAATCCGTCCAGCCAGCTTTTCGGCCTTCTGGAAGTTGCGCTTCCATTCGGCCTTGGCCTTTGCGTCCTTGGGCTCCTCGAGCAGATTCATGCTCTTGTCGTGGGTGATGGAGAATCCGTAGCTCTGGAGGTTCATCGCATAGTCCGGATGGGTCGGGTCGAGGCCCTTCGCGTCCGTCACGCGTTTTGCCAAGGCCTCGTCGATCTCCTCGTCCAGCGTCTTGTGCTCAAGGCGGGGATGCGCTTCGCCAGCCTGTTGCACGACATGCGCGAGTTCATGGGCCAGCAGCGCGCGGCCGGCTGCGCTGCCGGGAGACCATTGCCCCGGCGCGAGGGCGATGTCCGAGCCCCACGTGATGGCGCGGCTGCCCGCCGCATGCACGGCTTCTGCGCTTGCACCGCTCGCAAAGATGCGCACACGGGAGAAGTCGTGTCCGAATCCGCGTTCAAACTGCGTGCGCAAGGCCGGCGGGATTGGCTGCGGGCTGCCCTTGGGGAGCGGGCTGTGCGTGCCCGAGCGGTCGGGTATCAGGCCGCGCTCACGCACAGGTTCGGTGTGGCCGGCGAGGGTGTCGAATGCGCGGATCGCACTGCGATCGGCAGCGGACTCCCGCGCCGGGCGATCCGGCGCGGATGCGGTGTCGCGAATCGAAGCGGTGTGCAGGCGGTTCATGACGTTTCCCCGCCAGTCCCGGTCCCGCCCGCAGGAGGCTTGATGTTGAGCGCCTCCACAGTGGTGCGGGCGAGCGTCGCGGCTCGCAGGTCAGCTGTGCTTCCAGTCTTCACACTGCTGCGTGCCGGGACGAGTGAAGACGCCGACACGCCGCTCGCGATACGGGCTGCGATCTGCTGTTCGAGGGCGGCGATGTACTCGCGCTGCTGCGCCGGGCTGAAGCCGGCGGGGAGGCTCAGATGGTCGATGTGAAGATGAAACTTGCTCATGTCCATCCCCTCGTCTCTGCATCGGTCAGTGGGTGTTCGCGTTTCGCGGCATCGCCATGAGCGGCCTGGAGAAGGTGCTGCATGCCGATGGCGTCGCCGGCGTCAGCGGCAAGAAACGCCGCAGACAGCGCAATGTTGCGGATGCTGCCCCCCGTGACCGACAGCCGGGCCAGCTTGTCGAAGTCGAGTGTGGCGGTGGGGGCTGCCGGCGGAAAGGCGCGTTTCCACAAGGCGAGGCGCTGCCCTGAATCGGGAAACGGAAACTGAACGACGAAGCGCAGGCGGCGCGTGAAGGCGCTGTCCAGGCTCGACTTCAGGTTGGTGGTGAGGATTGCAAGGCCGTGGTACGACTCCATCCGCTGCAGCAGGTAGCTGATCTCGATGTTTGCGTAGCGATCGTGGCTGTCCTTGACCTCGCTGCGCTTGCCGAACAGCGCGTCGGCTTCATCGAAGAGCAGGATGGCGCCGCAGTCTTCGGCTGCGTCGAAAATGCGACGCAGGTTCTTCTCGGTCTCGCCGATGTACTTGCTCACCACGGATGACAGGTCGACGCGGTAGAGGTCGAGCTGCAGGGCGTTGGCCAGGACCTCTGCCGCGAGCGTCTTGCCGGTGCCGCTCTCGCCCGCAAACAGCGAGGCCAGGCCGAGCCCGCGACTGCCTGTCCCGGCGAAGCCCCAGCGCTCGAACACGACATGACGCTGGCGGACATGCGCCGCAATCTGCCGCAGGACGCCAAGCTGCGCATCGGGCAAGACCAGATCGTCCCAGCCTGCCTCGGTCGACAAACGCTGCGCAAGGGCGTCGAGCGCGCTGTTGGTCTCCTGCCTGCAACGCTGCCACAAGCCCGACCCGGTGGCGGGTACTTGTGCGCGGTTCGTGTGCGATGCATTGGACGCGTCGCGGGCGATGGCCTGCAATGCGTGGCTGGAAAGACGGAAATGGCTTGCAGTGCGCTCAAGCTCGGCGCTGTGTTGCTCTACGGTTTCCGCATCGAGCGCGTCCGTCCACAGCGCGTGACGCTCCCCGCTGGCGGGCTTGTCCACGCGGAAACGGCGTGCCGGTCGCACCGTTGCCAGGCCGCTATTGCCGCACGCGAAACAGGTCCCGCTGACATGCTCGAGAAAGCCGCGCGCTGCAGCGGTTTCATCAGGACTGTCGGTGGTGAAGGACATGATCAAGGCCACGCCAAGCAATCGTGCTTCGCGTGCCCAAAGCGTCTGCAGTGCGCTGCGTTCATCCGCTGCGCGCGGAATGTCCTCTGCATTCAGTACCCGGCACCCAAGACCGAGGGCGCTTGCGGCGCGCGCGGCGATATCGCGCTGAGCCATCGGATCGTCGCCCTCGAACAGGATGAGGGGCGGTGTCCGGCGGTTCGACGCTGCGTCCGTCAGGGTATCGATCACCTGCCGGGTCACCAGCCTGTGGCTCGGTGGCTGCAGGTGCACCGTGTCGACCGTTGAGACAAGCGGTGACAGCCGGCGGTCAAGTTCGTTGATGCCTGCCAGGAAGTGGAGAATGCGTTCGTCGATGCGCAGCCGTGCCGTCGCCAGGCCCGGCGTGGGGTCGATCTCGATCAGGCGCCAGTGGCGCAGCGGCGAATGCGGTGACAGCGCGCTCCAGTGCGGTGCCCGCAGCGCTGCCAGTGCGAGCCCGAAGCTCGCCCAGGGGCGGCCCTCATCACCATGCCCGTGCGCACATGCCAGTGCCACTCCGGCATCCATCTCGACGCCTGCACACAGCAACAGCAGATCGCGCTCGAAGCCTGACAGGTCGAAGCAGCCTGTGAGCTGGTCAATGGCGCCGTGCTCGTGCAGTGCCTGCACATGCCCGGTCGAGCGGGCGCGGGTCGAAGGGACGGCGGTGGCTTCCGGTTGGAGCAAGGCCCTGAGGCGCGCGAACTCATGAACCAGCCGTTGCTGGTTGGCGCTGACCCAGTCCGGAGCCATGGGGGCGTTCATGGCAGCGTGATCCTGCGGTCGAGATAGGACACCGGTGTGCTCGCACGGTCGATGATCGGGCTTTCGAAGCCATCCACCCGCAGGCGTACAAGGTGCGTGGTGCCGGGCGCAGGGGCGTTGTGGAGCTTGAAGGTGAGACGGTTGCTTGGGGCAAAGATCGGATCCGCACTGAGCTCGTGATCGCCCAGAATCAAGGAGACCGACTGCCCCGGTCGCAGCGCCGGGACGACATCCATCACCAGCGTGACGGTCGTGCCGTCGCGGACCCCACTGAAGGGGGGCAGCACCGGCGTCGGGGCCAGCGCAAGCGGCAGCTGGTTGGTGGTGCGCGCGTGGTCGTCTTCCGGGCGCAGCAGGGACATGCTCAGACGGTAGAGGCCGGCAGGCAGATCGGGTGGGACGGTGAAGCGGATCTGATTGCTGTTGCCGCCGTCGATCGCGAGGCTGCGACTGAGCTGCAGTGCCGCAATGCTCAGCGTGACGTGGCGGTCTGCACCGTCGAGGTGATGGCCGTCGACACGAACCTCACTGCCCGACGTCGCCACCGGATGGCCACCGGCCGGAATGACGGCCTCGAGCGTTGGCAGTGGCGGCACCTTCCCGGTGAACACACTGACACCACGCTCGCGTCCCGATGCCGGTTCGACGCCGCCTCTGCTGAGTACCGGAAGCGCGCTGCGCGCCGGCTTGATCGATTCGATCAGCACCACTGACACCTGGAAGGCTGCCGTGGGCCGGTAGCGTGCCTGCAGCGCGGACCACAGGCGGGACATTTCTTCGCTGCCGATTGCCGATGGCGTGATCCTGAGCAGTTCCACCTGCTCGGCAAGATCCGCACTGCGCAGGCTCTGGTAGATGGTGGGGAGAATGGCACCGTCGACGATCTCGGGCTGCAGTGCGCGACGGATTGCTTCGCGCGGGATGATCGGGTTTTCGTGCAGCAGTTGCAGGGCGTAGCCAAGCAGTACCTCGGCCTGCAGGTCTGCGCGCCCATAGGCCGTCAGCAGGTAGTGCAGGTCGAGCGCCAGCGGCGGGTTGCTGATGCGCCCGCCGGCGCTGTCGCGGCTGGGGAGCGCCGCGTTGCGCCACGCCGGATTGGGCGTCACCTGGTGCAGAAAGAGGTTGAGCTGCGGCGCCGTCTTGTCGTCCAGCGACACCGTGTCGGGTGCGCCGGCGCTGACCATCACGCCTGCGCCCAGTGCGTCGTTGATGGCATGGTCGATCAGGCCCGAGTCCAGCAGGTCCTTCAGGACGGCAGTGACACCGGCAATCGCAAGCGCATTGCTCATGATCCGCCTCCCTGACGACGGGCGAGATAGTCGGAGAGCGACAGTGGTGCCGGGCCGCGACGCTGCGGCGGCGGAGGCGCCGGGCGTTGCGGAGGATTGATCTCCAGGCGACCGATCGTGATGTGGACCTCCGGTGCCGCATCCGTGTCATCGGCCGGCTTGCGTGGCTGCGCCTCGCTCCGCAGGCGTTCGGACGCAGCAGCCGGCCGGACCGGCGATCCCGCTGCACGTGCGGGCACGAAGCGGGTCGGCACGGCGTCGTTTGCGGTCGGTTGTGGCTCATCCTGTGCGGGTGGCGTGGATTGTCTTGCGGGCGAAACCAGACGCTCGATCAGGCTGTCGAGGTCCCGGCTTGAGCCCGCACGCAGGGGCGTCGCGGCGGGCTGTACTTCCGACTGCGGCTGGCGTGCCTCGGGTGGTGCGAGCGCAGCGGGACGTGTGCGATGAGGCGCGTCCGTGAATGGGGCGTCAAAGGCTGGCGCTGAGTCGGTGTCCGGTGATGAGCCGCTGCGGGTGGGCTGAGCGCGCTGGCGTTCGGGCGCGGGACGGTTCTCGCGTTCGCCTGGACCGGGCGTGTCGGGCTTTGCCTGCGCTGCGTGCTGGAGGGCGGCGGCGCGCGGGGAAGGGGAGGGGAGCAGGGGCTGTGGCGTGCGTTCGGCGTCTGCCATGTGCGGGGCGGGCGTCATGGTCTGAGCGCGAGCGGCGCCGCGGTGTGGTGTGGAACGGCCGTTAGTGTCCGGCTGTGACAGGCCAGGCTCGAAGGCCGGCGCGAGGCCTTCCTCGATCGGGGCGCATGTCGCTGCGGTCGCATAGGGCAGCGTTGCACGGCTGCGCGCCCGGTGGCTGATACCGAGGCTGCGTCTGGCGAGTTGAAGGAGATATCCGCTCATGTCGCCCTCAACCGATCAGGTCCAGATAGGCGGCACGCCGTGCCGGGCTCAGGGCGAGGATGTCGGCTTCGCGCCAGCCGTAGGCGAGGGCAAGCCGATGGACCGCATGCAGCAGCTCACGTACCCGGGCTCCGAGTTCGTCCCAGAACCAGCTGCCGACATCGAGCAGGGCGTCCCAGTGCTCGCCGCATTCGCTGCAGTGCATGCCGAGGTGGATGTTTGCTGCCGGGTCCAGGTCTTCCATCAGGGCTTCGAGCGTGGCGGTCTGCGCGGCCGTGATGTCTTCGCTGCCCGCAACGTGGCAGCGCGCGAGCAAGCGCCGGGCGACGCGCTCGGGTTCGCCCGCCGCGAGCGCCAGCGCCTGGTCGCGGCTCGAAGGCAGGCGCCATTGACTGCCATCGAGTTCGATCAAGGCATCGTCCGTCGGCAGCGGCAGTGCGGCCAGCAGCGCGTCGCCATCAACCGAGAACTCCATCATTGCGCCACAGCGCGGGCAGGCATCGTAGCCGTCGATCTGCGCGCCGAAGGTGGCGTTGCGCAGGGCCAGCAGGCGGGCTTCGCGCCAGCCCACCGGATGGTCGGCAAGCCCGTCCGGCGCCTCCTCGGGCAGTCCCAGGGCGAGCGCAAGCAGTGCGCGGTCTATCGGATGCCGGGACTGACCGGCGTCCCACAGATAGAGGAGTTGCGAAGCGCTGAGTGGCCGCATAAGCGGGCTCCGTCAGGCCGGCTCGACGTAGCTGGGTTCACTGGGTTCGCTCACTTCATAATCCCGCTCCCAGCCCTCGTTCTCGAGCTTGATCTGCTGGATCGCCACCGCGTTGGCATTGGCGTCGAGGTCGGGCAGGGCCTGATACTCGGACACCCAGCAGCGGAACACCTTGTACGCCAGCGCGAGCTGGCCGGCTTCGTTGTAGACCTCGATGATCAGGTCCTTGCGGAAATCCTTCAGCGAGACTTCGCTGCCCAGGCCCGAGCCGAGGTTCCACACCTTGTTCGCCCACTGCTCGAAGTCCTTGTCGTGGGTGACGCCGCGCTCGAGCGTGATGGCTTCGAACTTGCTGCGTCCCGGCGACTTGCGCGAACTGGACGGGTCGCCCCCTTCGCGGTGCTCGACGACTTCGGTGCTGCGTTTGAGCGCGGACACCTTGCTGATGCCGGCGACGTAGCGGCCGTCCCATTTCACGCGGAATTTGAAGTTCTTGTAGGGATCGAACCGTTGCGAATTGACGGTGAACTGCGCCATGGTGCGGCCTCCTCGAATGCGGTGACGGGTATGCGGGGCGATGGGTCAGTGCGCCTACACCTGAATCTGTCCGGCGAGTTGCTGAATGCTGATGACGACGAATTCCGCCGGTTTGAGCGGCGCGAAGCCGACCAGGATGTTCACCACGCCGCGGTTGATGTCGTCCTGCGTCGTGGTCTCGCGGTCGCACTTCACCAGGTAGGCGTCACGCGGTGAGGAACCCTGGAAGGCCCCCTGGCGGAACAGCCCGTTCATGAAGGCGCCGATATTGAGCCGGATCTGCGCCCACAGCGGTTCGTCGTTGGGTTCGAACACCACCCACTGCGTGCCGCGATAGAGCGACTCTTCGATATACAACGCGAGCCGTCGCACGGGCACGTACTTGTACTCCGAGCTCATCTGGTCCGCACCGCGCAAGGTGCGCGCGCCCCAGCACACTGCGCCATAGACGGGGAAGGTACGCAGGCAATTCACGCCGAGCGGATTCAGGCTGCCGTTCTCGCCGTCGGTGAGCGTGAGCGCCAGCGACTGCACGCCGGACAGGTTGGCATCGGTGCCGGCGGGCGCCTTCCACACGCCGCGGCTGCCGTCGGTACGGGCATACAGGCCGGCGATCGTGCCGCTCGGCGGAGTGAGCCGCGGCTTGCCGTTCTTGAGCGGGTCGGCCACATGGGTCCAGGGGAAGTACACCGCGGCATGGTCGGATTTTGGCAGGTCGGTGCCTGAGGCCGACTGGACCATGGTGGCCACGTCGGTGGCCGAAGGCGGGGCGTCGATGATGAAGAAGGCCCGGCGCTCCTGGCAGTAGCTCGTTGCATCGGCCAGCACGCCACTGTCGGTAATGCCGGGCAGGACCAGCAGGTTGAACAGGTCGACGTCTTCCAGTGCGTACAGACCCTCGCGCTTGCTTCGGCTGCCGATGAAGGCGGGGTAGATGTCGGCCGCGGCATAAGGGGTCTCGCTGCCGCCGTCGAGGAAGGCGTCGGTGGGCGGCGGCGACAGGACGGCGCCTGTGAGCAGGTGAAGGCCGGTTGCGATGTCATTGCTCGCGGCGGCGCTCACGGCGATCGCCGAGCCTGCGCCGCGCGAACCGGACGCAAGCACCAGGGTGCTGCCCTGAACGCTCGCCACGAAATCGCGATAGGCGGGGTTGCCGGGTTTGAGCGCGCGAACCGCTGTCTGCAGACGGGCTGCGACATCGGCCATTTTCGCCCCGAGGTTGGCGCCGACCGCGGGGGCAACGCCGATATCCACGAGGTCGGGCCCATAGCCGTCGAGGCTGATGCGAAGGCTGCTGTGGGTCGCATCGGGCAGCGCGTCCAGATCGTTTGCGGCGAAAGCGCCGCTGGTCAGCGTTGCGGGGTCGGGCAGTCGTGCCGGACGGATTGCGGCGACCGCATCGGCTTCGATGCCGCCTGCGGCCGCGCCCAGCTTGAGCACGCCCGCAGCATTGTTGCGCGCGCCGGCCAGCACCCGTACCGAGGAGAACTCGCCCCCGCTGCCCGAACCCAGAACGAGGGTGGAGCCGGTGCGGGTGCAGGTGAAGTTGAGCAAGGCCGGCTTGCCTGCTGCCTGTGCCCGGACCTTGGCCTGGATAGCCGCGGCAAGGGTGGTCAGGCGCTGGATTGCGGTGCCGCCGGCGATGTCCGCCGGCAGCGTGATGCTGACGGTGACCGACGGCAAGCCGTTGACCACCACCCGGAAGTCCGTATGCGTGGCGTCAATCACGGTAGCAACATCTGCAATCGCGCCGCTGGTTGAGGTGCCGGCGGGCAGTCCGTCGAGGGTTGCCTGAGGGACATCGCGGCTGACCTTCACCAGTTGCGACACGCCATTCATCAGGTCCGGCAGATAGCGCGCATCGGCCGAATTCATGGACACGTTGGCGTACTGTTCGGCGCGTCCGTCACTGCTGCGGATCACGCTGAGGTTGAAGGTGCTGTCCGGCAGTGCGGTGGCGTAATCCACCCGCAACTGGATGTCGTTGCCGGATACACCGGCGTCGAGCGCGGTGACCGTCAGCACGTTGGCTGCGGTGGTGCTGAGCAGGGTCCGGCTCGCGGGTGAGGCGTCCTTGACCACGCGCACGATCCACGCGTCCGAGCCGCCGTTGCCAAAAAACTGGCGCACGCCGTAGCTCATCTCGGAGTCGGCGGACAGGCCGCCAAAGTTGCGCTCGAAATCCGCGAAGCTGTGGATGCGAACCGCCTTGTTGACCGGACCGCGCGGTGCGGCACCGAGGAAGGCTGCGACGGAGGTGGCAACGCTGGAAATGGTGCGAACCCCGCTCGGAATTTCCTGGATGTAGACCCCGGGGGCGGCGAACTGGACGGGCATGACGGGCTCCTTTTCCGGGGTTGCCCCGATGGGCCACCCCGTCGTGATCGGGCAAAACCGAACCGGTCGGAGACTGCGTTCCGTGCGCAACGGTGCGACCGGAACCCCTGATCGATCCAGCTTCCTGGAACACCCTCAAAGGCGGGCGGAAAGATGCGCATGCGATCTGCTCAGCCGCCGTGACGGCGCACGGCGGCTTGCGTTCCTGAATCAATCATCCCATTCACATCGGTCAGTGCAGGTGCGGACGAAAACGCCATGCGATGTGGCTGCCCGGCCTGCAGGTGACAGTCAGCGTCTGGCCGGCCCCGGTTCTTTTTCGACAGGCGGGATGCGGCGCCACGGCGTCACCTGGAAGTGCTTGCTCCCGGTGACGTCGCCGATGCTGACAGCTTGAACTTAGACAAGGAGCAGTGGAAACTCAATGTGATATTTTTGCTTGACATGCCGGATTCGATGGGGTTTGAGTGCTGCGGCGGGTGCGCACCGCAAGCCACTCAAGGGCGGAGCCGTCAGGCGTGAGGCGGGGACGGGCTCAGGCTCAGGCGGGCGTGTCCGCGACCACCGCCGACATGTGGCGGTTGCGGCCGGATCGTTTGGCGGCATACATCGCATCGTCGGCCGCGCGCAGCAGGGCTTCGATGGTGGTGCCGGCCTCGGGGAAGCGCGCAATGCCGATGCTCGCGCCGATGTGTATCGCTTCGCCCTCTATCGTCAGTGGCTGCGACAGTGCGTGCAGGATCTTGTCGGCCAGCATGTCCGCATCGCCGGGCTCGCGCAGGCTGGGAAGGATGATGGTGAACTCGTCACCGCCAAGGCGCGCGACGGTGTCGCTCTCCCTGACCTGGGCCTGCAGGCGTTCGGCCACGGCAATCAGCAGGGCATCGCCCGCGGCGTGGCCAAGCCTGTCGTTGACCGCCTTGAAGTGGTCCAGGTCGAGGAACATCAGGGCGCCGCTGCGGGCCTCCCTGCGCGCCAGCGCCAGTGCCTGGCCGAGGCGGTCGATGAAGAGCCCCCGGTTTGGAAGGTCGGTCAGCGGGTCGTGATGGGCGGTATGTTGCATCCGCTCCTCGGTGTTCTTGCGCTCGGTGATGTCTTCAAGAATGGCAACGTAGTGTGTGACCGTTCCATTGGCATCCAGCAGGGGCGTGATGGTCTGGTCCACCGTGTAGCGTGTGCCCGTACTGTGGGTGTTGATGAGTTCGCCATGCCAGGTCTTGCCGGCGGTGATCGAGTCACGGAAACGTGCATGGAAGTCCGGGTTGTCGTCCTTCGCGCTGAATATCATCGGATTTGCACCCAGGATCTCGGCTTCGGAGAAGCCGGAAAGGGTCGAGAGCGCGCGGTTGCCCCACAGGATCGTGCCGCTGCCGTCGGTGATATAGGCCGCATTGGCGACATTGGCCAGCGCGGTGTTCAGCAGGGTCAGCCACTCCTGCTGTACCGCGGACTCGAGTGAGACACCGACGCGATCCGCAAGGCCCTTGAGTGCCTGCAGCGTGCTGGCGTGACTGAAGCACCCGTTCCGACGGCCGTAGAACGTGAGGACACCCCAGGGCTTGCCGCGCAGCATCAGCGGCAGAAGGATGGATTCGCCGGCGCCGAGCGCATGGATGCTGCCCTCGCAGCCGTGACATCCGGCGTCGGCAAAATCCACGATTTCCGGTTCGCCGCTGCGCATCACCATGGAGGCAGGGTGGCAATGAGGCGCGTCGTCCCAGCGCAGGGCGGCCTTGCTCAGACCCTCGAGTGCGCCGCCCGCCTCGGTGTCCGAGGTGGCGATCACGGTGAGGCGGCCGTCTTTCTCCGCGCGCCCGATCCAGGCGCCGATAAAGTCGAAGACGGGCACGATGCGCTGGCAGAAGATACGTGCAATTTCGGCCAGTTCCGTTTTTTGCTGCAGGAGGAGATTGTCCATGCGGTTGAAGGTGGCCTCGATCGCAGTATTGCGCTCGTGCTCTGTCGTGTCCCGGGCGTAGATTGCGATGCTCTCAACCCTGCCGCTGTCGTCCTTGACCGGATAGAGGTTGTTGTCGAAGAAGCGTCCGTCGCGGCGGTCGTTCAGGTGCGTGGGCTCTCCGCTGATCACGACCTGCTGGATCGCAGCATTACGTGGCGCGACCAGCGCAGGTGGCAGATAGTCGAAGAAGTTCCGGCCACTCATGTCTTCGGGGGTCAGGTTGAAGCGCTGTGCGGCACAGGTGTTGATCTCGAGAATCACACCCGCGGGGTCGAGGAGCAGCACGGATTCGCTGCTTGCGTCGAGGAGCGCACGCATGCGCGCCCGGCTTTCGCGCACTGCCTGCGAAGACTGCTTCTGCTCGCTGATGTCACGGACGAAGCACACAGCTGACCAGCTTCCATTGAGCCTGATGGCCGAGACTGACAGCGAAACGGGAAACTCGCGGCCATCCCGGCTGCGACCGATTACCTCGTGCTGCCTGCCATGGCGCTTGTAGTCGTCGCTTGCGATGAACTCGGAGAACTCTGCGCCGGCCCAGTCCATGAGACGTTCAGGGATGACAAACTCAAGTACGTCACGACCGAGCACTTCGTCTGCGCTGTAGCCGTAGATCCGCACGGCAGCGGGATTCCAGTACGAAATGCGTCGCTGTTCGTCGATCAGGAAGATCGCGTCCTGCGCCGTGGTGCAGATGTTGCTGAAGTGGGCTTCGCTGTCACGCAATGCCTGCTCTGCCTGTTGTCTTTCAGTGAGTTCTGCTTCCAGTTGCCTGTTCGCGGCTCTGAGCTCGGCCGTGCGTCGGGCGACCGCTTCCTCGAGTTGCTGCTCGCGTTGAGTCTGTGCCGCTTCGTGCACCTCGAGCTCATCGAGCATCCGGTTGAAGCCGGTGGCGAGTTCTGCAAGTTCGCCATGACCGGTGACAGGCAGACGCTCGGCTTTCCCCCACGGTGGACCGATACCACGCATGGCCCTTGTGGACCGCTTGAGCGGGAGCGTGATACTGCGCGCTACGAGCGAGGCGAGCAGCAACAGGACGATGCTGGCAATGCCGGTGCGCAGCACGGTGTTGGAGGTCTGTTTCCAGATCGCTGCGTCGACGTCTTCAATGAATAGACCGGAACCGATGACCCAGTTCCACGGCGCCACATTCCGGACGTAGGAGAGCTTCGGATAAAGCTCCGAGGGTTGATCGGGCGAGGATGCAGACCGGGGCCAGACGTAGCTCAGGTAACCTTCCCCGCCTTGCTCGGCGAGTGCGCGGAGGGTTGCCTGCGCGTCCTTAGTCCCGTACGTCGGTGCCCGGGAAGGAACCGGGAGCGAACGCAGGTCAGGCACAAAGGTAAAGCGGGATGCGTCGAGCAGGCGCCCCTCGAGCCTTGGCTGCAAGGGGTGCATCACCACCTTTGGATCCTTGCCGCTCATGTCGGCAATCCAGAGGTACTCGCTGTCCGAACGACGCATGGCACGAACGGCGCTGATCGCCGCGCGCTGTGCGTCGGCGGCCGACAGCGTACCATCCAGCTGCAGAGCGTGGAAATGCAGCATGACGTCGTGACCGGACACGACGAGGCTCTGGGTCTGAAGCTCCCTTTCGCGCCAGAGCGCATCGCGCAGCGCCATTCCGTCGAGCAAGGCGCCGAGCACGACGCTGCCGACCAGCATGGTCACGATCAACCATATGCGGTTGCGAATGCTCAAACGACTCAACCTGGAAAACATCAAAACTCCCTGCCACAGAATCTGTCCGTTCACGCTGCCTTTCAACGTGCCGGTGGTCGCCTGCAGATTACCGAAAAGGCTGTGGCTCCGTCAGTATTATCTAGGTCGTTCGTTATATATCGGGTTGACGCAGGTCACACGTTTGATCGCAAGTTGAGGGAAGCGAACGTGCGCTGTGACGTAGTGCTTCCCTCGCGCACGCTCAGGCTCGTTCCGGGGTGACTGCGACGCGTGACGGCGGTCGCCCCGGCGCAGCCTCAGACGTTCTCGGTGAAATGAAGATAGGGCAGGGTGTCAGTGCCGATGCGAACCCGATGGACCTCGGTCAGACCGTTGGCCTTGATCAGCACTGTGTATGCGCCGTGGTCGAAGGGGCCAATCATGCTGTCGCCGTCGAGCGCGAGCTGGACGAGCTTGCGGCCGTCGCGGTCAAGCACGCGGACGTCCGCTCTGGTCTGCCCCGCAATTGGCGCCACGGATGGCGCGGGAAGTGCGAAGCTCAGCGGATAGGCATCCGACTGCCCGCCCGCAGCCACGTTGTGGGCGTACTTGTTGTCTTCCTGGCGGTCGGCAGCAAGCCTTGCGTTGTCGCTGCCCGCGCTGGCCGGTGCAACATTGGCGCCGATGGCGAAGGTCGCAGCCGCCAGTTGAAGGAAATGCCGCAGCACACGGCGCGAAATACGGTGTCTGTTTCTCATGCGTCTCTCCGGTGGGTTTGGCTGCAGGCTCTCCCTGCAGCCGTCTGGGGTAGTCGAGGTTCAGCCGAGTTCGATGGGAATGAAGATCCGTGCATCCTCGCGCTGGATGAGGATTGCTGCATGTTTGCCAAGTGCGGCGAGGTCCTTGCGCAGGCCTTCGACGCTGATCACGGGCTTCCCGTTTACGGCGAGGATGACATCGCCACGCTGGATGCCGGCGTGGGCCGCGGGGCCGGTGGAGTCGAGGACGAGCAGACCGGAACTGGATTCGATCTGCTTTTGCTCGTCGGGGCTGAGCGGACGGACCGCCACGCCGAGACGTCCCTGGTCCGCACCCTGACCGTCGTTTGCGGCCACTTGTGCGGACTTGAGTTCGCCCACGGTCGCCGTCAGTTCGCGGCTCTTGCCCTGACGCCAGATCTCCACTTTCACGGATTCTCCCGGCGCGATGGCTGCAACCTTGGGCGGCAGTTCAGCCGAGCTTTCGACACGCTCGCCGTTGAGCCCGATAATGATGTCGCCGGGTTCGATGCCGGCCTTGGCAGCGGGGCCGTCGGTGTCCACCCGGCTCACCAGCGCGCCATGCGCGGTTTCCAGCCCGAACGAGTTCGCCAGTGCCTGGTTCAGATCCTGGACGGCGACACCCAGCCGGCCGCGGGTGACCTTGCCATGTGTGACGAGTTGATCCCGGACCTGCGCGGCGACATTGATCGGAATCGCGAACGACAGACCCTGATAGCCACCGGAGCGGCTGTAGATCTGCGAGTTGATGCCAATGACCTCGCCCTTGAGGTTGAGCAGCGGACCACCGGAGTTGCCCGGGTTGATCGCAACGTCGGTCTGGATGAACGGGACGTAGCCTTCGTCGGGCAGCGAGCGCGACTTTGCCGAGACGATGCCTGCGGTCACACTGTTCTCGAAACCGAAAGGCGCGCCGATGGCCAGCACCCATTCGCCGACCCGGGTCTGGCTCGGGTCGCCGAGCGGTACCGTGGGCAGATCCCTGGCGTCGATGCGCAGCACGGCGATGTCGGTGGGCCTGTCGATGCCGATCACCTTGGCGGTGAACTCGCGCTTGTCCATCAGCTTGACCGTCACCTGGGTGGCATCGGCAACCACGTGTGCATTGGTGAGGATGACGCCGTCGGCGCTGACGATGAAGCCCGAGCCCATGCCGTGGGTGATCTGCTCGCCGTCGGGTATCTGGATCTGGGGGCCGAAACGGCGGAAGAATTCGTAGAAAGGATCGTTCGGGCTCATCCCTTCGAAGGGCGACTGTCCGCGTGCGGAGGTCTTCACCGTGCCCTCGACACTGATGTTGACGACTGCGGGACCGTAGCGCTCTGCGATGGACTGGAAGTCGGGCAGCGTCAGCGTGGCAGACGGGCTGGCCGAAGACGAGGCGGAAGCGACGATGGAAGCGGGGGCCGCGTGCGCGCTGCCGATGGAATGGTTGGCGAAGTTGTATCCGCCAATGGCAAGTGCCGCGACGGCGACTGCAACGCCGGAAAGCTGGATGACCTTGGTTTTCATGTCGGGCTCCTTTAACCGATGCGGGCTTCAAAACCCGCGACAGCTGCAATCTAAGGTGCGTCGACTTAAACCAGACTTAAGACACTTGCGCTTGTCGCTCGGCGGGGAAGCACAGACCGACCCTGAGCCCGCCGTGGGGCGAGGTGTCGAGCACGAGACTCGCGCCATGGCGCTCGGCGATGCTGCGAACGATGGCAAGCCCCAGGCCGCTGCCGCTTTGCTCCACCTCGGCACGGCGATAGAAACGGTCCAGCACGCGATCACGCTCTTCGGGCGGAATGCCGGGGCCGCTGTCGCTGACACACAGCCAGTGCGAGGCGGGGGTCGTGGGGTCGGTAAACACCGTGACATCCACACGCCCGCCGGCCGGGGTGTAGCGAATCGCGTTGTCGATCAGGTTGCCGAGCAGGGTGCGGAGTGCGGCCGGGTCGGCCTGAACCACGGCGGCCTCGTCGAGCGTGTCCGCACCGAGGTCGATCTGGCGTGCGTCTGCGAGCGAAGCATGGTCGGTGAGGCCCTGGCGCGCGATGTCGGCGAGCACGACCGGAACGAACTTTGCGCTCGCGTCAGCGCCGGGTTCCTGGCGGGCCAGCGTCAGCAGTTGCTGCACCAGGTGCGTGGCACGCTGCAGACCGGCACGCAGCTCTCCCAGCGCAGCCTGACGCGTGGCGTCGTCGCTTGCGCGTTCGGTGAGCTGAAGCTGGATCTGCAGCGCAGCGAGCGGCGTGCGCAGTTCGTGAGCGGCATCGGCTACAAACGCGCGTTGTGCGCTCATGGCCTGATCGAGCCGGTGCAGGAGGTCGTTGAGTGCAAGCACCAGCGGCCGCGCTTCGTCCGGCACCTCGGCGGCGGGGAGGGCGGAGAGGGAGTCGGCGCGACGCGTGCCGACCTCGCGTGCGAGCTGCTCCAGCGGACGCAGGCCGCGTCCGACCAGGTACCAGATCAGGGCGCCGAGCAGGGGAATCAGGACAAGGAGCGGAATCAGGGTGCGCAACGCCGCGTCGGCCGCCATCCGGCTGCGCACCGACATCGGCTGTGCAATCTGGATGACCTGGTTCTGCAACGGAATGGAGAACACCCGCCATTTGCCTTCGGTGGTGTCGACCGTGTTGTAGCCGAAGCGCGCGAGCGCCGGGAGTACGCTGTGCGGCCGGGAGAGGTAGAGTCGCACGCCCTCGGCGTCCCAGATCTGGATGACGAAATCGAAAGACTCTTCAGGCGATTCCATCGGTGGTGGCGGAGGGGGTTGCTGGCCGAAATGCTGGTCGCGCAGTGACAGCGCGAACTGGCGCAAATGGTAATCCATCAGTTCGTCGACTTCGCCCCGCGCGGTGCGGTAGGTCGCATAGCCGGCGATTGCGAACACCACGGCGATGGCGCTCAGCAGCGAGACCAGCAGGGTGCGACGCAATGAGTTCATGTCCGCTCCTGCAGGTAGTAGCCGACACCGCGCAGATTGCGCACCCAGTCGGCACCGAGTTTGCGCCGCAGGCCGTGGATATGGACCTCGATCGCGTTGCTTTCCACTTCCTCTTCCCAGCCGTAGACCCGCTCTTCGAGTTGTGCCCGCGACAGCGGTTTGCCGGGCTGTTCGAGCAGTGCCCGCAGCAATGCGTACTCCCGTGCCGACAGACGCACAACTTCACCGTCCAGTTTGACTTCATGCGTGGCCGGGTCGAGCGTCAGCCCGCCGTGGACGATCAGCGGCGCGGCCTGTCCGCGCTGGCGTCGCAGCAATGCCCGCACGCGGGCCCCGAGTTCATCGAGATCGAAGGGTTTGACGAGATAGTCGTCGGCACCCGCGTCGAGGCCGCGGATGCGGTCAGCAACCGCGTCGCGTGCGGTCATGACCAGCACCGGCAGCGTATTGCCGGCTGCACGCAGGTTCTGCAACAGTTCGATGCCACCCCGGCGCGGCAGCCCCAGATCGAGCAATAACAGTTCGTAGGGATTGTCCTGCACCGCGAGTTCGGCAGCGACGCCATCGCGCACCCAGTCCACCGCATAGCCGTCCTGCCGCAGCGCCTGCTGCACGCCGGCACCAATCATCGGGTCGTCTTCAATCAGCAGGAGTCTCACGTGGGGGCAGGCGGTCCGGTCGGGAAAGAGGTGGATTCTAATCGAGGTCCTTGCCTGCGTCGGATTTCGATGCAGGCAGGCTGCCGCGATCGGCCTGCATCTCGGGTGATTGCCGGATGCCGTCGCTCGGATCTGACCGTGCGTTGCGTGGCCGGGGTCAGCGCGGTTTTACGTCGAAGCGGACGGGCGCCGTCTTCGCCATCACCGTTCCCGGCGCGCTGTTGCTCAACATCTCGAGCGATGCGCTGTAGCTGCCTGCAGGCGGGTTGAGCCAGACTTCGGTTTCGCCACCGGTCAGATCGATGACGACTTCGTCGCCTTTCGCCGGGGCAAGACGCAGCCGGAAGTGCCCGGTGTCGGGTTCGGTGATCTCGGTGTGCGAGACATTGTAGCCGGCCGCATGCATGGCGACGGCAAAGGGCGGGCTGACCCTGCTGCCGCCGCGGGGCGAGAGCAGACTGATTTCCGTGCGCTTGAGCGAATCGATGGTTTATCCGCTGCTGCCGGTGACATTCACGACGAGTTCGTCGCTATAGACGAAGTTGGGGATGTGTCTGTGATCGGCAAACACCAGGCGCAGGCTGTGCTTGCCCGGCGGCAGGTCGAGGATGGCTTCCATCTGGCCCTTGCCGAAGTGGATGTACTGGTCGTTGAAGGGCAGCGGCTCGGTAAAGTTGAGCGGGAGCCCGCGGTCGATCAGCAGGTGGTGGTGTCCGGTGCTTGCCACGGGTTTCTTGATCGACGCGATGCCGATGCCGGTGAGCCCGAACTTTGCGACAAAGGGCGATTGCACCTCGGCGCCCGATTCGAGATTGGAAAACCATGCGTTCTTGTCGAGGCGCGGGTTGTCGGTGACCCACGGATGTCTGGCCTCCGCTGCGGTGGTGGCCATGAGCAGGGCTGCAATCAGGATGAGAGGGCGCGCACTGTATTTATTTTTCATGTCTGTTGTCCGGGGGTCGGTGCGCGTACGCTACAAAGAGCGTCAGAGGGCGTCAAGCGGTAGTTTGCGAGGCGGAGACGGTACCCGTCTGCCCTGCAACGTCTGGCGTTGAGGCCGGCGTGCATTGCCCCGGGTAGGGGTGCAACCGCCAGTGGCGCGGCGTGCCCATGTCCCTGCGGGCGGACCCTGTTCGGCGATTCGATCATCAGGTCGCGGGCTCCGGTATGCTGGCAGTGCGCGAGCGCGTGCGGCGTACGCGGGATCATGCAGGGAGAATGGATGTTGCAAGGGCTGTTGATGACAAGCGTGGCGACGGGGGATGCGCACATGCCTCGCGGCTGGGTGCCTGGTGTCGCCATGGCGGCAGGCGGTGAGCGATGCCTGCAGGGTGCTCGCGAAGTGGCTGCAGCATGCCGCCCGAGGGGGATGCGGGCAGGTACGCCGGAGCGTGCGCAATGATCGAAGTGCTGGAGTCCTTGTGGCCGCTCTTCGTGCTAATCGTCGCAGGGTATTACATGCAGAAGCGCGGGTTTCCGGGGCAGGCGTTCTGGCCCGGCGCGGAGCGCTTCAATTACTTCATTCTGTTCCCTGCGCTGTTGTTCAAGAGTCTGGCTTCCGCGCCTTTGAATGATCCCGCTTTGCCACGCCTGCTCACCGCAGTCGCGCTTGCATTGGCGGTATGCAGTGTCGGACTGCTGGTCGCGCGCCGGGTCCATGCCTGGCCTGCGGCACGATTCGGTGTGATGCTGCAGGGAACGCTGCGCTTCAACACCTATCTGGGGCTGGCTGCGATAGGTGGTTTTTTCGGCAAGGAAGGCCTGCTGCTGGCGGCGGTGATGCTGGCGCTCCTCGTGCCGATCGTTAACGTGATGGCGGTGCTTGCCCTGTCGGCGGGCAGGGATACCAGCCTCAAGGCGCTGGTGCTCCCGATCGTGAAGAATCCGCTCATCCTCGCCTGCCTCGCGGGGGCGCTGGTCAATCAGTCCGGCGTTGAGATCAAGTGGGGTACGGACCGGCTGCTGGCGCTGCTGGCCGGATCCAGTCTGCCGCTGGGCCTGCTCTGTGTCGGTGCCGCTCTGAAGCCGGGCGAGCTCCATGGCGAGGTGGGCGCCCTGATCACGAACAGTCTGACCCGGCTCCTGCTGGTCCCGGCGATCGCATTCGGCTGTGCCGTCATTGTGGGACTGCCAGCCATCGAGCGTTCAATCCTGGTGCTCTTCTTCGCCTTACCGACCGCACCAACCGCATACGTGCTGACCCGCCAGCTGGACGGCGACAGTCATCTGATGGCCGGCATCATCACCCTGCAGACACTGCTGTCGGCAGCAAGCCTGATGCTTGTCCTGATCCTGGTGACTTGATGCGCTCTCAATAGAACCTTACCCGGCGCCCACCTGCCAGCAACCTGGGTGCCCGATCGAAAACCGCCTTCTGGACCTTGCGCCGCGTTAACAATTTCTTAGCGCTTTCAGTCGTTCAGTATATGATTTCGGGGAACACCATCGTTCTGTTCCTGCACGCAAATCATGACAGGTCAGGCCAAACAGATAGCCGGTCGTGAATGCGTATCGGGTGGAACGACGAACCATCAGGCAGGGTTGCCGTCGTGATTTTCTGTTCGGCTGAGGGAAGACCGGTGGTACAGGATCGTACGAGATCGGTGGCTAGCATCGGGCGATGGATTCTGTACCGTCTGACGCTGTTGTTGCTGATCCTCGGCGTGCTGTTTTTCGCCCTGTCGGTGTACCTGCTCGACAAGCGCTTCGATACCTTCGATGCGGAATACTATCGGCAGGAACTGGCGCGTGTTACGCTTGCATTCGAGCAGGAACGCCGGTCGATGGCGTCGATGATTGGCGACTATGCGCGGTGGGATGATGCAGAGCATTTTCTCGCGGGCAGGCTCCCTGATTTCATCAAGGCCAACTTCACCGTTGATTCGATGAAGAACATCCGCATGACGACGTTCGTGATCGCGAACCGCGCCGGTGAGCCGATATCCAGCATGACGATCAACAGGCAGGGAGCGCTTGTCGAGACACCGGCACCGATGCTTGCAGAGCTGCAGCCCTGGCTCTCGGCGCTCATCCGGAACGGTGTCGACGATACTGCGACGTCGATGCTGTGGGGCGGCGAGCAGCCACACCTGCTATCGGTTGCACCGATCACCGACACCGCGCGAAAGCACGCGGCGAGCGGCTACATGTTCTTCCTGCGCAGCCTTGATGATGCGTATCTGGCGGGCTTGCGCAAGACGACCTCCAGCCAGTTCTCCCTGGATGAAACGCCTGCGAGCGGCACTGCGACGGCCTCTGTCACGCACGACACGCGCGGTTCGGACGAGCGCTGGACGCTCCGGCAACCCCTTCAGGATCTGCCTGCGGTGATCACGGTGGGCGGACCGACGCGACTTGGAGAGGAGCGCAGGCTCACGTACATGACCGTCGGGTTGAACGCGCTGGTGCTGGTCATGGTGGCTCTCGCCGGCATCTACATGATCCTGAATGTCCACGTGCTGAAACGGCTGAGGCTCTTTTCCAGACTGGCCGGCCGTCATCAGCAAGAAGGCGGTAATGGAATTCGCTGGCCAGTCCAGGGCGATGACGAGTTCGACAGCCTTGCGCGCTCACTCAATGGCTTGATGACCGAGGTCGAATCGCAGAACGGCAGTCTGCGCCATCTCGCCGACCACGACCCGCTGACTGGAATTGGCAATCGCAGGCTCATCCTGGCCCGCCTGGAAGCCGCGCAGAACCGTGGGCAGCACGGTGTTGGTGGCGGCGGAAGCAGTCTGCTGCTGATCGACCTCGATGGCTTCAAGCTGATCAATGACGGCCTTGGCCACGCCGCTGGCGACCACGTGCTGCGAGAGGTCGCTGCCCGTATCGTTGCGCTGGTGAGGCGGTACGATACGCCGGCACGCATCGGCGGCGACGAGTTCACGATCCTGCTCGAAGACGTCAGCGTGCCCGAGGCGATGCGGTTTGCCAAACGCCTGGCACAGTCGCTGGAGGAGCCGATCCTCTTTGAAGAGCATGCGCTCAGGGTGAGCGCGTCCGGCGGTGTTTCGTCCGTTGGCGTGACCCTCGCCCCGGCGGAGGTTCTGCGGAATGCCGATCTGGCGATGTACGAGGCAAAGCGGCGTGGCAAGGCACAGTTTGCAGCGTTCGACATCAGCATGCTCGACGTTGCAGCGCGGAAAATGCAACTGGAGCTCGCCCTAAAGGTCGCGCTGGACCGGTGCGATCTTGACGTATGGTTCCAGCCGATCGTCGAAGCGCATTCGGGCCGCGCGGTCGGCATGGAGGCGCTTGCGCGCTGGTCGCTCGACGGGACCTTTGTGCCACCCGGAGAGTTTGTTGCGATCGCGGAGGATGCGGGTCTGATCGTTCGCATCGGTCAATTCGTCTTTGATCAGGTCGGCGAGGCGCTGCAAGGGCTTTGTCGCCTTTATCCGGCGCTGCAGTGCAGTGTCAATCTCTCGGTTGCGCAGTTCCACGGAACCGATCTGGTCAAGGATATTCGTGAGACCTTTGAACGTTACTCAGTGCCGGCGTCGGCGGTGCGTCTCGAACTGACCGAAAGCATGCTCGTCGAGGCCGGATCGGAGATTGTTCCCGTCATGGGGCAACTGATCGATCTTGGCTACCACTTCCATCTCGATGATTTTGGTACCGGCTATTCCTCGCTCGACCGGTTGCGCAAGCTGCCATTCCACGCGCTCAAGATCGATCGCAGCTTCGTCGTCGGCCTGTGCGCAGGCAATGACGTGATGGCACGCAACATCGCAAATATCGGGAAGGAGCTCGGCATGGAGATCATTGCGGAGGGGGTCGAACAGCCCGAGGAGCTTGAACATCTGCGTCAGATTGGCTGCGACTACATTCAGGGCTACTACTTCGCCAAGCCCATGCCGTTGAACGATCTGTACCGCTGGCTGGCAGACAATCAGCGCCTGCCGAACCAGCAAGGGGCCGGCAAGCGGGCGTGAGCGCCGGGCGCGCTTGCGCTCCGGCGTGGAACAGGGGCTGGCGGGTCAGCTTGAACCCGGTCAGCCCCTTTCTGACGTCAGCTGTAAGCGCCCCCTGATGCGATCGCTCAAACCGCCAACCCGGCCGTCTCGTCCAATCCAAGCATGATGTTCATGCACTGGATGGCAGCGCCCGAGGCGCCCTTGCCGAGGTTATCGAAACGCGCAGCGACGAGGATCTGGTCTTCGTGACCAAAGGCGAAGATCTCGGCACGGTTGGTGTCGTTGCAGGTGGTCGCGGGCAGGAAGCCGTTGTCCAGTATCGGCGCGGGGTCCGACGGCATGACCTTGATGAAGGTCTCACCGGCGTAGTACTCGGCGAAGAAGCGCTGGACATCGGCTGCGGACACCTTTTGCTTGAGCAGGCGCGGCAACAGCGGCACAGCCACCACCATGCCCTGGGCAAAGTTGCCGACGATGGGGGTGAACAGCGGCTTGTTGGCGAGGCCGGTGAGCGTCTGCATTTCGGGCAGGTGCTTGTGGGCGAGGCCCAGCGCGTAGAAGCGCGGGCTCTTCATGTTGTCGCCGAGTTCGCCGGCTTCTTCGTAGCTGGCAATCATCTCCTTGCCGCCGCCGCTGTAGCCGGTGATGGAGTAGGTGCTGGCCGGGTAGTCGGCGGGCACGATCCCGGCGGCGACGAGCGGGTGCATCAGCATGATGAAACCGCTGGCATGGCAGCCCGGCACGGCGACTTTCTGTGCATTCTTAACGCGTTCGCGCTGGCCCGGATTGAGTTCGGGCAGGCCGTAGACCCAGTCAGGGTTGGTCCGGTGGGCGGTGCTGGCGTCAAGGAAGCGGGTGCGGGTGTTGCCCGGGGCGAGCAGCGAAACCGATTCCTTCGATGCCGCATCGGGCAGGCACAGGAAGACGACGTCGGCCGAATTGACGAACTCGGCCTTGACGGCGGGGTCCTTGCGCTTGTCTTCGGGGATGGTCAGGATTTCGATTTCGTCGCGGCCGGAGAGGCGCTCGTCGATCTTGAGACCGGTGGTGCCGTGACGACCGTCGATGAAAACCTTGTAAGTCATGCGTGTGCTCCGCTGGGCATTTACTCAAGCCCGTATTCTATGTCCGTTTTGATGAAGGGCTGGCGTCGGATGCAGCGCCAGTAGGTTCTTGGCCGGACGAATGCCCGCCACGCAAGTCACGGCTGCTTCAGTGCCTGCCTGCATCGTGCATCCCGAGGCCTGTATCTCCCTGGCACAGGCTGAGGCACACTAGCGAGGGAAGGCGAGGGCGCAGTTGCCCGCTTTTTCTGGTCTGAGTCGGGCTCCGCCAGCGATGCGGGCAAGGACTCACCGGATTGAAAACAGAACAAGACCGAGGAGACTCGCATGATCAAGCATGAATCCGGATCGAACGTCTTGAGCCTGCTGGAGGCGGCGCACGAGATGAGCTCTGCCTCATTGGCCGAGCACGATGCCGAAGTGTTGCTGGCGGCGGCCATTCAGCATGGCGACCTGCACGCCAACATAAAACGGTGGGCAACCGAGCAGTGGGAAGGGCGACAGCTGCCGGGGAACATCAACCGGCTGGAGACCTACATCCAGCGCGACGAATTCGATGCATGGCGGAAGAAGCTGGATCAGGCCTGACCAGGAGACAGGCTGGCGCTCCTGGCCTGCCGACGTGCCGGATCTTCAGTGCCTGATCCCGTTGCTGGTGGGAATGGGCGCACATTCTGTCAGCGAAAACAGGAAACCGGATGCGCGTACCTTGCCCGTCATTCGGTCACCTTGCCGCGCTTGAACTCAGCGCGAGAAATAGCCCACACCGATCAGACGCCCGTTCTGGGTGCTGAAGTAACTGTGCTTCTTTTCCAGTCGGCCGGTCAGGGGGTTGCGCCAGTTGTATTCGTACTCGCCCTTGCCGTCCTTGCGCGCCAGTGCCAGCATTTCGCGCCCGATCTCGACACCGTCCGGTGACTTCTGCGCGTTGGCGTCGGTGCCGACCAATGCCGGGTTGGCGCCGTGGGCGAGGACCTTGCCAGAGGCGATATCCACGACGACCACGTACAGGTCGTCGCGCACGAAGGGGCCCTTGAAGTGCTGGAAGGCGGTGAGTGCGGCGGCTTCGTCGTCGATCATGGCCTTCATCGCACGCTTGAGCAGGCTTCTGGCCTGAGCCGGCGTGGCGCGCGGCGCGTAGTAGCCGACCGCAACGATAATGTTGCCCACGCGTCGGAACGTGGTCAGCTTGGGCTCGCTCTTGCTGTCGGCGGGGTTGAACCAGTGGTATTCGATGCGGCCGTGATCGCTGGCCTTTGCCATCTCGATCATCTCACTGAAGAAAGGGCGACCGTCGAGATCGGTCTCGGTCAGCACGTTCTGCCCGATCAGCACCGCAGAGGCGCCGCCACTGGCGAGAAAGCGGCCGCTCATGTCGAGCGCGTACACGTAGAGGTCGCGATCGATGAATTGAGCCTCGCGGCTGAAGGCGTCCACCCCCATCACGCCGTTCTTGCGCACATGTTCTACCGCGCGTTCAAGCAGCGCGTTGGCGCGCTCGGCCTGAGGGTTGCTGTAAACGCCGGCAGGGGTTTCGGCGCTCGTGACTGCAGCAGGCTGCGCTGCGACTGATGCAGTGGGCTGGCCGACCCCGATCAGGGTGGCCAGCGCGATTGCGTAAACGGGGCCTTGGTTCAGCGACATGATGAGTCTCCGTTGATGGCTTTATGCGCAACAAATGCCGTTAGGTGTCCGGCCGGCGTCGATGCGCCGGCCGGGATTCACGTTCAGTAGCCGACCATCGAAGGCAGCCACAGGGAGATTTGCGGGAAGAAGGCGATAAGGAAGATCGAAATGGTCGACACGATCACGAATGGATGGATGCGGGCGACGATCGCTTCGATGGTTGATCCGCCGATGCCCGAGGCGACGAACAGGTTCTCGCCCAGCGGTGGTGTCATGAAGCCGACCGACAGCGTGCAGATGATGACGATGCCGACGTGGGTGGGGTCCATGCCGAGGGTGTACATCACCGGCAGCAGCACCGGCACCAGAATCATGATGGCCGCCAGGGTCTCCATGAACATGCCGACGAAGAGCAGGAACACGATGATCATCGACCAGATGAGGTAGATGTTGTCGGTCAGGCTGAGCATCGAGTCCGCGATGGTTGCCGGGATGCGCTGCTCTACCAGCAGGCGGCCGAACACGGTCGCGGTGAAGAGGATCAGGAGCACGCGCCCGGTGATCCAGGTCGTGGTGCGCAGCGAGTTGAGCAAGGATGCGAACTTCAGCTCACGGTGCAGGAAAATGCCGACGAAGAGCGTGTAGAAGATCGCCACGATGGCCGATTCGGTCGGGGTGAACAGGCCGGCGTAGATGCCGCCGAGAATGATCACTGGCGCCAGCATGGACCACACGCCCCTGCGCAGCGAGCTGCGAATATCGGGGAAGGACCACTTCTCGGTCAGACCAACGTAGCCGTGCTTTTTCGAGATGAAGTAGTTGATCACCACCAGGCTGCCCGCCATCACGATGCCTGGAACAACACCGGCAACGAACAGCTTCGGAATCGACACCGATGCGAATTCACCGTACTTGGCGACGGCGTCCGGCGGTGGCATCAGGCCCATGGCCGAGATGCCGAAAATCACCATGGGGATGGAGGGCGGAATGATGATGCCAAGACCACCCGAGGCGGCGGTCACGGCCGAGGCGTAGCTGCGGTCGTAGTTGCGCTTGGTCATGGCCGGGATCATCAGCATGCCGACGGCCGCCGTGGTGGCCGGGCCGGAGCCGGAGATGGCGCCGAAGAACAGGCAGGCCAGAACGGTGGCGGCTCCGAGGCCGCCGGTGATCGGGCCGGCAAGGTTTTCCGCAATGTCCACCAGACGGCGCGAGATGCCGGCGGCTTCCATCAGGGCGCCGGCAAGCACGAACGCGGGCAGGGCCATCAGCGGAAAGCTGCCCACCGAGGTAAAGGCGATCTGCACGAAGGCGATCGGGTTCTTCTCCACCGCGATGAAGGTGGCGAGTGCCGCGCCACCCAGTGCAATGGTGATCGGCGCCCCAAGCAACAGCATGAGGAAGAATCCGCCGAACAGGATTTCTACGATATAGGCGTCCATGTGTGTTCTCTCTGCGGGTGGCCGTGATTATTGTTGTGTGGCTGCGGTTTTCTTGAGCTTCTCGATCTCTTCGGCTTCCGGGTCCATCAGTTCCACGCCCTTGAACAGGGTGAGGTAGAGGTTCCACAGAATGCGGATCGACATCAGCGTGAAGGCGATCGGCAGGATCATGTAGAAGTACTTCATCGGCAGTCCGAGGGTCTGCGACTTCCAGAACAGGTTCATGCGGTTGAACACGAAGTCGTAGCTCAGGTACACGAAGTACATGTTGAAGCACACCCACAGCAGGTCGGACAGAGCCATGCAGACCTTGCGCACGATGGGCGGGAAGAACTTGAACTGGAAGGTGACGCGGTTGTGGGCCGACATCTTTGCCGCCACGGTTGCACCGAGGTAGGCGAACCAGACGAACATGTAGGTTGCGAGCTCTTCACCCCAGGGCAGCGAATACTGGAAGAACTGGCGCAACAGAATCTGTACGAACAGCAGCACCACGAAGCAGGCAAGCAGCGCTTCTGCCAGGTACTCCTCGATATTTCCAACGAGCTTCAGAGCGGCGTTTTTGATGGACATGGCAGGCTCCGCGGAATCAGAAGTGCAAAAGCAGTGATCGGGCCGTAAGCGGGCAGTGCAGCAGCGTCGTTCGGCATTTCGATCAGGGGCAGGTGCAGAAGGGGGCGCACCTCGGGAATAACACTGCCGGCGCATTGATGCGCCGGCAGTCCGGGACTTAGCGGCCGAGCGACTTCAGGACTTTGTCGAGCTTGTCCTTGCCGCCGATGCTGCTGTAGAACTTCGGCCACACCGTGGTGGTGGCCTTTTCGATGAACTCTTTTTCGCCGTTGGCGGGGTCGCTGATCTGCATGCCCTTGGCGGCGAGTTCCTTCTTGATCTTCTCTTCGGTTTCGACCAGGTACTTGTAGCTGTGGTCGGTGGCTTCACGACCGGCTTCGAGAATGGCCTTCTGCACGTCCGGCTTCTGGTCCTGGAATACGGACTCGCTGACGATCAGCGGCTCGAGCAGGAAGACATAGCGGATGTTGGTGACGTACTTCTGGACTTCGTTGAACTTCATCGCCGAAATGGTGATGTAGGGCGTGTCCTGACCATCGACGACGCGCTGCTGCAGGGCGGTGAAGGTTTCGGTCCAGGACATCGGCGTCGGGTTGATGCCCCATGCCTGGTAGGTGGCGATCATGATTTCGTTCTTCGGTACGCGAACGACCAGACCCTTGAGGTCGGCCACGCTGGTTACCGGCTTCTTCGAGTTGGTCAGTACGCGGAAGCCCGAGTAAGCCCAGCCGACGATGCGAACGCCAGCGTCGCGAACGGTGTTTTCGGTGAGTTCCTTGCCGACGTCGCCCTGGGTGAGTTTCTTGGCCTCCTCTGCGCTCTGGATGACATAGGGCAGGGTCAGCACGCCAACCGAGGGCGAGAACGGGGTGATGTTGTTGATTGCGAGCACGGAGAAATCAAGCGTACCGAGCGCAGCGTTGTTCACGGTGTTCTGTTCGTCACCCAGCTGACCGTTGGGGAAGAGGTCAACCTTGTGCTTGCCACCGGTTTTCTGTTCGAAAAGGGTCTTGAAGGTCTGGCCCAGTTCCCACTGCGTACCACCAGCAGCATCACCCAGCGCCATCTTGAAATTGGCTGCGAAGGCACCTTGCGATCCGGCGATCAGGCCGGCGGTAAGGAACGAGATCAGTACGGTTTTCTTGATGTTCATGGTTGGCTCCAACTTTGTCTGTCTGGTCCGATGTTTCGGACAGGGCTGTGGTGCTGCTCGGGATGGAAACCCTTGGTCGCTTTTCGCGTACCCGCTGCGGATTCCCTTGTTATGAGGTCCTGCGCTCCATGAGTGGGGTGGGCGGGGGCCTTCCGGCGAGCCGGAAGGCCAGCGGATGAATCAGGGGCGTTCGTCGTTGTAGGCGTACCAGCGGTAGAGAAAGCGCTGGCCGAAGCGGCGGAACGGGGCAAAGGCCTCCGAAACCACCATCTCGCGGATGTTCGGGAACGGCAGCCTCGAGGTGAAGATCGGCAATGTCAGTTCGTTCCCCTTGCCTGCGATCCACTGTGCCAGGCGACGCCCTGCCTGGGCCGAATACATCACGCCGTTGCCGCCGTAGCCGAGGGAGTAATAGATCGTTTCCTTCGGATCGGGTTGGTGGATGCGCGGCATCATGTCGTGACTCACATCCACCCAGCCCCACCACGAGTAGTCGATCTGAACACCCTTGAGCGCCGGAAACTTGCGCCACATGTCTCCGATCAGGCGTTGCTCGTACTGCTTCTGCGGTGCGTCGTTGCCGGTAATCGCGCTGCGGCTGCCGATCTGCAGCCGGTTGTCCGGCATCAGGCGGTAGTAGTGACGCAGTACGCGCGTATCGGTAATGACCTGGTGCGTGCGCAGGCCACACGCTTCGATTTCCTGTGCGGTCAGCGGCCGGGTGACGATGGAGTTCGACAGAATCGGCAGCAGACGGTTTTTCAGCTCGGGGTGCAGGCTGTTTGAAGTATAGCCACCGGTGCACACACCTACAGCGCGGGCACGCACAATGCCGCCGGGGGTCTTCAGGTAATGCACGCCGTTGCGCGTTTCCCAGCCCTGTACTGGGCTCGCGGGATGAATGGTGGCGCCCAGTGCGCGTGCCTTTTTGACGTAACCGAAGGCCAGCTTGCCGGCGTGAATGCCGATGCCTTCGGGTTCGTGCATCGCACCGCAGGCTTCCTCGTCGCCAACCCACTCGCGCTTGACGGTGTCGGCATCCAGGATGCGCGCGTCGTACTTGAACACGTCGCGCAGAAGCTTTGCTTCCTTCTCCAGCGTCGGCATGATGCGTTCGCGGTGCGCAACATACAGGTGACCGCCGGGTTGAGGATCGCAGTCGATGTCCTTGATCAGCTCCTTGAAGTTTTCCATGCCGTCCACACATTCGCGGTGCAGGCCGAGGGCTGCTTCAAGACCGTAGCGGGTGATCCACTGCGAGCGCTTCAGCCGGCCGGAGGCGCACTGCGCCTGACCGCCGTTGCGCACGCTGCAGCCCCACGCCGTGCGGTTGGCTTCCAGCACGGTCGCCTTGATGCCGTATTCCTGCGCCAGGAAGATGGCGGTCGTCAGGCCGGTGAAGCCGGAGCCGATGATGGCGACGTCTACATCGATGTCATGGGTGATCGGACCATCGTCCGCGGGCGGCTCGCCGGCAGTGCCGATCCAGTAGGTCGGTGCGTACTCGCGGCCCTGGCCGGGCGTTGCGGAGACCAGGGGGTCGTAGGCGGGATCGTAGGGTTTGGAGGGGGGAGTGGCGCGGCCTTCGGCGGCGGCGCTCACGTTGGCGGTAGCAGCGTCCATGCTCGGATTCCTTGATTCAGTGTGACGTGAATCCGCGCTCAGGCTACGGATACCGGCGGACGATCCTTGCGGAATGCATTCTTGACCGCGATCTTGCCGTCACGGAAGGTGAAGATATCGACCATGCGTGCTTCGATGCGGGTGCCGTCGGCCTTGGTGCCGACGAAGGTGGTTTCGCTCACACCGCGATTGCCATCGACGAAGTGGTCGCCGTCGAGCCAGGCTGCGTCAGGGAAGGTCTGCCAGGCCAGCATGAAGCCTTCGCGCACTGCCTCGCGGCCAACGAAACTGCGGCCGAGCAGGTCGGGGCCGCCGACGGCGTGGAAGGAGCAGTCATCGGCCATGAAGCTCATCAGGGCGTCGATGTCGTGACGGTTCCAGGCGTCGCCGAAGGCTTCCAGAAGGGCAGTGGTGGGTTGGGTCATGTGATCTCTCCGTGATGGTGCTGGGCTTGTCTGTTGCGCCGGTGGCCGAAAACAGTGTCTCTGGCCATCGACAACGTGGGTACAGGTTAAGGCCCTTGCGGAGGACGACGTAGGACCAGTTGGGGGGAATCGTTTGGTCCAGATAAGGCTTTGAAGAATATGGAAATTATTCTGAAGTTTGCAGATTTGCGACAACGCCGGCCAGGCATTTGATGCCAGCGTCGATGTGCTCGACCGGAATCGAGGAGAAGCCTAGACGGAAGTAGTTTCTCGGGGGCGGTTCGGACATGAAGAATACGCTGCCGGTCTCGATCAGGACGCCGTGCGCGAGGGCCTGCTCTGCGAGTACATTGGCATCAAGCCAGGGAGGGCCTTCCACCCAGCACGACGAACCACCCGAGATCGGCACATGGCGAAAAGCCGGAAGATGGCTCGCCAGTGCCGCCGTCAGTGCGCATGCCCGTTCGTTGTGCGCCGTCGAGAGCCTGCGCAGCAGCGAGTCGTGGTGACCGAGCGAGAGAAAGATCGCGAACGCGCGCTGCATGTAAGCCGCAGGGTGACGAAGGTTCAGCCGCCGCACACCGCGCAGTTCGCGGATGAGCTCGGCCGGGCCGACGACGTAGCCCAGGCGCATGCCTGGTGCGAGGCTCTTGGACAGGCTGCCGATGTAGATCACGCGGTTGTTGCGGTCCAGACTCTTGAGCGCGGGCAGGGGCTCGCCTTCGAACGGGTTCTCGCTGTCGTAGTCGTCTTCGATGACGATGAAGTCCGCTTCCTCGGCCATCTTCAGCAAGGCCTCGCGACGTTCGAGCGGCATGGTGACCGTGGTCGGACACTGGTGGCTGGGCGTGACATAGACGTAATCGCAGCGCTTGAGCCGGTCGTCGACGATCAGACCCTGCTCGTCGATTGCAAGGCTTTCCATGCGCTTGGTGCGGCTGCTGAAAATGTTGCGCGCGTCGGGGTAGCCGGGGTCTTCCATGCCGACCGGTGTGTCACTGCTGGTCAGCAGATCGGCCAGCAGATACAGCGCCTGCTGGGTGCCGACGGTGATCACGATCTCGTCGTCCGTCGCCCGTACGCCGCGACGCGGCAACACCCTGGTGCGGATCTGGCGCACGAGGGATTCGTCGTCGCGCAGGATCATGTCCTGCGCCCATTCGCTGATCTCGAGCACGCTGAGCGTTTTCATGCAGCACTCGCGCCAGTCGGCGGTGGGGAACAGGGTGGGGTCGAACTGACCGTAGACAAAGGGGTAGGGGTAGGTCTGCCAGTCCGCCCGCTTGCAGATGTTGCGCTGGGTGGAGGGCTGGAAGCGGAAGCGACGGCTCCAGTCGGGCGCACCGGCAGGGCTTGCGACCGGTGTGAGGTCGGTCTTCCCCGCACGCCCTTCGAGGATGGCCGGGTTGACGAAGTGGCCCTTGCGCTCCAGCGACAGCAGATAGCCCTCGTCGACCAGTTGCTGATAGGCGATGACCACGGTGTTGCGCGCAACGCCGATGTGCGAAGACAGTTCGCGGCTGGAGGGAATCGGCTCGTCGAGTGGAATCTGGCCGTCGAGGATGGTCGCGACCAGCATCTGGCGAATCTGGCCCTGCAGGCTCATCGCGCTGTTGGCTTCGCGCTGCATGAACTGCTTCCACATCGCGGAGGTGGGGCGAATGCTCATGGGTTCGTTGTGGAGGTCATGACTGGGATGAGGATTATCCCGTCGCAAACGTCGGCAGGATATTGCCGAAAACGTTGATGGCGGGGGACTTGCGCCCCCGCCATGTACTCAGGCCATCAGACCGGCCATCGGGGAGGACGGCGAGGCGGAGAAGCGTTTCGGCATGCGCCCGGCGAGATAGGCGTTGCGCCCGGCACGCACGGCGTCGCGCATGGCCAGCGCCATCCGGACCGGGTCCTGCGCCTTGGCGATCGCGGTGTTCATCAGCACGCCGTCGCAGCCAAGTTCGAGCGCGATGGCAGCATCCGACGCGGTGCCGACGCCGGCATCGACGATCACCGGCACCTTGGTCTGCTCTATGATCAGCGACAGGTTCCACGGATTCAGGATGCCCATGCCCGAGCCGATCAGCGAGGCCAGCGGCATGATCGCCACGCAGCCCATGTCTTCGAGCATCTTTGCCTGGATCGGATCGTCGCTGCAGTAGACCATCACGTCGAAGCCGTCCTTGATCAGCGTTTCGGCCGCCTTCAGGGTTTCGGGCATGTTGGGGAACAGGGTCTTCTCGTCGCCAAGCACCTCCAGTTTCACCAGCGAGTGCCCACCCAGCAGTTCGCGCGCCATCTGCAGCGTATAGACCGCGTCCTTGGCGTTGAAGCAGCCACCGGTGTTGGGTAGGATGGTGAATTGCGAGGGCGGTACCGCGTCCAGCAGATTGGGTTCGTGCTGGTGCTGGCCGATGTTCACCCGGCGGATGGTCACGGTGACGATGGACGTCCCGCTCGCATCCACTGCGGCGCGGGTTTCGTCAAAGTCCCTGTACTTGCCGGTGCCCACCAGCAGGCGCGACCCATAGGTCTTGCCAGCGATGGTGAGCTGGTGGTCGGTGTTGCTTTCGGTATTGCCGGCTTCGTTGGCCGCGGGCAGGTCATTGAGCTGCATGTTTGTCTCCTCGTGTTCAGCCACCGCCGATGGCGTGAACGATTTCGATTCTGTCGTCGGCCTGCAGGTGACGGTTGGGCCATTCGGCACGCTTGACCACCTCGCGGTTGATCGACACCGCCAGGCTCTTCCCGGCGAGGTCGAGCGAGGCGATCAGGTCCTCCAGGGTCTGCGTGGTGGCAGCCGGGCGCGACTTGCCATTGAGTTCGATCTGGATCAGTGGCATGTCACACCTTGCGATAGATCTCGGCGCCGCTCTTCACGAACTCGACCGCTTTCACTTCCATCCCCTTCTGCAGCGCTTCGCTTTCAGCCACGCCCAGCTGGGCTGCGTAATCGCGCACGTCCTGGGTGATCTTCATCGAGCAGAAGTGGGGGCCGCACATGGAACAGAAGTGCGCGACCTTGGCCGATTCCTTGGGCAGGGTCTCATCGTGGAATTCGCGCGCCTTGTCCGGGTCGAGGCCGATGTTGAACTGGTCGTCCCAGCGGAACTCGTAACGTGCCTTGCTCAACGCGTTGTCGCGGATCTGCGAACCCGGATGACCC